>DASUMQ010000198.1:0-6814 GCA_036277615.1 Steroidobacteraceae bacterium
TCTGCAGGTAATACCAGGGCGCGAAGTCACCGGTGTTACCGTACTGCCACATCTGCTGCAGCGGCAGGCCGAACAGCGTCGATCGCTTGACCACGCCGTCCATCATGCGCAGGTAGTCGCGGATGTCCGTGCCTTCCTGCACGTAGTTGGTCAGGTGGAAATGCGAGTCGCTGTAGATGTACTGCGGCGTGGGCGGGTCGCTCGCCCCGGTGACCGTCGTCGCGGCCAGCACGAGCGCCGCGGCCAGCAGCGCCATTGCCGATCCACGTCGAAGTTGCATTTCACGCTCCCCGGCCGGCGCTCAGAAGAAGACCGAGAACGACGACGCGAGCGTCCAGCCGTCCTGGCCGCCCGTGTAGTAGCCGAACGTGCTGCTGACGGGCGACTTGTTGACGTCGAGCAGCTGCACGTTGAGGCGATGATTGCGCGTCGGGTACGGGTACCAGTTCAGGCCGATGCCGTACTCCGAGCTGTTGCCGAATCCGGCATCGTCGTCACCGTAGACCTGCGACGTGATGCCGTAGAGCTCGAGCTTCTGCTTGATCGGGAAGAACGAGGCCTGCACGTAAAAGCCGGTATCCTTGATTTCACTGACGGGTAGCACGCCGTCGGCCACGAACTCGTCCAGCCAGCGCTGGTAATACTCGGCCTGCAGGAAGGTGCCCTTGTATTTCATGCCCGCGTCCAGCGCGAGCACGCGGTAGTCCGCCGTGTCGATCGTGACGCCCGGCGCGAGCGCGCCGGTCTCGAACAGGTTCACGCTGTCGGCGAGCCGCAGCGTGGTGTTCTCGGGATTGGCGCCCGAAGCGGCACGGAAACTCTGCTCGGGGCTGCGGAACGCCGAGACGCCGAAGCGCGTCGCGAGGTCCTCGTGCCATTCCCAGTCGCCGTAGCCGCCGCGCGGGCCGAACTCGTGCGTCGTCGGCATGTACCAGAGCGTGCCGCCGTAGCTGAACTTGCGGTCGAGCTGGCTCGCCTTTACGCCGAGCGCGCTGTTGTTGTTCGTGATGGTGGCGGTGTACCACAGGCCCGGCAGCGCCTCGCCGGTGGCGTAGATGCCCGAGCCGAAGAACGGCCGGAAGAACTCGTCCGCCATGACGCGGTCATGGGCGAGCCAGTACGGGTGCGAGCCGCTGAGGGACCGCGAGCCCGGGTTGCCCGACAGGCCCGCGTACAGGCTGAACTTGCGGCTGAACTGGTAGCCGAGGTTCGCGAAGATCGCGTCCTGGTCGGTCGTGTTCACGGTCCAGAGCGTGATGTTGTAGATGAGCTTCTCGCTGCCCATCCAGCCCTTCAGGAACACCATGATCCGGTGCGAAAAGATGTCGTTGCGGGGATCGACCGCACGCTCGTTGCCGAAGTGGTCGGTGAAGACGCCATCGGAATCGTGCTGGTCCATGTAGCGCGCCATCGCATACGCACTGACGTCGAGCTCGCCGAAGTCGCTGCGCCCGACCAGGAAGCCGTCGCCCGGGTCGTAGACACCCCAGGTCTCGTATTTTGGCGTGAACGATTCCTTGCCTGTGGGCTCCCTCGCGACGGGCACTGCTGGACCTGTACCCGCGGCGGGCGCCACCTCAATTTGTGGCGCGGCGGTCGGACCAGGCGCGGCCGCGGGCGCGGGTCCGACGACCGGCGGAACATCGGCTCCGCCCTGCACCTCCAACTGGCGCTCGAGTTCCTGGATGCGCGCCTCGCGCTGTTGCAGCTGGCGCTCGAGCTCCGCCTGCTGCTGCTTCATGGCCGTTTGCTCGGCCTCGAGTCGCTGCAGGCGCTCCTCGATCGAACCCGAGGCCGCCTGCGCGCCGGCGGCGCCTGCCGCCAGGCTGACCGCGGCCGCGACCGCAATGCGCCAACTCCTAGACATCGACCCCCCGATTCCACACCAGGCGGACGGCGAGGCAAACGCCCCGACGATCCGACTCAACCGAACGCTGCTACCGTTGTGCTCCTCAATTCGGGTTCGCGCCGAACACCCCGACGCCGAGTTCACCGGCGATGTCGCGGATCGCATTCAGCGACCGCACGCTGTTGCCGGCTTCGTTGAGTCGCGGCGAGAATGCCGCGATCGCGAATCGACCCGGCACGACCGCGACGATGCCGCCGCCAACGCCCGTCTTGGCCGGCAGGCCCGCGGTGAACATCCAGTCGCCCGACTCGTCGTAGAAACCTGCCGTCGCCATGATCGCGAGCAGCTCGGGCACGTTCTTCGCCGGCATCACCTGCTTTTTCGTGATCGGGTTGACGCCGCTGTTCGCAAGCGTCGCTCCCATCATCCCGAGGTCCTTCGCGCTGACGCCCACCGAGCACTCGCGCGTGTAGACGCGCAGGGCTTCCTCGGGCTCGCTGTAGAGACGACCCCAGTTGTAGAGCAGGTTTGCGATGCCGCGATTGCCGAAGGCAGTCGTGTACTCGGACTCGTACACTTTCTCGAGCACAGTCAACGGCCGGCCGGCGAAGTCGCTCAGGTTCTGCAGAACCTGGTTCCAGCGGTCCTGCTCGGAACTGGCCTGCACCAGACTTACCGCCGCGATCGCGCCGGCATTCACCAGCGGATTCACCGAGCGCTCCTGGTAGATCTCGAGCGCGAGCTTGGAGTTGAACGGCAGGCCGGTGGGCTCGACGCCGATCTTTTCCCTCAGCAGCTTCGGGTCTTGCTGCGTCATCACCAGCGCTGCGGTGAACGGCTTCGAAACCGACTGGATCGAGAAGATGTAGTCCACGTCGCCGGCGCTGTAGACCTTGCCGTCCTTCGCGACGATGACCACGCCGAACAGGTCGCTCGGCGTCTCGGTGAGGATCGGAATGTAGTCGGCATTCTTGCCGTCCTTGAGATCCTTGTACTTCGCGTAGGCCGCATCGACCACGCGCTGGAAGTCCTTGACCGCCGGGTCCGGCGCGGGACCGCGCGCGTAGGCCGGGACGGCCGCAAATGACAGGGCGCTCATGGCCGCGACGGCCATGACGCCTGCAAACGTGTTCCTGCCGGTCATCCGTGTTCTCCCGTCAGAGCTTGGTGCCGAAGGTGTACTTCGCCGTGAACTGGAAGCGGACGTCGTCGTCCGATGCGCCGCCGTTGGTCGTCTTCTTGCCCCACAGCACCTCGGCGCCGAACATCAGGTTGTCCGCCGGGTAGTACAGCAGGTTGGTCGAGGCGTACTCGCCCTTGTTGAACGTGCCGTCGCCTTGGAAGTTCGTGTTGTCCACCTCGGTGTAGCTGTAGCCGATCGAGGTCGACCAGCGGTCGTTCCAGTAGTGGTCGTAGTACGCGAGCACGCCGGTGAGCGGAACGGCCTCGGCCTCGACGTCGGTGATGACGTCGCCGTCGTCGAGCGTCACGTTCGGCGCGAGGTCCATGCCGCCGTCGTTCATGTAGCTGGCGATGCCTTCGCCGTAGACCACCTGCAGCAGCACCTTGTCCTGCGACAGCACATTGAAGACGGTGCCGAGGTTCAGGCCCCAGCCTGTCTCGCTGCCGTCCGTCCACTCGTCGCCGTCCTCCGGGCGCAACTCGAAGCCGACCTTGCGCAGGATGCCGCCGAGTTGCACGTGGCCCCAGTCGCCGCCGTAGCGGAACTGCGCGGTGAGGTCGGGTAACTCCTCGTCGTTCTGCACCTGCAGGCCCTCGAGCCCCTCGATCAGGCGGAGGTTGCCGGGATCGACGTCGTTGCCCGGTCGCTCGATGGCGACCGCGAAATGGCTGGTGTCGGTCTTGTACGGCGTCCAGCGGATCTGGACGTTGCGGTAGAAGACCATTCCTGTCGGGCCCCAGTAGTCGATCGTGTTCGGGAACACGTCGCCGTCCATGAACAGGCTGTTGGTCTGCCCCGCCAGGAACTGGCCCCATTCGCCGTAGGCGTGACGCAAGCGGAACGTGGTCTGGCCCGCGTCCACACCGACCCCGAACAGGTCGAACTCGAACTTGAAATTCAGCGGCGCAGTGCCCGTGCCTGTCGGCATCAAGCCTTTGACACCGAAGCGCGACTGCTTGACGCTGACGCTCGACTGCCCGTCGGAACCGCAGGCGCCGTCGATGCAGATCTTCGACGGCCGGAACGCGTCGTCCCACGCAGGGTCGAGGCGCCCGCCCACGTCCATGATGAAGTCGGCCTGGGCGAAGCCGTAGATCTCGAATGACCTGCCGCTGTCCTCTGCCGAGGCGCCGGCCGGCAGTATGCCAACCGCAAGGATTGCCCCTGCCAACAGGCAGTGGATCCCGAACCTGGAATTTCTCATGTGGTCTGCTCCATGTGAAACGTCGTCACGCCTTGGCAGGCTCGCCCGGCCAGTTCTCTACTGCTGCAGTACTGCGCCAATACGCCCTGAGGTCGTCGAGCCACCTGTCAGACGCTCCGTTTCGATCGAATTCCAACGCACGTGCTGGCACCAAATAAAAGTGTAGGCTTCCTTTCCAGAGCTGAAATTTGAGCGTGTGACATCAGCCATCCGCAGCGACCACGAGTCTGTAGGCAGGATCCCGTACTGGTGCGACGGCAGCAGTCTTCCGCAGCGCTTCGCCGCATACCATCAGTCGACGGCAGCCGATCAAAAGGAGGCGCTGTAGAAGATGATCGGCCCGTCGTATGTCCAGTCCAGTGAAGCGTTGAACCCGCCCCCGTCGACATCGACGTCGACCGTGAAGCCGTTGTACCCAATTCCGATGCCAGCCCAGGGCTTCGGCTGCCAGGTCGACATCACCCGATAGTCGCGCAGGCTGCCGTCGTACTGGTCGATCGACAGCGCGAAGAACGTCCGCCCGGCTTGGGTTTCGTGCAGGTTCATCGTAAATCCAAGCGGGACCGAGAGACTCCGCAATGAGCGCAAACGGAGTCGGCGCAACTCGTCGATGGAAGAGCGCTGGGCGTTCGCTATCTCGTGTTCCCCAGCCGGCCTCGGCTGCCCCGCATGTCGCCCGACGTTTGTGCGTACTGGGCAGGCGATGGGTCGGCGACGAAGAATCGGAGGTGTATCAGCTGAAGGTGCACGAAGCCTGCGGGTAGTATGCCGCGGAAGAAAAGGTGGAGGGCGTCGTGATGTCATTCGTGCAACCGGCCATTCGCGGCCGGGCTCGGCCATTGGGGGTCTCGGCGCTCGCGAGCGTCGCAGCATGCTGCTCGCTGGTGGCCTGGCCGCTCGCGGCGGCGCCCAAGACGGACGTCGTGGACCTGATGAACGGCGACCGCATTACAGGCGAGATCAAGGGAATGGAGCACAACCGCATGCGGTTCAGCACGGACCACATGGGCACCGTTTACATCGAGTGGGACAAGATCGCTCGTCTGCAGTCGGATCAGTTCCTGCTGCTCGAACGGTCTGACGGTGCCCGCTATTACGGTCAGCTCGTCGAGGGGGCCGAACACGCCCACCTGCAGGTGCGGCGAAACCCGCAAGGCCGCGCAGAGCGAGTGTCGATGTCCAGCGTGGTGCGGGCCCAACCAATCCTTGGCGGTGACCTCGTCGACCGGCTTGATGGCTACGTGAGCGCGGGTCTCGACACGGCGAAGGCGAACGATCGTCGCAGCTTCGATTTTGCCGGCGGTTTGTCGTCGCGCACCCGTGTCCGCGAGTGGAAAGTCGATGGGTCGGCCAACCTGACCGACGACAGCGCGGACGAGACCAGCGAGCGCTACTACGTGCAGGGTTCGTGGCGCCAGTTTCGCCGTCAGCGCGATTTCTACCTCGGTTTCAGCGGGCTTGAACGCAACACCGAGCTCGACCTCAACCTGCGCGCGCTCGTCGGCGCCGGCTACGGCCGCTACTTCGTGCAGTCGAACTCCGCCGAGTGGGTCGGCGGTGCGGGCCTGGCGTACTCCCACGAGAACTACAGCGGCGGCGAATCGCTCGAAAGCCTCGAGGCCGTGTTGACGACGTCGTTCTCGATCTTTCGCTACGACTTTCCTGAAACGGACATCGGCGGATCCTTGTCATTGTTGCCGAGTCTCACGGAGTCCGGCCGTTACCGCGCGGAGGCCGACCTGCGCGCGAGATACGAGTTCGTCGACGACCTGTATTTCGAACTCAAGCTGTACGGCAGCTATGACAGCGAGCCACCACTCGAGGAGTCCGAACAGAGCGACTATGGCGTAGTGACGTCGCTCGGTTACAGCTTCTAAGTGCCGTGGCGAGGGACCGCACTCCGCACGACGCTCAACCTCCCTGAACTTGGGCGGTCCTCGCGACGTCGGTCGCCGCGCCCCCTCCCCCACTCGGCGGCTGCGACGACTCCGGCCGCACCGCAACCCTGACTTCGACCGCGTGGTCCCGTCGATCGTCGACCAGCGGTACGACCAGCTCGACCTGGGCGACGCCGTCGACGTGCACCTCGGTGACTCCGGTCGTCTGCTCCGTGCCGACGATGCGTTGCGTCACGACGATGTGATACAGCGTCTCGCGATAGCGATAATGGATGGTCACCGACGGCCAGGCGGACGGGAGGCACGGCTCGAAGCGCAGGCGGTCCACTTCCAGGCGCACGCCGAGCAGCGATTCGACGATGAGTCTATACATCCAGCCCGCCGAACCCGTGTACCAGGTCCAGCCGCCGCGACCCACGTGCGTCTTTGCCGCGTAGACGTCCGCCGCGACGACGTAGGGTTCGACCTTGTACGTCTCCGCGTCCGGCCGCGTCCGCGCGTGGTTCGGCGGGCTGATCATCCCCAGCAGTTCCCACGCACGCCGTTGATCGCCGAGGGCGGCGAACGCCATCGCGGTCCAGATCGCGGCGTGCGTGTACTGGCCGCCGTTTTCGCGCACACCTGGGACGTAACCGCGAATGTAGCCGGGGTTGAGTTCCGACTGGTCGAACGGCGGATCG
>DASUMQ010000199.1:0-20864 GCA_036277615.1 Steroidobacteraceae bacterium
CGTCCTGGGCCTGCACGGTGGTCTTTGCAGGCGCGTACTCGAATCCCTTGACCGCCTCGATGGCTACTGGGCCGGGGGGAACCTCGAGCCGAAACGTACCGGCCTGGTGGAATACCGGATCGCCCGCGTAGCTCACCCGAGCGTATGCGTCATCCGGCGCGTAGAGCTTGCCGTCGGCCGCGCGCAGATGGATGCGCGCCGCCGTCGGCCGATGCGTCGCCGCGTCGATCGTCCGGACCGCAACCACGCCCATGGGCCGCTTCCACTGCCGCCCGGTGATCGGCACCTTCTGCAGGGCACCGCCATGGGTCTCGAGCAGCTCGAGCTGCGGCAGACCGCCGGCGTTGGAGATGAACGCAATCCACTCGCCGTCGGGTGACCAGCGCGGATGGAAGGCGTCGTGCTGGAAGAACGTCAGCTTGTAGGGCTCGCCGCCGCTGGTCGGCTGCACGTACAGGTTGCTGTATTGATCGGCGGCACCGCGGGTCGAGGAGTAGACGAAACGCTTGCCGTCGGGTGAGACGTGCGGCCGCGTCCGGTACAGCGTATGTTCCGCAAGCACGGTGGTCGCCTGGTCGATCCCGTTCAACACCGCCGGCACGCGCAGTACGTTGCCCGAGCCTAAGGTTACGTTCCGGTTGGCGACCAGCAGCAGCTCCTTGCCGTCGGGCAACCAGGCCGGCGAGATGTGCATGTCCATCGAGCCGAAGTACAGTCGATCGCGGCCGAAGTCGTTGTCGCGCGTGACGGCGATCTCCTCGCCCGCGAACCGGCCGTCCTTGATCGGACGGATGAAGACATTGAAGTTCCCGGCCGGCCTGGTCGAGACGTAGGCGAGCCGCGTTCCGTCGGCAGAGAACACCGGGTCCATGTAGATTTGATCGTCGGAGGTCAGCGGTCGACTCTCGCCCGTGGCGACCTCGACGATCTCCAGCTGGATCGTCCCACCGCCGTCGTCCGCGACGTAGGCGATCCAGCGTCCATCGGGTGACCAGGCGGGCATCGAATGGTACTTGCGCGTGTACGTCAGCTCGCGCGCGCTGCCCGAGCGCGGATCGACGATCCAGATGGAGCCGCTCATCGCAACCGCGATCACCGACCCGTCGGGCGACCAGGCGGGTGCCCATGGCGTCGAACTCGGCGCAGGCGCCAGGTAATAGTTGTGCATGTAGAAGCCCTGCCTGGCAGACGGATAAGCGGGGGCGCTCATCGCATCAAAGGGCAGGGCAGCCAGCAGCAGACCGGCGGTGATGACGACCCTATGGCGGGCAAGCCAATTGGTGCGTGTTGCGAATCGAGTCGTGGTCACCCAATCCTCCTGCCGAATCGATGGTGATCGTGCGTCTGGATCCTCACGTGTCACCGAAGCGCGTCCTGCCATCGACGATCGTTCGTATCACTTTCGCGTCGCGAATGCGCGCCGGATCGCACTTCGTCAGATCGGTGTCCAGCACGACGATGTCGGCGAGGTAGCCCTGCGCAATGACGCCGAGCCGGTCTTCCTGAAAGCCTGCGTGGGCATTGGCCGACGTATAGGCCGTCAGCGCTTCGGTCACCGAAATGCGTTGCTCCGGCGTCCAGCCGAGCGGGTGTGCGCCGTCGATGGTCCGCCGCAACACCGCCGCGTCGACCCCCAGCAGGGGATCGATGGGCGCCACCGGCCAGTCGGAACCGAACGTCACGCTCGCCTGCGCGTCGAGCAGCGAGCGCATCGCCCACGATCCGCGCAATCGGCGCTCCCCGAGCGGCTTGACAGCCCAACGTCCGTCATCGACGGCGTGGTAGGGCTGGATGGATGCAATGACTTCCTGCTGCGCGAAGCGCGGGATGTCCTGCGCCAGCAGGTGCTGCGCGTGTTCGATTCGGAAGCGGCGATCGCGAGGACCGTTTCGCTCGGCCGCCTCGGCGAACATGTCGAGCACCAGCTTATTGCCTGCGTCACCGATCGCGTGCACCGTCACGTGCAGGCGTGCGGCGTCGGCGTTCACGATGAGATCCCGCAGCTGCTCGGGTGGCGTGCGATACAGGCCATGGTTGCGCGGGTCGTCCGCATAGGGCTCGTGGAACAACGCCGTGCGCGAGCCCAGCGAGCCGTCGATCAAACCTTTGACGCCGCCCCAGCGTACCCAGTCGTCGCCGTGCCCTTCGGTCTTCACCAGCGCGGCCAGTTCCCGCCAGTCCTCGATCGGCACGAACGAGTAGAAGCGCATCTGCAACCCGTGCTTTGCACGCAGACGACGCAGCGAGTGGTGTGTCGTCCAGTCGAGCTCGGTCACGTGCACCTGCGTGATGCCTTTCGAGAGGGCGTATGCCGCACCCGCGACGATCGCCTGATCGACGTCCGCATCGCTGGGCGGCGGGATCACGCGCTTCACCAGCGCCGCCGCCTTGTCCTTCAGCAAGCCAGTGGGCTCGCCCTCGGCGTCCTTGAGGATCAGGCCGCCCGCGGGGTCGGGCGTGTTGCGATCGATGCCGGCCAACCTGAGCGCGAGTGAATTCAACAGGACGAGGTGCTGATCCAGACGCACGATGGCGACCGGCGTGTCCGCCGTCACGCCGTCGATCCACGCACGCGTGGGCAACTCGCCGCCCCACATCTGCTCATCCCAGTTGCCGCCCTGCAGCCAACGTCCGGGTCGCACTGCCCGCGCGGCACGTCCGACGCGCTCGACGAACTCTTCACGAGTCTTCGCGGTCCGGAGTTCCGGGGAGCCCAGCATGAACGACGCGCGCAGGAAATGCGTGTGATTGTCCATGAAGCCGGGCAGGGCGAAGGCGCCGCCGAGGTCGATGACCCGGGTCGACTTTCCACACACAGCGCGAACGTCCGCATCCTCACCAACCGTCGCAATGCGGTTGCCAATCGTCCCGAACGCCGTCGCAGGCTTGGGGCGCGGGCGACCGGTCCAGAGCTTTGCGTTGACGTAGGCGACCTCGAGCGGCGCTCGGGAGGCCTCGAGCCGGGTGGCCAGCATCGCTCCGATCCCGGCAACGAATTCGCGGCGCCTGATCACCAGAACGCTCTGGCGGAGGGGGCTCGGTCGATGACGTCCGGGAGCAGGCAAGCCAGCGCGTCCAGCTCGTTGAGAAGCACGCGCCGCAGATTCGAGCACCACTGCATTCGCCGAAACGTCTCATTTCCAGTCAAGTTCGACAAGAGTCTTGCTCCGCTCCTATGAGCAAATCACCGACAGTGCATTGCCGCGAGTACGTGAGCCGCGGTGCGCGAGCATGTCGGTATGATGCTGGCGCTGCACAGATGTACCGAAGCGCGGAGACTTCCATGCTGGTGACTCGCCCCTGCTCGATGCGTGTCCTTGCAGTGGCATGCATGGGGAGCGTCTTCTCGTTGGGCCCGCCGCTGCTCACCGCCTGCACGGTTTCTGCGGTCCAGGACGTTCCGTTCGTCGGGCCCGGAAATCGGGACTGTCCCGAATGCCCGGAGATGGTGATCGTGCCGGCGGGGGAATTCCAGATGGGTTCTCCCGATGGCGAAGCAGAGCGCAACGCGCACGAGTCGCCCATGCGCACCGTGACCTTCGCCAAGCCATTTGCGGTCGGCAAGTACGAAGTCACCTTCGACGAGTGGGACGCGTGCGTCGCCGCGAAGTCCTGCGCGACCGTGCCGGACGATGGCTGGGGTCGCGGCCGCCGTCCCGTGATTTACGTTAACTTCCAGATGGCCAAGGGCTATGTCCGCTGGCTCAGCGAAAAGACGGGCAAGCCGTATCGCCTTCCCAGCGAGGCGGAATGGGAGTACGCCGCGCGTGCGGGCTCGTCGACGCCGTGGTTCTGGGGCGACGACTCGAAGCACGCCTGCGAGTACGCGAACGTGGGTGATCAGTCGGTAAAAGCGGAGCATCCAGACTGGCCACTGCACGACTGCAACGATGGTTTCCCGAAGACCGCGCCCGTGGGCACCTTCAAACCCAACCGCTTCGGCTTGCACGACACCGCCGGCAACGTCTGGGAGTGGGTCGAGGACTGCTACAACCCGTCGTACGAAGGTGCGCCAACGGACGGTCGCGCCTGGGTGGCCGGCGATTGCGTTCGCCGCATCGACCGCGGCGGCGGCTGGTACAACAAGCCGTCGGCCGTGCGGCCGGCGCTTCGCTATGCGGGAGACGATCCTGCACGACAGAACAACACCCTGGGGTTCCGAGTCGCGAGGTCACTGGAACCGCCCGCGGCAGACATTGCATCAGACCGGTGAGTCGACCACGGAAAGTTCTTCCCGCGGAAGGCGCCGTTGGTGCTGGCGCGTACGCAACCCCGGGCGAGTGGGAAGTATTCGGCGCGATCTAGGCACCTGGTTCAGTCGCCGGGGCATTCGTTTCGTTCGCCGGCACGGCTCCAGCAGTCGGCGCTGACAATCCCGAATTCGCGGGGTTTCGACTCCCAATGTCCCGAGTCCTGCCTTTTCCGTAGACTCTGCCTACGGATCTCGCCTGCATCCGCGGAGACGCGCACTTCCATTCCATCGTCCTGCACATCGAAAGGAACATGGCGAGTCAGCGTGCAACGCTCGCTGCGCGCGCCGAGGGCACGCGCGACAATCTCAACGATCCCCTGAACGAGTTCGACCCACGGCAACGGCGACGAAGAACGATCCCTACGATGACGTTACAGGTACGGCGTAAGTCATGAGAGTCGTCGTCCGAATGGGCGGTCTAACGTGTGCGCTGACGATGATGGTCGGCTGCACTTCGCTCGGACCGCTCGGCCCGACCTCTGAGTCGGCTGCGGCGCCATGCGAGCAGGTGGCTCCGGTCCGTCACGACTTGCTGATCCTGTTCACCGACGAGGCCATCGCGCGCCACGGTGTGCGCTCGCTGCAGACGAACAGCCTAGCGTCCGTCGACTGGACCAACCAGGCGTATCGCAACAGCTGCGTTAACCTGCAGGTGCGTGTGATTGGCACACTGCGCTCGCCGATGCAGGAAGCCGGTACGGGCATCGTGGACACCCAACTCGCGCTGCGGACCAACCCAGGCGTAGCGGCATTGCGAGACCAGCTCTACGCCGACCTCGTGTTGCTGATTTCCGAGGACGCCGGCGACGGCTGGACAGGCGTTGGGTCGTTCTTCTACACGTACGACAGCGGCATCTTGAAAGCGGTCGACTCGTTTGCGGTCGTCAAGGCGCCAGCCTTGAATGGCGAGACGGTCGCGCACGAGCTCGGACATATGCAGGGGCTGGACCACAATCGCGAGAACGCGAGCGAGCCGGCGCCCGGAAAGTACCATTACGGCTTTCGAGTGTGCGCCCGAGGTGGCTTTCGCGACATCATGAGCTTTGGCTGCCCGAATGGCACACTCGTACCCGTCATCCAGCAGTATTCGAACCCGCGCCTCACGTACAACGGTTACAGGACTGGGGTCAATCCGGAAGAAGACGCAGCGAATGCAGCAGACGCGGCGCGCGGGCTCGATGACATGGCTGTCTTCATCGCGACATACCGCGAGCCACCGATGCCGGCGACGGCCCCGGCTGGCGAGACGGATGGAGTGCGCGCGACCGAGCATCAAAATGCCTCGCGCGACTCGGCCGGAATAGATGACCCAAAGGAACAGGGCAGGGCCCGGCGGGATCAGCCCCAATTGCGCCCGGACCGGTGAATGCCGGCTGCGGCGGTCGAGGGGGCGGCGTCGGCGTTCTCGACGAGAGCCCGCATCTTTTCGGGTGACAACACCCTGGGGTTCCGAGTCGCTAGGTCACTGGAAACACCCGCATACAGCGCATCGGACCGGCGGACTGGCCACTGAGACGCTTGCCCCGCCATGTCTCTGCGCGCGACACTCGTGGCAAGCTGCTCGAGCAAAGGGTGACGGCGCGCGCTCTGGCGGGAGGCCAGGAGGAAACATGGATGGTTCACTTCGCCACCGGCTGTCGGCCGTCATCATCACTCTCTTTACAGGTACCGCCGTGCACGCCAGCGACGGCGCGCCCGACACCGGCAACCGGTTTCCGGCCGCGGGCGCCTACTACGAGTATTTCGTTTACCTGACGCCAGGGGAGCCCCCGGATGTCGCGTACGCGGAGCAGTCCTGCTCGGGCGCGTTGATCGCGCCGAAGGTGTTCATGACCGCAGGGCACTGCACGGCCTACAACTACACGATCGATATCGGCATTTCCGGCTACTACGATCTGGCCTGGGTTACGTTCGACCTGGTCGCGACCGGCAACGATTTCCGCTGCTTCGTGGCGGAGCAGGGGGTGCCGTACGCCGAGTTCATGACGGCTGGCTACGGCTGCAACCCCGCGGCGAAGTCGGTGCCGTTCCCGAGGTTTCACCCCGTCGCCATCGCGGGCCGCAACGACGATGTGCCAATCGCGCACGGCCTCACGCACCCGGGCTACCTGCGCGACGGACTGCGCCACGATGGCCGCGCGACACCCAGGAACTGGAACCTGCTGCACCAGCCGGACGTCGGCGCGCTGGTCCTCGAGCACGCGATCGTCGGGATCGATCCATTGCCGCTTCGTGCGGTCGGTGAACTAAACACGATCGAGGGCATCGTGGGCACGCCGGTCGTGAGCGTAGGCTACGGGCTCAACTGGACCAAGCTGTACGGCACCAAGCCGACGAGCGGCATCGGTCCGCTGACCGATCTCGGCGGGGGCAACGAGGTCAAGCGCGTCGCGCGGGTTGGACCGATCAAGAACCTGTTCGAGAATTCGCTCGTGCCGCGGCAGGACGTGAAGAAAGGCGACGATGTAGTCTGTTACGGCGATTCGGGCTCGCCGCTGTTCCTTGAGCGCAATGGCGTGGTCGAGCCAGCAATCGCGGCCGTGCTCTCGGGCGCCACGAACTGGTGTCAAGGCTCGATGGACCCGTACTACCGCATCGATCAGCAGGAGGCGCAGGATTTCCTGCAATGCGTGATCGCGAACCAGGACGACGTGGATGCAGCGTGCCGTGAGTGCTCCGCGGAGGCGGAACTGGGGTTATGCGAGCCCTAGCAGCGACCGGTCGCCGCGCCCCTTTTACGACAGCGTGCGTCGCGAGCATGAGACTCTCCATCGTCGGCATCCTGGCGTGCGTGTCGCTCTCGGCGTGTGTGGCCGGCGGCATTCCCATCCCGATACTGAACCCACAGGCGCCACCGCAGCCCGCGTCCGAGGTCGTGGATGCCGCAGCCATCGTCCCTCGGGACGGGGCGGGCGCGATCGTCGTCACGCGGGACTGGCAGTTGCGCGACAGGAAGTGCAGCTATGACATTTCCCTGGACGGCCGATTCGTGGCCGGGCTGCGCACGGGCGAGCAGGTGACGATCTACGCCGATCCGGGTGCGCGCACGGTCGGCGTGAGCATTCGTAACGAGGGAAACTGTGACGCCGCGCTCGCGCAGGTTCCGCTCCAGGTCGTTGCGAGCGCAACCACCACCATTCGTGTCAGGGCGGACCTCTCATACGACCTGAAGGTCGAGGCGACGACCTATTGATTGATCGACGGCGGCTGCACCGCCCGTCCAGCGACGCGACGGAGCTCGAAACGCGCCTACTCCGGCGTTTCCTCTTCCGCCGGCTTCGCGGCGTCGTCCTCTGCTGCGGGCGCTGCACCGGCATCGTCGTCGTCTTCAGCGGGCCCGGGCGCCGGCTGGACGGTGCCCGTCGCGTACGGAGTCGGCAGCAGGGCCTCCACGACCGCCTCCGGAGGAATCAGTGAACCGGCAGAACAGACGAAGTCCGTGCTCACCACACGCACGCCGAGTTCCCGGAACACGCCGACCGACATCTCGTCGAGCAGCTCGCATTCTTCAGGCTCGATGCCGATCGTCTCGCGCGAAAGCGTGACGAGTTGTCGCTCCGCCTGGAACAGGACCGGATCGTTGAATTTCGCCGCCGGGTTACCCGTCACACGCGACACGAGTTCACGGCGGGTCTTGTCCTTCTCGAGTTCGGCGAGCACCTCGGGCGTCACTTCGGTCGGCAGCATCATCCGGACGTACACCTGGGCCACCTGGCGGCGATCGGCGGTGGTGACCGGTTCACGGTAACGATCCGACGCAGACTGCCACGGGTTCGTGGTGACACGGGTGTCCATGCGAGGGTCCTGCGTCGCCATCATCGAGTCGCTGCAACCACTGACCCTCACCTGGATGTCGTCCCTCGCGCCGACCGCACGCAGGATGCTCGAGACGCGACCCGCCATCGAGCGGCATGAATAGATGGTCGTCTCGCTGCTGTACGAAAAAGACAGCTTCCGCTCCTTCCAGACCGCCGCCATCGGCTGCTGGGCCGCCTGAATGCCGACCGGGAGCAGGATCATTGCTGCGAGGAGCCACGCCGGACGACGCCGCAGCTCGTGCGTTCCGTGGTTGGAGGCCTTCGGCGTGACCGGCACTCGAATCGCGTCCATGCACCCGATTTTTCCCCCGCCGCGGCCGTAACGCAATCGGTCGGCGCGTCGCCCGGCGCCGTGGTCGTTGTGCACCGCCGCAAAGATCCGGCGTGTGTCAGTCTCCGACGACGGTCCGTTCGGGCCCGCCGGCCGTTGCGGGCGAGTTCGAAAGGGGTAACCTCCGCCCAAGCGCCGTACGCAGGGGCGCGAGCGGGGACGTCGATGGCGCATCGGCCGCGTCTCGAATGGCGGGTCTCATCGCGGGTGGTGGCAGGCTCCCTGTCCGCCTTGCTGCACCTCGGCCTGTTCCTGCTCGTCTACTTTTCGGGTGGCCGGCAGGACGGCGTCGACGACGACGACACGCCCATTACCCAGGTGGTGATGCTCGAAACCCGCAACGCCGATCAGCGTGACGGTGTCCGGTTGCCGCCGTTGCAAGCCTCCATCCCGGCGCCCGATCCCCGAGCTTCAATCGACCCCCGCGCCGTGCAGCCGCCGACGCTGTCTCTGCCCGAGCTCGATCCTGCGCCGGAGGAGGCTGCGGTGATCGAGACGCCACCGCTCGAGGTCGTCGCGCCACCCGTCGATCCGCTCCTGGCGACTGCGATCGAATTGCCCCTGCCGACGTTCGTCATGCCGCAGGCGCAGGTCTCGGAGTTGATCGAGCGCATCGAGCGCGTCGCCGCGAAGAAGCTTGCAAACGCGCCGAGCGCCACGGCCAGGTGGACGCAGCACGGCAAGCAGTACGCTGCAGAATTCGTCCTGCAACGGGCCCAGAGCGGCATCGAGCCGGACCGCGTCGTCGCCGAAATCAGCGCCGAGGATCGCGGCCGGCGCGTCAAGACCCAGATCCTGCTGAAGCGCGTATCGTTCGCCGAGTTCACCAAGATCATCGATTACTGGGACCCGATGGTGCGACTGCACGACGACGAGATCGTCGGTCGCATGCACATCAATTCACGCTTCAGCATACTGTCCGACGCGCGGGCGAAGCCGGCCCTGCTCGGCAAGGTGAGCACGGCGGCTGGCAGCTACAACATGGAGTCGAGCGGTCGCAAGCGTGAGTCGGACGTGTTCCGCGAGGGCATCCAGACGCGCGCAGGGCGCATTTCGCTGTCCGAGCAGGCGTACCCGTTCGAACTGACACCGCGCGATGCGGACGCCCGCGTGCACGAGTTCACGGCGGATACGCGGATCCGGTTCCTCCCCAATGGCAGCTACTGGTGGGAGGACAGCAAGCCGGGCACTTCCCAGTATCGCGCCGAGCCCCCCGGTTCCCCCGTGTATTTCATTGCGGCACGCGGCGTCACCTTGTATGTGCAGGGCGTGGTCGCCGGCAAGGTCGTGGTCTACTCGCCGCAGGGCATCGTGATCGAAGGCAGCCTCACGTATGCGAACGATCCACGCGAGGACCCGGACTCGGCCGACTACCTCGGGCTCGTCAGCGACAAGGACATCGCGATCGCGTACCCGCGGGTCACCGGACCCGACGACCTCGACATTCACGCAGCGCTGTTCGCAAAACGCCGCTTCGCCGTGATGAATTTCCAGCACTCGGGTTCGGGAACGCTGCGGATCTTCGGCAGTCTGGCGGCGGGAACCATGACGGCGACCGAGCCGCGATACGCGATGCGCCTCGAGCACGACGGGCGCTTCCAGCATTTGCGACCACCGGGTTTTCCGGCCATGAACCGATTTGCGGCCGAAAGCTGGGACGGACGCTGGACCGAAGTGCGGGAACAGACGGCGTCCGGGGACGAGTAGCTGGCACCCGACGAAGCCGACACCGTGATCCTCGGCGCCGGCGCGGCGGGACTCGCGGCGGCGCACGAACTCACCGCGAACGGTCAGAACGTCCTGGTCCTCGAGGCCCGCGCCCGGATCGGCGGCCGCATCCTGACGGACAGTTCCATGACCGGGCTGGGCGCGCCCGTCGAGCTCGGCGCGGAATTCATCCACGGGCGGTCGGTCGCGGTGTTCGACTGGCTGCGTCGCGCCGGCGACGTGCCCGTCGATACCGGCCGCGAGCGCTGGATTCGCGACGGTGGTCGCGCGATGCGTCGGGCCGAGCCCCTGTTCGAGGAATTGCGCCGACGGCTGGCGCGCATCGAGCGCCCGCGCACCGACCTCACGCTCTGTGATTACCTCGAACGACACCGGCGCGCACTGCGGCCAGCCGTGCGGACGCTCGCGTGTTCGCTGGTCGAGGGCTTCGATGCGGCCGACCCGGCCCGCATCAGTGCGCGGGAAGTGCTCGAGGAATGGCGCGGCTCGGCGTCGGCCGACGCACCCACGTTCCGCGCGTCGCGCGGCTTCGGCGCCATGATCGAGGCCATGCGAACGAGCCTGCCTGGCGAGCGGACGCGGCTGCAGTGCGGCACCGCCGTTCACACCGTGCGCTGGCGCCCCGGCCGTGTCGAGATCGAGGCTCTGCACAACGACGAGCCGTTCGTGGTCACGGCGCGGCGAGTGATCGTCAGCCTGCCGCTCGGCGTGCTGCAGCAAGCTGACGCCGCGCGAGGCGCGGTGCGTTTCGAGCCGGAAGCCCGGGCACGTCGTCGGGCGCTCACGCGCCTCGCGATGGGTCCGGTCACCAAACTGGTGCTGCAATTCGACCGACCGTTCTGGGAGGAACTCAGTGGCGGTCGTTACCGCTATGCGGCGTTCTTCTTCGCGCCCGGTGCCCCGTTTCCCACGTTCTGGACGCCGGTGCCGGTGCGCGTGCCGGTGCTGACCGCGTGGAGCGCGGGGCCGAGCGCGCTGCGGCTCGGCGGCCTCGAAGAACGCGAGGTGTTGACGCACGCCGTCGCCAGCCTGCGGCGCTTGTTCGGGCAACGACCGTACAAGGCGATGCTCGAGCGGGTCGCTTGGCACGACTGGCAGGCGGACCCGTACGCACGCGGTGCGTACTCGTACGTGCTGGCGAGTGGCAGCCAGGCCCGCGCCGCCGCCGCCCGCGCCATCGACGACACGCTGTATTTCGCCGGAGAGGCCTGCGACGTCGACGGCGAGGCCGGCACGGTCGGCGGCGCCTTGAATTCCGGCCGGCGTGCCGCCCGCGAGGTACTCGACCGTGTGTAGCCCGGGCGCCGGGCAATGGCGCCGTCCATCGGCGCGAGTGCCTATTCAGCCTGCACCGATGTTGTGCAAGACTCCGCGGCCAACAACGCACAACCACGGGCACCGGCCACGCCTGGTCGGGACCCACGCTTCCTCGCGGAGACCCGATGAGACCCATTGGTGAGGTTGCCGGCGCGATCGGCATCGACCCCTCGGTGCTCGAGCCGTACGGTCGGTACAAGGCCAAGCTGCCCCTGTCGGCATTCCGCCATCGACCCCCGGTTGGCCGCCTGGTGCTCGTCTCGGCGATCACGCCCACACCGGCCGGCGAGGGCAAGACCACGATGACCGTCGGGCTCACGCAGGGCCTCACCCGTCTCGGCGTGCGCAGCGCTGCGGCCCTGCGCGAGCCGAGCCTGGGCCCGGTGTTCGGGATGAAGGGCGGCGGCGCGGGCGGCGGCCGCTCGGAAGTCGTGCCGATGATGGACATCAACCTGCACTTCAACGGCGACTTCCACGCTGTGTCGACAGCGCACAACCTGCTCGCGGCCTTGATCGACAATGCGTTGCACAACGGGCTCGCCGGTCACCTCGACCTGCGACGCATCAGCTGGAAGCGCGTGATCGACATGAACGACCGCGCGCTGCGCGACATCGTCGTCGGGCTCGGCGGTCGCACCGAGGGCGTCCCGCGCGAGAGCGGCTTCGACATCACGGCCGCGAGCGAGGTCATGGCGATCCTGTGCCTCGCCACCGATCCGGCAGACCTCAAGGCGCGGCTCGGCCGCATCGTCGTCGGCTATTCGGCGCAGGGAACCCCTGTGAGCGCGAGCGAGATCGGCGGTGTCGGCGCGATGGCGGCGCTGCTGAGCCAGGCGCTGAAGCCGAACCTCGTGCAAACCACGGAAGGCGTGCCGGCATTCGTGCACGGTGGGCCGTTCGCCAACATCGCGCACGGCACCAACAGCATCCTGGCCACGCGCGCCGCGCTGTCGTACGCCGACGTCGTCTGCACCGAGGCGGGGTTCGCCTTCGACCTTGGCGCCGAGAAGTTCTTCGACATCAACTGTCGCTACGGCGGTTTTGCCCCGTCCTGCACCGTGCTCGTCGCGACGATCCGCGCGCTCAAGATGCACGGCGGGAAGCCGCTCGCAGAGGTGAGCCGGCCCGACGTCGCGTCGATGCTGAAGGGGGTGCCGAACCTGCAGCAGCACCTGGCGAGCGCCGCGAAGTTCGGCCAGCGCACCATCGTCGCGATCAACCACTTCCCGACGGACACCGCGGAGGAAGTCGAGGCTCTCGAGCAATATTGCACGGCAATCGGCGTGCGCGCGGTGCTCGCGAAGCCCTACAGCGAGGGCGGCGCCGGCTGCGTGCAGCTGGCGGAGGCCGTGCGCGATCTCGTCGCGCGCGTCGAGCCTGGCTTCACGCCGCTTTACGACTGGAACGAGAGCTTTGAAACCAAGATCGACACCGTGGCGCGCGAGATCTATGGCGCCAGGAGGGTCGAGTACACGAAAGGGGCCCGGCGCGATCTCGACCAGATCGTGAAAGCGGGTTTTGGGAAGCTGCCGGTCTGCATGGCCAAGACCCAGCTGTCGCTGTCCGACAACCCGGCACTGCTCGGGCGTCCGCGCGACTTTGACATCACCGTGCGCGAGGTCCAGCTCGCGGCGGGCGCCGGCTTCGTCGTGCCGATCACGGGTGAGATCGTGCGTATGCCTGGACTGCCGAAAGTGCCGATGTCGACGCGCTTCGACCTGTCGGACGACGGCGACGTGCTGTTCACGAGCGGGTGATCCCGCGCCACACTGTCGTCGCGGGTCGTCCCGCAGGAGGACTCCGATGGCGCATCTTCTCGGCATTTCCGGCAGCCTGCGCAAGGGCTCGTACAACACGGCATTGTTGCGCGCCGCGCGGGACGAGCTTCCCGACGGAACGTCGTTCGAGATCGCGACGCTGCACGGGATTCCGCTCTACGACGGCGACGTCGAGACCGGTGCAGGGATTCCCGCGACCGTCAACGCGCTCAAGGACCGGGTCGTCGCGAGCGACGGTGTGCTGCTCGCCACGCCGGAATACAACAACGGCGTGCCGGGCGTGCTCAAGAACACGATCGACTGGTTGTCGCGCCCGCCGGACGACATCAGCCGCGTATTCCGCGGCCGGCCGTTCGCGATCCTGGGCGCCTCGCCCGGGGGCTTCGGCACGATCCTCGCGCAGAGCGCCTGGTTGCCCGTGCTCCGGACGCTGGGTACAGAGTTCTGGAGCCAGGGCCGCCTGATGGTGTCGCGCGCCTCGCAGGCCTTCGACGCCGAGGGTCGGCTCCAGGACGCCGCGGTGCGCGAGCAGCTGAAGAAGTTTCTCGCGGGCTTCGCTGCCCATTGCGACCGCCACCGGCACTGAGAGCACATTCGGGTCGTCCGGCCTCGCCGGCGAGGTCCGCGCCGACCCGGTCGGGGGCGTTTGCCGACAGCCCGCGCCGCCACGGTTTGCCAATCTCGACGATGGCATGGGCAGCACGGACGCGGGCATGCATTCAGACGCACGGTCCCTGGCGGCGTGGTGGGGGTTGGTCCGGGACACGGTCAAGGGTTGGCTTGGCGACTTCGCCCCGAGCATGGGGGCCGGCATCGCGTACTACACGGCGTTTTCGATCGGGCCCCTGCTGCTGATCGTGATCGCCATCGCAGGCTTCTTTTACGGCGAGGACGCGGCGAGCGGTTACGTCCACGCGCAGGTCGGCGACCTGCTCGGTCGCGACGGTGCGGACGCGGTGCGCAGCATGGTTGCTCGAGCCGGGGAGACCGAGGACGGCATTCTCGGGCCGCTGATCAGCCTCGGTTTGCTGCTGGTCGGCGCCACGACAGTCTTCGCGGAACTGCAGAGCGACCTCGACCGGATCTGGAAAGCCCCGGCCGCCAAGCAACGGGAGGGCCTGTGGGGTTTGCTGCGCAGGCGCGTACTGTCGCTCGGGCTCGTCGTCAGCATCGGCTTCCTGATGCTCGTGTCCCTGCTGGTCAGTGCGGCGCTCGCCGCGCTCAGCAAGTGGTGGAGCGGCTGGCTCGAGGACTTCGCCTGGCTCATGCACGGGCTCGATTTCGTCGTGAGCATCGGCGCGGTCACGCTGATGTTCGCGCTGATGTACAAGATCCTGCCGCGCGTGAAGATCGCCTGGCGCGATGTGTGGGTGGGGTCGCTCGTGACGGCGCTGCTGTTCACGATCGGCAAGTTTCTCGTGGGCCTGTACATCGGGCACAGCAAGGTCGCGTCGGGCTTCGGCGCCGCGGGCTCGGTCATGGTCGTGCTGATCTGGGTGTACTACTCCGCGCAGATCTTCCTGCTCGGGGCGGAATTCACCTGGGTGTACACGCATCGGTACGGCTCGCGGCGCGGCCAGGCGCAGCCCTCCGACACCCGCGACTCGCTCGAGGAGAGCACCGTGGACCCGCACCCGCAACCGGTGCGGTGAAGGCGGATCAGCAGGCGAACGCGCTCGAGCGGCACTGCAGCGGCGGCACCGCGCGCTCGGACATTGCGACCAGTCCCGGCAGGTACGTCGCGTCGAGGTAGTCCTCCGGGCTCGCGCGCCGCTCCTGCTCGCGTCGCGCGGCATGCGTCCAGTAATGCCACCAGAGCGCCTCGAGCAGGCCCGGTTCCAGCCAGGTGCCGGCGCCTGACGCACTCAAGCGATCGAGCCAGGGCCTGAGCAGGACGTCGAGCAACGAGGCGGCACGTCGCTGCATCTGGCCAAACGCGAACTGTCGTGCCGAGCCGCGCTTGCCGAGCAGGACGCAGGCGCTTACGAAACGGAAGACGTCGAGGTGCTGTGGGCGCTCGGCTTCCGTGTGTTCCCAGTCGATCAGGCGCACTTCGGCCGTCGGGCCCATGCCGCTGGTGAGCACGTTGTAGGGACTGAAATCGCCGTGCACGCGGCCGCGCGGCAGGTTGTGGCCCGCGGACGCCAACCGATTCGCGTACGCACGTCCGGCGTCCGAGACGGCGCGCGGGAAGTCCGGGATCGATGACTCCAGCCACACCAGGTCCATGAGCAGGTCGCGCGCAACCTCGCCCGGGCCCACCTGTCGCGTCTGCGTCTCGTGCACGCGCACGATCACCGCGAGCGCCTGTGCCGCAAAACGCTCCAGCATCGCCGTCCGCGACACCAGCACGCGATTGCGGTAGCGCGAATACATCGTGCGCCCGGGGGCCCCTTCGTACACGTAGTACTCCGACCCTTCGCACGCAAACGTGGCGAGGGCCGCCGGGATCAGCCCCGCAATCCGCGCATCGGCGCGCAGGGAGCTGACCGCGTCCCACTCGCGCTGCAGAGCATGATGCAGCCGGGCGTCGCGCGGCGTCTTCACGACCACGCGCGCGTGTGGCTCGTCGTCGACCCAGCCGTGGAAAATGATGGCGCCGGTGGCCCCGGTCGAGCTGCACTGCACGAGGTGCAGTTGCTCGGGCCGGGACAGGCCGGCCGCGCCGGCGACCGCTCCCTGCAGCGTGGCGTTCAGCACGGCTTGCGTCCGACGACGAGGTAGTGCGGATACAGGTGTCGCATGACCCCGCAGTCCACCAGCACGCCGATCGCACGTCGCATCAGTGCGGCCGCCGGTGTCGCGCGCTGCCAGACCTGGTCGAGCGCCATTCTCTGCGCTGCGGGGGGGCAGGGCGGGTCGATCGGGATGATGGCCCGGGGCGCGTCACGGCTCGGCAGCAGCGCATAGGCGCAGATCTGGTCTGCGCCCACGCGCCGCAACGTCTCCTTATGCCAGCGCAATCCGTGGCGTGCGGGGGGTGCGCCGGTGGGTTCGTTGCGAGGCGAGCGCGTGCGCCAATCGGCGATCCAGTGCAGGCCCCAGCGATTCTCGAGCGTCATGGCGATGTGCCCGCCCGGCCGCAGCGCTGCAAACGTGCGGCGCAGCGTCGTGAGCACTTCGCCGTCGTTCGCGCTGCTGGCGGGCACGCTGCCGGAGAAAAAAGCCCAGTCCAGGCTGTCCGCGGGCGGGCCGGGTTCCAGTCGATGCACCTCGCGCACCCAGGGCGCCAGCGACGCGGCGAGCCGCTGTTCGTCGGCGCCGGCGGCAAGCACGACGTCTGCGGGCGTCAGGCCCAGCAGGAAACGCCAGTCGGTACGGGTCGCCTCGCGCAGGCGGGAGCGATAGGACGGTTCGCTCAGTACGCGGCGCGATCGTTCCACACGCGAAGAGCCGTCTTCGCGAGAATCTGCAGATCGAGGCCCACCGACCAGTTGCGCAGGTATTCCAGGTCGCAACGGACTCGCGCCTCCATCTGTTCCAGGGACTTCGTTTCGCCCCGCAGCCCATTGACCTGTGCCAGCCCGGTGATGCCGGGCAGCACTTTGTGCCGGACCATATAACCGTTGATCAGTTTCCGGTACATCTCATTGTGCGCTACGGCGTGTGGGCGCGGACCGACGAGGCTCATGCGGCCCTGCAGCACGTTGATCAGCTGCGGCAACTCGTCGAGCGAGTACTTGCGCAGGATCCGCCCCGCCAGGGTGATCCTCGGGTCGTGGCGGCTGGCCTGGGTGATCTCGGCGCCGTCCTCCGTGACGTGCATCGTGCGGAACTTGTAGACGATGATCTCCTCGCCGTTCAGCCCGTAGCGGCGCTGGCTGAAGATGACCGGGCCGGGCGAGGTGACCTTGATCGCGGCCGCGATGGCCAGCAACAGCGGCAGCGCCATCAACAGCGCGAGCGACGACAGGACCACGTCGGTCAGGCGCTTGGCGAAGAACCGAAAACCGTAGATCGGCGTTTCGCACATCGCAATCACGGGGATGCCGTTGATCGTGCCCGTGCGTGACTGGATCAGGTCGTAGACCACGATGTCCGGCGCGTAATACACGGAGGCCGTGGTGTCGCGGATCTGGCTCAGGAGTTCCGTGGTGCGCTTGAGGTGCCCGACCGGCAGGGAGATGAAGATCACCTCGACGTTGTGCTGCTTGACGAAATTCGGCAGGTCGGCGAGTCGCCCGAGCAGCTGATCGCTGCGGTTCGGCTGCAGTCGGTCGGGGCCGCGATCGTCGAAGAAGCCCTGCACGTTCATGCAGTACTCGCTGCTCATGCGCAGCTGGCGGGCCAGCGTCCGGCTCACCTCGTTGTATCCGGCAAAGACCGTGCGCCGGGCATTCTCCGGGTTGCACATCAACCGGCGCATCCACTCGTGGAAGAACAGGTTGACTGCCACGAGCATGGCCGGCGTCACGAAGGCCCAGGTCAGCACGATGCGACGCGAGTAGTGCGCGGAGAACTTGGTGACGTAGGCGATGGCCAGCAACGCCGCGAGCAGGATTGCCCAGCGCACGAGCACCGACACGACGATCGGCAGGCTGCCCGGGAAAATGGGCTGTTGCGGGTCGCGGGCCGGGTAGGGCAGCAACAGCATCAGGATCGCGACCAGCACCGCCATCGAGTTGAAGTACTCGGCGAGCTGCGCGTCGAAGACCGACACGAGGTAATACAGGAACGTCACCGCGACGATGGCCGGAGAGACGGTCTGCAGGACGGCGACGAAACCAATCCGGAATCCGTTTCGGGTCACCACCTGATTCGTCAATGCCATCGGCGCCATGGGGATTCCTTTCCCAGCGAGACGGTCACGTTGTAGAGGTTTCTCTCCGGGTGCAGAAGCAACGAACGGAGGAAGCGCGTGCGCGGTTCGTTGATCGCGACGCAGGACGATGCCCACAACGACACGAATAACGCCCCAAGCCGGAGCGTCGCAGCGGCGCAACGACGCGTCGCCCGAGTGTCACGGTCCGGAAACGAGCACGACCGGAGCGAAGCGAGCTTGAAGTCTCGCTGCGCGCCGTCGTGGTTTAAAGGTGCGGAAAAGGTCCGGGTCGCGCGCCTAGAACGATGGATTGTTGGCGATCACCGGCAGGGCGTCCGTCCAGTCATAGCCGTCGGGCACGTTCGGTTTGGGCATGCGCACCCAGAACATGTAATCGACGTGCAGCTGGTCGCGCGCGAAGCGGAACAGCTCGGCCATGGTCCAGTACTTGGTCGGGTAGCCGCTCGTCTTGTGCAGGTGCGAGTAGCACATCGCCTCGACCTGCCCGAGCAGCGGCATCTTGAACTGGAACTGGTCGTAGAACGGGTAGGAGTGCTGCTTGAGCGCCCCGTTATCGGGCAGCACGTCGGGGCCGCCCATCACGACGCCCTTCGCGGCGACGGCGTTCGCGACGCTCGCGATGTAATCCTGGCGCCGGGGGAAGAAGTTCATGAACCAGAACATGCGGGAGTTCGGCATCGCGTTGGCCCCGGTAGTCAGGATGCCGATGTACGCGTCGCGGTATTTTTCCGGCGTGTACCCGAAGTTGTTCAGGATCGCGTCGTCGAAGCTGAGCGCCGTTTCCTGCAGCGCGACACCCTGGAAGGCCCAGTGCGAATCGAAGCGGCCGAGCGCGTTCAGCAAGGCCTTCATGCGCTCGACGACGGTCGGGTTCCAGCGTACGGCCGTGTATCCGCCTGCGCGATTGCGCGGGGTCAGTGCGTCCAGGTAACCCGGCGTCGGACGCTCGAGCTTGAAGGTCTTGTCCTCGACCATCACGACGAGCTTCATGCCGTAGGCAGACGCCCAGTCGAGGTCGCGCTTGATCTCCGAAAAGTCGTAGTTGCCCTTGCTGGGCTCAAGCGAGCGCCACGTGTAACGCTTCATCATCCCGGTGACGCCCGGCTTGATCGAAGCCGTCATCGTCGACTGGGACGACTCATTGCGGCCAAGGGCGATATAGTGGCCGGGGTTGTATTTACGTGCTGCCTCTGCCGAGGCGGAGGACAGCAGAGCGGTCAGCGCAAGCGCCACGAGCGCGTTCAACTTCACGAGCATCAAAA
Organism: Steroidobacteraceae bacterium; assembly: GCA_036277615.1. GTDB lineage: Bacteria > Pseudomonadota > Gammaproteobacteria > Steroidobacterales > Steroidobacteraceae > RPQJ01. The sequence continues at coordinate 19,270 of DASUMQ010000199.1, forward strand.
CGAGTCTCCCTGTCGCCAATTGGCGACAACCGATTCCCACAAAAAAGAAAGGCACAGCGCGCGTTGCTTGTGCGTTGCAACGACGGCTGTGCCGGAAGGAATCTTACTAAATGGTGGCGTGTTCGGTTACACGCTTATCAGAAGAAACGCTGATATTTATTCGCGCGTTCGGCGCATTGCGTTCACAGATCAAGGCATGTCGGGACACGACTGCAACGGGCCGCTTCGCTTGAAACTCAGGCGCTGCGCAGGATCCCTTCGTTCAGTGCGACACGGGTGCGCTCACGGGCGTTCGCCACCACCGACGCATTGCTCGGTCCAACTGCGGCCGTATGGATAGGCCGCGATCACGGGCAGCGCATCGGTCCAGTCGAGCCCGGTCGAGGTGCGCTGCACGCGGTGGTTCCACATCAGGTACGAGTTCACGCACACGCCGGCGCTGCGCGGCGCCTCGACGGGGAAATGGCCGAACGTGCCGCTCACCCCGAACCGGAAGATGCAGTCGAGCCCGCAGTCCCGCACGGCGTAGGAGTCGTTCTGGATGCTGTTCGCGCGGCAACCGGAATGACGCACGAGCACCTGGTAGATGCTGTCGTCGTCGCCGTAGAGGGATCGGGCGTCGGGCAGCAGGTCCGGGCCCGAGACGCAGCCGCGATTGTCCGGCACGACCGCGAGCGCGGCCGCAACGTCCTTGATGTAGCGCTGGCCGCCGCGGAGAAAATTCAGGAACGCGATGCATCGGCTCTGGCGGAATGCGGCGCCGCAGGCCTGCACGAGGTCGACCAGCGCGTCGCGCCACGCCGCCGCCGTGTACGTGCCGCCGTCCGCCACGTCCTGTGAGTACGCCCCGTTGAACCCCAGCGCGGATTCCTGCAGCACGAACCCTTCCACGCGCGGGTGCGCGTCGTACCGTTTCGCGGCCGCTCGCATCATCTCGACGTAGGCCTGTACGACCTCCGGTTCCCACATGAAACAGGTCGCGGCGCCGTTGCCGTGCGCATTGGGCCCGGAGTGGTTTGCCTGCAGGTACACCGGGCAGGGATTGCGCACGGGACTGTTGTCGAAGCTCTTGAACTCGACGAACAGCCACAGCTGGCACTCGGGGTTGTGCGACCCGGCGATCGTGTCCAGCACCTGGTCGAACGAGCGGAAGTCGTACACGCCCGGCGAGGGTTCCACTTGCTGCCAGGTCTGGCGCCAGACCACGCCGGACACGCCAGGCTGTTCGCAGAGCATGGCGATGTCGCTGGCTTTGTCGGAATAGCGCAGGGAGAAATAGTGCCCGTAGCTCGCCTTGCGCGCGGCGGGGACCGGATCTTCGGAGCCGTCCCCGTCGCCGGGCGTGGTCGGAGTGTCGTCTGCCGGTTCGACGACCGGGGGAGGGGGTTGGGAGGAGGTGGGGGGCGGAGGTTCCGACGGGTGTATCGGCGGACGACTCGTGGGCGACGACGGCGCGTGCGTAATGGGAAACGGGGCGTCGAACGCGTTCGTTCCCGAATCCTTCGTGCACGCCGCGAGGCAGGTGAGCGCCCAGACCGCGACGAGGGCGCGAAGACACGAAGTCGGATCGGTGGCCACTGGCTTCTCCCTGGTCC
>DASUMQ010000200.1:0-11366 GCA_036277615.1 Steroidobacteraceae bacterium
GCCCGTGGCGCGTGTGGAGTTCGCTGCGCTCGGCCAGCACCTGCAGGATCAGCGCGGTGGACGAGAGCGACAACGCGAAGCCGACGATGATCGCGGTCGGCCACGTCTGGCCGAGGGCGCGTGCCGCCAGCGCGAGCACCAGGGTTGTGATGAGCACCTGCGCGACGCCGGTGCCGAACACCGCGTGCCGCATGACCCACAGGCGCTTCGGCTGCAGCTCGAGCCCGATCACGAACAGCAGCAGCACGACGCCGAACTCGGAGATGTGGAGAACGCTTTCGACGTCGGTGAACGCCCCGAGGCCCCAAGGACCGATGACCAGACCCGCGGCGATGTAGCCGAGCACCGCGCTGAGCTTGAGCCGGCGACACACCGGCACGGCGATGACCGTGGCCGCGAGCACGACCGCGACCTGGGAAATGAGGTTCACGGGTCGATCACCGGGCCGAACCGAAAAGCCGCACCCCATACGGGTCGAGCGTGATCGGTGCGCGCGGATCGACCGCGTCGCCGGTGATGCGGTCGACCGTGATCGAGGGTGCGACCGTCGCGGGCAGCGTGAAACCGGCGATCGGTTCCGCGCCGAGGTTCGCGACGAACGTCAGCGTCCGGTCCGCCGCCATGCGCTGCCAGGCGATCACGTCGTCGCGCCCGGCGTCCACCAGCCGAAAATCCCCGTGCAGCAGTGCCGGTTCGGCCTGTCGCAGGCGGATCCACTGCCGGTAGTGCGCGAGCAGCGAACCGGGATCGGCCGACTGCGTCGCGACGTTGCGCCGCTCGTGCCCGGGTTGCAGCGGCTCCCAGGGTCGGGCGGCCTGCGTGAAGCCGCCATTCTTTCCCGGGGTCCACGGCATCGGGTTACGAATCATTTCGTCCGGCTTGCTCCCGACCTGGCCGATTTCCTCGCCGTAGTAGAGGAACGGCACCCCCGGCGCCGCGAGCAGCAGGCTGGCGGCGAGCGCGAGCCGGGCGCGGTCCTCGCCGAGCTCGCTCGCGATGCGGTCCTGGTCGTGGTTCGTCACGAACGTCGCGAACTGCTGGCCCGGGTACGCGCCGTAGGCATTCTCGAGCGCGTAGGCCAGGTCGTCGCGCCGGCCCGACTCGATCGCCTTCAGGATCGCCTTGGCGACGTCGAACTCGAAGGCGAGGTCGAGTGAGCCGCCGTCGATGTAGTCGCTGACGACCTCCGTGACCGTCCACACCTCGCCGACCATCATCGCGTCGGGCTTCACCTGCTTGACGTGCGCGCGAAAGCCCCGCAGCCAGTCGAGCGTCTGGGGCGTGTCGCTCATCGCGTCCCCGTCCTCGATCAGGTGCCGGATCGCGTCGAGCCGGAAGCCGTCCACGCCGACGTCGCGCAGCCAGAACTCCGCGATCCGGTAGGCCTCGGCGGTGACCGCGGGATTGGCGTAATTGAGGTCGGGCATGCCCGACCAGAAGATGCCGTAGTAGTGCTGGCCGCGCGCCTGCTGCCAGACCACCTGGTCCCACGGGCCACGCACGTCGGGTACCTGCTTCGCGTCGACGAAAATGTAGCGGTTCCGGTAGTCCGGGTCGCCTTCGAGCGCCTTCAGGAACCACGGGTGGCGCGAGGAGCTGTGGTTCAGCACGAGGTCGGTGATGACCTTGATGCCACGCCGGTGGCATTCGGCGAGGAAGCGCTCGAAGTCCGCGCGCGTGCCGTACTGCGGGTGGACGCCGTAATAGTCGGTGACGTCATAGCCGTGATAACTCGGCGACGGGCTGATCGGCATGAGCCAGATCCCCGTGATGCCGAGGTCGGTCGTCGTCGCGGGATTGCCGTCGTTGAGGTAGTCGAGCTTCTCGACCAGTCCGGCGAAGTCGCCGATGCCGTCGTTCGCGAGCGGGCCCGTCGTCGAATCCGCGAACGAGCGCACGAAGATCTCGTAAAAGACCCGGTCGTTCCACCAGTGCGCGGCGCCCGGCCCGGTCGTCGCCGTGGTGGGCGGTGCGCCGGTCGACGGACCCGTCTGCGGCGCGCCGGACGGCGCGGGGGCGGGTGGCGTGGTGCTGCGGCAACCGGCCGCGATGACGAGGCTCAACGCAAGCAGCAACACACGACGTCGGCGGCGCATTGGTCGTCCTCCGCTGGCACTATCTCAGCACGCGGCCGTCGGCGTCGAGCACCTGCACGTCGCCGAGCCCGAGCTTGCGGATCGGTTCCTCGAGCTGCCCCAGGTCGCCGACGATCACCCAGGTGAGCGCGTCGGGGCGGAACGCGCGCGCGGCGGCCTGCTGCACGCCGGCGTCCGTCTGGGCCTCGAGCCTCTGGCGCAGCGTGCGCACCCAATCATCCGGTCGGCCGAACCGCACGATGTCCGCGATCGCGCCGCTCACCGACGCGTGGGTCTCGAACTGGCCAGACAGGGCGCGCACGTCGCGCTGCTTGATCTTCGCGATCTCGTCGGTCGTCGCCGGCTGCGGCCCGACGAACCCGGCCAGTTCGCGTCGGATCTCGGCGATCGACTCGAGCGTCTTGTCCGTCTGCACCGGCGCCGACAGCAGCCACGGCCGCTGTCCCAGCGCTTCCGGCAGGCCCGAACGCGCGCCGTAGGACCAGTGCTTCTGTTCGCGCAGGTTCATGTTGAGGCGCGAGGTGAACGTGCCGCCCACGACCGCGTTCGCCGTGTTGAGCTCGAGCCGATCCTCGGCCCGGCTGGACGGCATCAGCTGGCCGACGAGCAGCGTCGTCTGCTGGGCGCCGGGTCGGTCGAGCAGGAACACGCGCGGCTTCGTCGCGGGCACGGCCTCCGGAATCGACGGTTTCGCGAGCGCCACGCCCGGCTCGGGTTTCCAGTCGCCGAACTGGCGTTCGAGCAGCGGCAGCACCTGCTCCGGCGTCACTGCGCCGGTCACGATCAGGGTCACGTTGTCGGGCCGCAGGACCTGCCGATGAAAATCCAGCAGGTCGTCGCGCGTCAGCGCGGCGATGGACGCTTCGGTGCCGGAGCCCGAAAACGGGATCGCGTAGGGGTGGCCCGTGCCGTACAGCACGGGCGGCAGCACGCGCATCGCGAGCGCGTCGGGACTCGTCTTCTCGCGTGCGATCCCGGCGATCCATTCCTTGCGGATGCGCTCGATCTCGGATGCCGGAAACGTCGGCCGGCGGACGACGTCGGCCAGCAGCTGCAGCGCGGGCTCGAGCTTGTCGGTCAGCGTGGAGACGGCCGCGAACGACGTGTCGAGCGAGGAACCGGCCGACAGGTCTGCGCCGAGCCGCTCCACGCGGTCGGCGATCGCCAGCGCGTCGAGCTTGCCCGCGCCTTCGTCGAGCATCCCCATGGCGAAGCTCGAGGTGCCCGGCTTGCGCCCGAGGTCGGCGACGTAACCGGCGTCGAACAGCAACGATACGCGGGCGACGGGCACGCCGGGGCGCGACGCCACGACCACCGGAATTCCGTTCGAGAGCTTGCGACGCTGCAGGTCCGGGAACACGACGTCGGGAAAGCTCGTGATCGCGGGCGGACCCTTGGTGCGATCGACCGCTGACTTCGCCGCGGCGCGGTACGCACCCTGCGGCAGCACTTCGAGCGTGTAATCGCCCTGGGCGAGCCAGCGACGCGCGACGCGTTGCAGGTCGGCGGGCGTGGCCGCGGCGATCACCTGCAGCGACCGGCGGTAACAGCCGGGATCGCCCAGGTAGACCTCGCAGGACGCCAGCACGTCCGCCTTGCCGCCGAAGCCGCCGATGCGCTCGAGACCGCGGACGAACGCCGAGCGGAACACCGTCCGGGCGCGCTCGAGCTCGGCCGCGGTCGGGCCCTGCTCGACGAAGCGCCGCAGTTCCTCGACCACCGCGGCTTCGACGCGGTCGACGGCCACGCCCTGCTTGACGTCGGCCGAGATGCTGAACAGCCCCGCGATCTCCAGCGGCGACTGGCCGGCCCCGACCGTGTCGGCCAGCCGCTCGCGGTACACGAGGCGTTCGTAGAGTCGCGAGGTCTTGCCTCCGCCGAGGATCTCGCCGACGAGCGCGAGGTGCTCGGCGTCGTCGGTGCCGTCGGGCGGCGTGTTCCAGTAACGCTGCCAGCGCGGCTGCGCGATCTGGTCGTACATCGTCTCGCGCCGGCTCTCGCTGCGCGCGGCGATCCACTCGCCCGGCCGCGTCAGCGCGGGACCCGGCGCGATGTGCCCGAAATACTGCGCGGCCTTGGCGCGCGCGGTGGCGAGGTCGATGTCGCCCGCCAGCACGAGCACGGCGTTTGCCGCGCCGTAGTAGCCCTTGAACCAGTCGCGGACGTCGTCCAGCGTCGCGGCGTCGAGGTCTTCCATCGAGCCGATCGGCAGCGTGTGGTATGGGTGCCCCGCCGGGAAACTCGCGCGGAAGACGGTCTCCGGCACGCGGCCGAACGGTCGGTTCTCGTTCTGGCGCTTTTCGTTCTGGACCACGCCCCGCTGCTCGTCGAGCCGGGCCTGGTCGATCACGCCGAGCAGGTGCCCCATGCGATCGGACTCGAGCCAGAGCGCCAGGTCGAGCGCGGTGGTCGGCACGTTCTGGAAATAGTTGGTCCGGTCGAAGCTGGTCGTGCCGTTCATGCTCGTCGCCCCGACGAGCTCGAGCGGTCGGAAGTATTCGTCGTTGTAGTGTTCGCTGCCCTGGAACATCAGGTGCTCGAACAGGTGCGCGAAACCGGTGCGGCCGGCTGGTTCGTTCTTGGAGCCCACGTGGTACCAGAGGTTGACCGCGACGATCGGCGCCTTGCGGTCCGTGTGCACGATCACCGTCAACCCGTTGTCGAGCGTGAACCGGTCGAACGGGATCGACACGTCATCGACGGTCTCCGCCGGCACGGCCGCCTCGGCGCGTTCGACGTCGGCCGCCCCGATCCCTGCCGCACACAGCATGACGAGCAGCAGCGACCGTAGGTAAGTTCCCCTGCCGTGGCGTGATTGCAAATGTTCCAACCTGTTGCATCGGCACATCAATATGTTCCTTGAATTCCATGGCCGGGCGGGCTGTAAACCCGCGTTTGACCCGCCCTTCATTTGTTATACCGGATTTCCCGGGCTGGACTTTGCTACACGATTACGCGGAAAATCAGGTCCGTGGGACTGCAACCGCTCGTCCGAGGTGGGGCTGGCGAGCTGGCGATAAACGGTCGCCAATGATTCGATATTGCATGGCATAAAAGCCACAAGGAGAACGCCTCGATGTCATCCCGTTATTTGATTTCCCTGGCCGTGGCGGCCGCACTGGCAGCGCCGGTCGCGGCCCACGCCGAACAGGGCGACTGGCTATTCCGCGTCGGTCTCTCGCAGGTGAACCCCGACGAGACCAACCTGGAATTGCCGCCGGTGGGCGACATCGTCGTCGACGACGACGTCTCCCCGACGTTCAACATCAGCTATTTCATCACGGACCACATCAGCACCGAGCTGCTCGCGGCGTGGCCGTTCACGCACGGTGTCGACCTCAAGACGGGCGAGCCCGGCGACGACAAGACGCGCATCGGCAACGTCGATCACATCCCGCCGACGCTGAGCCTGAACTGGCACTTCAATCCGGACGGCAACTTCCGTCCGTACATCGGCGTGGGCGCCAACTACACGATGTTCTCGAGCGAAGAGACCCGCGGCCCGCTCAACGGCACGTCGCTCAAGCTCGACGACTCGTTCGGCGCGGCCGGCCAGGTCGGTGTCGACATCGGCAGCGGCAACTGGTTCGTCAACGCGAACATCCGCTACATCCAGATCGAGTCGGACGCGGAACTCGACGGCGCCGACATCGGCACGCTCGACATCAACCCGTGGGTCTACGGCCTGCACGTCGGCTACAAGCTGGGCCGCCCGGCCCCAGTCCCTGCGCCGGAGCCGGCTGCTGCGCCGCCGCCGCCGCCCCCGCCGCCGCCCCCGCCCCCGCCCCCGGCCGACGCCGACGGTGATGGCGTGACCGACGACCTCGACAAGTGCCCGGGCACGCCCGCCGGCACGAAGGTCGACAAGGTCGGTTGCCCGCTCGAGCAGACGCTCAAGCTCCTGTTCGACTTCGACAGCGCCGAGCTGCGCCCCGAGTCGATCACGGAACTCGAGCGCGTCGTGAAGTTCATGGGTGACGTGCCGTTCGCCACGACGCTGATCCAGGGCCACACCGACAGCGTGGGCGGCGACGCCTACAACCTCGCCCTCTCGGATCGTCGCGCCAAGGCGGTGTTCGACTACCTGTCGAGCCGTGGCGTCGATCCGGCCCGCGTGAAGTCGGAAGGCAAGGGCGAAGCCGAGCCGATCGCCGACAACAAGACGGCTGAAGGCCGCCAGGAGAACCGTCGCGTCATGCTGATCCGCACGGATTCGGGCATGTAAGCGACCGCGCAGTCCCCGCAAGGCGGCTGCAGAGGAGGCCCCGACGCGCAAGCGCCGGGGCCTTCGTTTTTGTGCAGCCGATGAATCCCGCGCCCCGCGATGGGGTCAAACGACGGGCCCTGAGGCTAGAATCGCGCTTTCGTGCCTTCGTGAAAGGAGTCCACCGCATGAAACTCGTCCACGCACTTACCCTGTCCGCGCTGTTCGCGGGCGCGCCGGCGTTTGCGGCCGACACCGCGGCGGCGAAGCCCGGCGGCGGCGACAAGGATCCGGCGCTGCAGGCGGCGGTGAACGGCGACTGGCGCACCGGCGACGAGAAGGCGCGCGACCGCTATCGCCATCCGGTCGAGGCGCTCACGTTCTGGGGCCTGAAGCCCGGCATGACCATCCTCGAAATCCAACCCGGCGCGGGCTGGTGGACCAACATCCTCGCACCGTATGCGAAGGCGACCGGGGGCAAGCTCTACGTGACCGCAGCCGACCTGGCGAACCCGAAGCTGTCCGAGGGCTCGAAGAAAGCGCGCGCGGATTTCGCAGCGCGCTTCGCCGCGAAACCCGACGTGTTCGGCAAGATCGAACTCGTGAACTGGGGCGCGGTGTCCAGGACGCTGCCCGCAAACACGTTCGACCTGATCCTGACCGCGCGCTCGATCCACGGCTGGATGCAGCAGGGACCGAACGTCGCGCAGGAGACGTTCGCCGAGTTCCACAAGGCGCTCAAGCCGGGCGGCATCCTCGCCGTCGAGCAGCACCGCGCCAACCCGACGGCGGGAGCCGAGAAGCCGGAATCGGGCTATGTCTCCGAACAGCACGTGATCGACCTCGCGCAGAAGGCCGGGTTCAAGCTCGCGGCGAAGTCCGAGATCAACGCGAACCCGAAGGACACCAAGGACCATCCGTTCGGCGTGTGGACGCTGCCGCCGGCCTTGCGCTCGTCGCCCGAGAACTCGGAGCAACCCGACGACCCCAAGTTCGATCACAGCAAGTACCTCGCGATCGGCGAGTCCGATCGCATGACGCTGAAGTTCGTGAAATAGCCCCGCCCCGGAGTCCACATGCGTTCGACGCTCGTCCTCGCCGCTTCCGCCATCCTCGCCTCGTCACTCGCCGGCTGCGCGAGCGGCCCGGCGCCGACACAGGCGCCCGAACCGACCCCAACCACGGTGGCGGGCGAGACGACGACCGAATCACAGAAGCTGCAGGAGTTGTTCGAGGACTACTTCGAACGGCTGCTGGAACTGAACCCGATCCTCGCGACCTCGATCGGCGACCCGCGCTACAACGATCGCTTCGTGGTGGGGATCGCACCTGAAGTGATCGAGCAGGAGCAGAAGCTCGAACGCGACTACCTCGCACGCATCCAGACGATCGACCGGTCGCGTCTCACGCCGCAGGAGCAGCTTTCGTACGACATCTTCAAGTCGGACCGCGAACTCGAGATCGAGGGGTTCCGATTCCCCGGCGAACTGCTGCCGCTGAACCAGTTCTACTCGACGCCGAACCTGTTCGTGCAGCTCGGCTCCGGCAACGGCATGCAGCCTTTCAAGACGGTGAAGGATTACGACGACTTCCTGAAGCGGCTCGATGGGCTCGTGCAGTGGACCGACCAGGCGATCGTCAACATGCGCCTCGGGATGCAGCGCGGCTACACGCTGCCGAAGGTACTCGTCGAGAAGACGCTGCCGCAGCTGCAGGCGCACGTGGTCGCGCAACCCGAGGACTCGCTGTACTGGGGCCCCATCACGAACCTGCCCGCGGACTTTCCCGCCGCGGACCGTGAACGCCTCACGGCGGCCTATCGCGCCGCGATCGAGACCAAGGTCGTCCCGACGTATCGCAAGCTGCACGACTTCATGCGCGACGAGTACCTGCCGAAAGCGCGCACCACGCACGGCATGGACGCGCTGCCCGACGGCAAGGCCTGGTACGCGTACAACGTCAAGCGCGTCACGACCACCGACTACACGCCCGAGCAGATCCACCAGATCGGCCTCGACGAGGTCGCCCGCATCCACAAGGCGATGGATGGCGTCATGCAGCAGGTCGGTTTCAAGGGCACCCGCAACGAGTTCTTCAAGCATCTCAACACCGATCCCAGGTTCTTCTGGACGAGGCGCGAGGATCTCGTCGCCGGCTACGAGCGGATCAAGGACGAAGTGAAGCCTCAGCTGCCGAAGCTGTTCGAAATCCTGCCGAAGGCCGACTACGAGGTGCGCGCGGTCGAGCCGTTCCGCGAAAAGAGTGCCTCGGGCGGGCAGTACCAGGCGGCGAGCGAGGACGGTTCGCGCCCGGGCATCTTCTACGCGAACGCCTACGACCTGCGTGCCCGGCCGAAATGGGCGATGGACGCGCTGTCGCTGCACGAAGGCAGCCCGGGCCATCATTTCCAGCTCACGATCCAGCGCGAACAGAAGGACCTGCCGAAGTTCCGCCGCTTCGGCGGCTACACCGCGTACGTCGAGGGCTGGGGGCTCTACGCCGAGTCCGAGCCGGTCGGTCGAGCGCTCGGGCGCTACGTCGACCCGTACCAGTACTTCGGCCAGCTCGAGGCCGAGCTCTGGCGCGCCATTCGACTCGTCGTGGACACCGGACTGCACTCGAAGGGCTGGACGCGCGAACAGGTGCTCGACTACATGGACGCCAACAGTTCCGCGGCGGAGGCCCGGCGCGTCTCCGAGACGGAACGCTACATGGCGATCCCCGGACAGGCCCTTGCGTACAAGATCGGCCAGATCAAGATCAGCGAGTTGCGCGCGCGTGCCGAGAAGTCGCTCGGCGCGAAGTTCGACGTGCGCAAGTTCCACACGGCCGTGCTCGCCGACGGCGCGCTGCCGCTCGACGTGCTCGAAGCGAAGCTCGATCGCTGGATCGAGAGCCAGCGCTGAGGAGCCCCTCCATGAAGCTGTTTCCGCACGCAGTATCCGCCGCCCTCGTGACGGCGGTCTTGCTCGGCGCCGGTGGCGGTGCCGGCGCTGCGCCCGCCGCACCGGCGCTGCCGGGGGCCGACCAGATCGTCACCCGCACGCTGCCGAACGGCATGAAGCTGGTCGTGTGGCCCGACAAGGACATCCCGAACGTCGCGATGTACACGTGGTACCGCGTCGGTAGCCGCAACGAGCGGCCGGGCATCACCGGCATCTCGCATTTCTTCGAGCACATGATGTTCAACGGCACGAAGACGCGGCCGCCCGGCGTGTTCGACCAGACCATGGAAGCGAACGGCGGTCGCAACAATGCCTACACGAGCTCGGACGTGACGGTGTACCAGAACTGGTTCCCGAACACGGCGACGGGGTTGATCTTCGATCTCGAGGCGGATCGCATGCGCAACCTCGATTTCGACCCGAAGAAGGTCGAAAGCGAGCGCGGCGTCGTCTACTCGGAGCGGCGGTCCTCGATCGACAACGACAACTTCGGTACGCTGATCGAACAGATGCAGGCCACCGCGTTCGTGGCGCACCCGTACCAAATTCCGACGATCGGCTGGCCGTCGGACATCGAAGGCTGGAAGGTCGAGGACCTGCAGGCCTACTACCGCCAGTACTACGCGCCGAACAACGCCGTGATGTTCGTCGTCGGCGACGTCGACCCCGCGGCCGTGTTCAAGCTGGCGGACGAGCATCTCGCGAGCCTTGCGAAACAGGCGCCGCCACCGCCGGTGACGACGGTCGAGCCACCGCAGCAGGGCGAGCGGCGCATCACGATCGAGCGCGAAGCGCAGACGCCGCTGCTTGCGATGGCGTGGCACGCCGCGGCGGCACCCGATCGCGTCTCGCGCGTGATGGAAGTGCTGTTGTCCATCCTCGGTGACGGCGATTCGTCGCGCCTCTACCGCCGGCTGGTCGACCAGGAACAGGCTGCGGTCGACGTCGGCACGGCGCTCGACCAGGGGTTCGACCCGGGCCTCGCCTGGATCTATGCCGTGGTGCCGCCGGGCGGCGACATCGCGCGCACCGAGAAACTCGTCGACGAGGAGATCGCGCGCATCGCCAAGGACGGGCCGACGCCGGCCGAACTGGCCAAGGCGCGCAACCAGGCGCTGGCCGGGTTCTGGCGCGGCCTCGAGACGATCAGCGGCAAGGCGCAGGCGCTCGGCACGTACGAGGTCTTTCACGGCGACTACCGCAAGCTCTTCGATGCGCCCACGCAGTACGCGAGCATCACGGCCGAGGACGTGAAGAAGGCTGCGGCCGCGGTGATGCGGCCGGAAAATCGCACGGTCGGCACGCTGGTGCCGCCGGGGTCCGCAGGGGCGCAGCAGGCGTCCGCGACGGGAGGTGGCCGGTGACACCCCGCGCTCATTGGCAGGCAGGCATGGTCGGCTCCCTCGCGCTCGTGTGCGCGGTACCGGGCTTTGCCGCGGCCGGCGTCAAGCTGCCGCCGACACAACGCTTCACGCTCGCGAACGGCGCCCAGGTCGCGCTGGTCGAAAAGCGCGACACGCCGCTGGTCTCGATGAACGTCACCGTCCGCGGAGGTGCGCTGGGCGACCCCGCCGGCAAGGACGGCACGGCTTCGCTGTTCGCCGACCTGATCCAGAAGGGCGCGGGCTCGCGCGACGCCACGCAGTTCGCGGAGGCGGTCGAAGGGGCGGGCGGCGTGCTCGCGGCGGCGGCAGGCACGGAGAGCCTGGGCGTCAACGCGAGTTTCATGTCGCGTGATGTCGACCTCATGCTCGCACTGGTCGGCGATGTGCTGGAGCGACCGCGGCTCGCGCCGGAGGAGTTCGAGAAGTCGCGGACGCTGGCCATCCAGTCGATTGCCGCGGCGAAGGACTCCGATCCGCGCGCGCTGATCGACAGCTACGGCGACGCGTGGCTGTTCCGCGACCACCCTTACGGCCGCCCGGTGGGCGGCAGCGAAGCCTCGCTGGCCGCCGTGACGCTCGAGGACGTGAAGCGCTTCTATTCCGACCACGTCGGCGGTGACCGCCTGCTCATTGTGGTGGTCGGGGACATCGACGCGCGCACGATGCGCGGCAAGCTCGAACGCGCGTTCGGTGGCTGGCGCAAGGCGGGTGCGCCCGTGCCGACCGTGCCGGCGAC
>DASUMQ010000201.1:0-9304 GCA_036277615.1 Steroidobacteraceae bacterium
TGGAACCAGCGCTGCCCGCCCTCCGCGGCGGGTCGCGCATCCCACGCAATCGACACGGCCTGCAAGTGGCCGCGCGGTCGTTCGACGAGATACTGCTGCAGCGGATACACGCCAAACGTGTACCGGACCTCGAAGTCGGCCAGCGTGCCGCCGGGCCCGTCGGTGCGGACGAAGAACCTGCCGTCACGGCGGAAGAACTGCGACGTCACGCCCGCGGAGGTGAAGCTCCTGTCGCTGAAGTCGCCCAGGACCGTCTCGTCGCTGGCCACCTGAATTGCGCGCTGGTGTTGCGAGCTGCGCCACGACTCGGCCTCGGCCACGTGGCATTCGGCGCAACGCTCACTGCCGACGAACGTTGCGCTCGCCGCCGCATCCGTTGGCGTTGCACCGGCTGTCCGCGGCTCGTGGTCGCGCACCTGCCACCAGTAGGCGCCAAAGACGAGACCTGCGGCAGCCAGCGCGAGCGCAGCCAAGACCCAAAGGCGTTTCGACCGCGCCAGAGGCACGGCCCGGTCCTGAGCGCGCTGCGTCATGGTGCCGAGTACACCACCCGCCCGTCACGTTTCATACTGACGACACAACATTGCGCAGGCGTCCCGCATGAATCCCGGCGCACCGTGACGCGTCTACCGCGGGGTGGAACAGCGGTCGGCGCGGCACGGTGGCCGGCGAGCCTGGAACGACGGCACGCGGCGTCACTGCCCGGATTTGGCTGTCACGGCCTCCATGACGCGGTCGAGGTTGAAGCTCCCGGGCTTCTGCCGGGGCGGAAACTCCTTGAAGCTTTGCAGCCACTCCGCCACGTAGGCGCCGGCCGGCGCAAACGCCCACATGTGCTCGACGAACCAGCGCTGATAACCCATCGCATGCTCGTGCTCGGCACGCTCGAACGGATCCATGCGCAGGTTGGTGAGCGACGGCGCGCGCAGCACCTTGAACGGGTCCTGCCACACGCGCAGGCCGTGGCTCGGCTGTTCGAGGAACGTGACTTTCAAGTCGCCGTAGCGCAGCGCAGCTACGCTGCCGTCGTCGGTCCAGTAGATGAACTCGTGACGCGGCCACGGCGCCTGGCCGCGCAGCGCAGGCCCGAGGTCGTAGCCGTCGAGGTGCACCTTGTAGGTCACCTTGCCGATCTTGCGGCCCTCGAGCAGATCCGCGACGGTGTTCGGGTCGCCCGCCGCCGCGAGCAACGTGGGCAACATGTCCTCGTGCGCACCGATGTCGTTGATGACGGTCCCTGGCTTGATCACGCCCGGCCACCGGATGAACGTCGGCACGCGGTAGCCGCCTTCCCATTGGGTGTTCTTCTCGCCGCGGAACATGGTCGTGCCGCCGTCCGGCCACGTGAAGGTCTCGGCGCCGTTGTCGGTCGAGTACATCACGATGGTGTTCTGGTCGAGGCCCAGCTCCTTCAGCTTCGCGAGCACCTGGCCCACGTGCGCGTCGTGCTCGACCATGCCGTCCGCGTAGATGCCCTGTCCGGTCTTGCCGTCGGACCCGGGCTTCAGGTGGGTGAAGATGTGCATGCGCGTGGAGTTCCACCACAGGAAGAACGGCTTGCCGTCCTTCGCGGCGCGCTGCATGAAGTCCAGCGCCTTGGCGGTGACCTCGTCGTCGACCGTTTCCATGCGCTTCTTCGTGAGCGGCCCTGTGTCCTCGATGCGGCCGTCCGCGTAGCTGTGGATCACACCTCGCGGCCCGAATTTCTTCCTGAACCCGGGATCCTTCGGGTAGTCGACGTTCTCGGGTTCCTCCTCGGCATTGAGGTGGTAGAGGTTGCCGAAGAACTCGTCGAAGCCGTGCGCGGTCGGCAGCATGTCGTCGCGGTCGCCGAGGTGATTCTTGCCGAACTGACCGGTGACGTAGCCCTGCGCCTTGAGCAGCGTCGCGATCGTCGGGTCTTCCTTCTTCATGCCTTCCGGGGCGCCCGGGAGGCCGACCTTGGTCAGACCGGTGCGGATCGGCGACTGGCCGGTGATGAAGGCGGCCCGGCCGGCCGTGCAGCTCTGCTGGCCGTACCAATCGGTGAACATCGCGCCCTCGTTGGCGATGCTGTCGATGTTGGGCGTGCGGTAACCCATCATCCCGCGGTTGTGCGCGCTGATGTTGAAGCCGCCGATATCGTCTCCCCAGATCACGAGGATGTTCGGTTTCGACGTCTGCGCGTGGGCCAAGCCGCCGTGCGCGGTTGTGGCCAGGACGGCCGCGGCAGCGAGGGTCCTGATTGCCTTCTGCATTGCTTTCCCCAGGGCTGTGGTGTCCGGCCGGCGTCGCGCCGGCGGGGCCCGTCCCGGGCCGGGTCATAACATGACCCGGATGCACTTATGAGTCCAATGCATATCCGGCATCGTCCGTATAACATCAGCGCATGGCACTCGAGCTCCAGCAACTGCGCCAGGTCGTCGCCCTGGCTGAGCACGGAAGCTTCGTGCGCGCGGCGGCGACGCTGCACGTGAGCCAGCCGGCCCTGTCCCGCAGCGTGCAGGGCCTGGAGCGACGCCTCGGGCAGAGCCTGTTCCAGCGTGGCAGCGGCGGCGTCGTGCCGACGGACCTCGGCCGTCTCTACGTGGAGCGCGCGCGCGACCTGCTTCGCATGGCGGACACGCTCGAGAGCGAGACGATCGGACTCGACACGACACGGCGCGGCCGTGCGGCCGTCGGTGGCGGTCCCTTCCCCGCCGAGTCGTTCCTGGGTCCCGCGGCCGCCCGGCTGGTCGAGCAGTACCCGCAAGCGAGTGTCGAGGTCCGCGCGCACAGCTGGGTCGACTTGCTGCGCCAGTTGCGCAGCCGCGAGCTCGATTTCTTCGTGGCCGAGACCAGCACGTTGTCGCGGGAAGCCGACCTCGACGTCGAGCGCCTGCGGTCCCGCCACTCCCTCCACTTCTTCGCGCGTGCGGGTCACCCGCTCGCCGGCCGGTCCGATGTCGCGGCGGCCGAGGCGCTTTGCTGGCCTTTTGCCACGCCGTCGCGCATCCCGCCTCGCTTGCTGGATCCGATGCTCAAGGCCCATCGCGCGGCCAAGGCACACGGTGCGGCGTCGCGACCGTTCCCGGCGCTCGAGTGCAACGGCGTCGCGGCCGTCAAACGGATCGTGCGCAGTTGTGATGCGATCAGCGCGTCGATGCTGTCGTGCATCGCGCCCGAGCTCGAATCGAGGGAGTTCGTCCTCCTCGGCACGGAACCCTGGTTGCACCTGCAGTACGGAATCGTGAGCCTGCGCGGCCGACCTTGGACCAGTACGGCGCTCACGCTGCGCGACTACGTCCGCGACGCCGAACGCGAGGCGTCCGCCGACGAGGCACGACTGCTGGCGCGGTTCGGACGTCGGACCCGCCGCAGGTCAGCGAAGGCAGCCGGGCATCGGTAAGGTCGCGAACGCGCGCCGTCACGCTGCCGCAGGCTTCGCGGCACCGGCGGCAACGTCTTCACGTCACGACGAGTGGTTTTCGCAGCGATGCGACGCGCGGAGGCGTCGGCACGCGGGGCGACTCACGGACGCGCCGCGCGCCTCACGGTCGAGGAAGCTCTTGAATCAGGACAGGCCGCGCAGCAGCACCGGCTCGGTCGTACTCGCAGCTGTCGCGGAGGGCGGTGCGCTGGCCTGCGCTGCGACGACCAGGGTCGCCCGCTGCGGCAGCCGATCGCGCGGTTGTTTCACGCGCGTGAGCCAGACGTCATAGGGATCCCAGGACTCCGTGGTCGGCCGGTTGTCCGCGCCGCGATTCGCAGACACGTCCTGTGACAACATCATCTGAGTACCCTCCCTAGACCAGGTCGAGTTCTTGTTCTTTTGATGCATGCATTCGGGGCTTCCAGCCCCGCTCCCTGTGAACCCTGCGTCTGGAAGGTGTCCAGACCCCGGGGCGAAGAAGTCTCCGCGCGGGCCTCGAGCTTGTCAACCATCGTGAAGGGGGCGTGATCGATCGTCTGACAGCGCGGGGTGCTGCAACGCACAACAAGAGCCGCGCGTCGTGTCACGTGCAGCATCGTCACGGGCTTCCACGAATGTCGCGCGCGCGGCGACTCCGTACCATGCGCGTCGGTGTACAGGCCCAGTTCGAACGGCCAGCGCCCCCGGGGGTCGCATGAACGTCACTTGGAAGTCCCTGCGTGCGGTTTTGTGGTTCGGCACGGTCGCGGCCTCCACCGTCCAGGCCGAACCGTTCGTCGTGCGCAGCCAGCATCCGATGATGGCGTTGTTCGGTCTGCCGGCACCGCTCCCTGCACGCATGCCGACGCCTGGGCGCGGGGGCGCCGCGCTCGCGGTCGACTGGTCGAATTTCGCCACGACCGAGGCTCGCGACCACCTCGCGTACACGCTCGACGGTGAAGTCGTCGAAACCCGCGCGACGCTCACGTACGGCCTGTCGCAGCGGTTTGCGCTGCGAGGCCAGGTGGCGTACCGCAGCCTTGGCAACGGCGCGCTCGACGGCACGATCGAGGGTTGGCACGACGCGTTCGGCCTGCCGAACGGCTCGCGCGATAAGTTGCCCGAGGACCAGCTCCTGCTCGAATACCAGGTCTCTGGCGTCACTGCGTTCCAGCTCGAGCGCGAGGCCGCGGGCGTCGCGGACATCCCGCTCGCACTGGGCTACCAGCTGGTCGAGTCCGGAAGCGGTGCGCTCGCGGGCTGGCTCTCGGTCAAGGTGCCGGTCGGCAATGCCGAGGACCTGACCGGCAGCGGGGCGGCCGACGTGGCCCTGTCGCTCGCGGGGGAACGCCGGTTTGGCGAGCGCTGGCAAGCGTTCGGCCAGGTGAACCTCGCCTGGCTCGGTGAAGGCGACCTGTTGCCCGCACTGCAGCAGGACCATGCATGGTCCGTCATGGGCGGCGCGAGTTGGAATGCGTGGCGCGGACTCGACCTGACCGCGCAGCTCGAAGCGAACTCTGGCGTGTTCGACTCGGGCCTCGACGACTTCGACGGCGGCGCGGTCGTGCTGACCTTCGGCGGCAGCTATCGCACGGTGGGCGGGTGGCGCTTCGACCTCGGCCTCAGCGAAGACATCCAGGCCGACGCTTCGCCGGACGTCGTGTTCAACCTGGCCGCGCATCGCGACTTCTGACGGCGCCGCGGGGCCGCGCGCGCTGAACTAGAATCCGCCGCTCCACACGCGAGGGGCGGCATGCGCGGATTGAGGATCGCGGGAATCGTCGCAGCGACCGTCGCGGTCGTGTTGGTGATTGCGCTGTTGCTGGCCTGGCTGCTGTTCGATCCGAACGACCACAAGGCCCGCGTGCAATCCGTTTTCCGCGACGTGACCGGACGGGAGCTGCGGCTCGACGGTGACCTTTCGTTGTCCATCTTCCCCTGGCTCGCGATCGAATCCGGCACGGCCGCGATCTCCAACCGCGCGGGTTTCGGCGACGAGCCGTTCGCGGCGCTGGACCGTGCGCGTCTGGGAGTGAGGCTGTGGCCGCTGCTCAGCCGACGCCGCGTGGAGTTCGGCCCCGTGCGCGTCGACCGCCTCGCACTCAACCTCGCCGTGGCGAAGGACGGCAGCAACAACTGGTCGGACCTGGTCGACCGCCTCGAGCGCCGGGAGCGCTCACCGGTCCCTGTCGACGCGGAGGGGGGCGACGACGCCGGCCCGAGCGTGGCAAGCGTGGAACTTCGCGACGCGCGCGTTTCGTTCGCGGACGCCCAGGCCGGCACGCGCTATGCGCTCACCGAGTGGACCCTCGAGACCGGTCGTCTGCGGCGGGGCGCACCGGTCGACGTCGAGACGTCGCTGCGGCTCACGCGCAACGAGCGGGACCTGGGTCGATTCGCCGTGCGCACGCGCATGGACCTGACGCAACCCGATCGCGTCCTGCTCGTCGGCACCGAGGGCGAGGTTCGACTCGCTCGCGCGGAACGGGAAGCCCTGGAGGTCGCCCTGCGCTCGCCCCAGGTCGTGATGACGAGCGCGACCCGCGACATCGAGGTGCGGGACCTCGAAGCGCAGCTCGGCAAGGCCGTGCTGGCGGCGAACCTGCGGATCGAGCAGGGCGACGCCGGGCCGACCGTCCACGGCACGCTGCGGCTCGCGGAGACGGACCCGCGTGCGTTGTTCGCGGCCCTGGGCCTCGACGCTCCACGCACGCAGGATCCGCAAGCGCTCCGGCGCCTGTCGGCGAATTCGAAGCTCGCCTATTCGTCCACGCGTGGGCTGCAGTTCGATGCGCTCGGTGTGCAGGTCGACGACACGCGTGTCGCGGGCCGGGTCGGTGTGCGCCCCGGCGAGCCCCTCGCGCTGCGGTTCGACCTGCGCGGCGCCGCGCTCGACCTCGACCGCTACCTGCCGCCGGCGGGAGCGCCACCGAGCGCCCCAAAGCGTTCCAGGGCCGTCGCCGACGACGGCCGGCGGGCATACGACCTGCGCGGCTCGATTGCGCTCGATCGCCTCGTCGTGGCGAAGGTCCCGTTGCAGGACGCGCGCCTGGAAGTGCGTCTGCAGGACGGCCGCGTGTCGCTCGAGCCACTGCGGGCGCGGGCCTTCGGGGGCTCGATAATCACCCGGCTGCAGTACGACCTTGCGGCCGCGGAACCGTCCCTGCGAGTCGACCAGCAACTGTCCGGCGTCGACGTCGCGGCGCTGCTCGGCCACTCGTTCGGCCTCGAGCAGTTGCAGGGCCGCGGTGACGCAAGATTTGCACTGACGTCGCGCGGGGCGGACGCGCAGGCGCTGGTCGCGAACCTGCGCGGGCCGTTCGAGTTCACGGTGGTGGACGGCGCGGTGATTGGCGTCGACTTGTGGCACGAGATCGAACGCGCCGTGGCCGCGGCACGACTCGCCCCCTCCGCCGCCGCGACGGGCGCGGGCTCGGGACGCACGAAGTTCGAGCGATTCTCGGCGCGCGGTACGCTCGCGGAGCGCACGCTGCGCAACGACAAGCTGGAATTCATCACCGATTTCGCGCGCGTGCGCGGACGTGGCAAGGTCGACTACGGTCGTAACGCACTCGACCTCGACCTCGCCGCACGGCTGCTCAAGGCGCCGCAGGGCCGCCTGCTCGGCGTCAAGGTCAGTCGCCTCAAGGACGCCGACATTCCGTTGCGGGTCACCGGCACGCTGGCCGAACCGAAGGTGAGACCGGACGTCTCGAAGCTGCTCGAGGCGATGGCCAAGGACGCCATCAGGGAGCCGCTCGAAGGCAAGATCAAGGAAGAACTCGAGAAGATCTTCAAGTTCTAGCGAGTCGCTCGTCCTTTCCCTCGCGCCGCGGACGCATGACTCGCGCGAGCAACCAGAGCCCTGTGAGCCCGACCCACGCGGCCGCCGTGCCCGCGACCATGACGAGCGGATTGTTGAAGTCGTCGCGGCCCCGATAGTCCATGGTGTGCAGCATCCAGAACAGGTCCTTGAGGCGCCAGGCATCCGTGCGCACGGCCACCAGCGACCCGTCGGCGTCCGAAAAGTAGAGTCGCGTGCCACTGTCATCGTCGAACGCCGCTTCCCAGGCCGGACCGAGCTCCCGCGTCTCGAGCGTCTCGGTCGCGTGCAGCTTCACGGTCCGCAAGCGTCCCTGGCCGCGGTAGTGGCTCGCAGCGAGCCGCCGCGCGACCGCCGCGTCGACCGCGACCGGCGCGCCGTCGCTCGCGCGGAGCAGGCGCACGCCCGCGTCGGTCTCGACGCGGTAGACCCAGCGGCCGTCGACCATCCGAAGTTCGAGCGCACTTACCACGGGCGTTGCCGCCGCGAACGGCAGCCGTGCCGGTTCGAGCAGGTCCGCCGTGGCCGGAAGCGCCGTCGGGACGGGCGCTTCGGCCAGTCCTTCGCCGGCGACGCTGCCCTGGTCGAGCCACGCGAACATCAACCCGCTCGCAGTCCACACCAGGACCTGCAGCCCGACCACCAACGCCACCCAGCGGTGCAGCTGGCGCAGCCGCAGCAGTTTCACGTGTCTCCTCGCGCGGCACGTCGCCGTCGCTGCAGGAAACCGAAGCTGTAGAACGCGAGCCAGCTGCCGCAGGCCACCGTGACGAAGGCGAGTGGCGCCGCCACGCGCAGCAGCGGGTTGTTGACGTCCTCGCGCGCGACGTAATCCATGATGTGCAGGGACCACAGGAAGTCGAACCAGCGCCAGAAGCGGTGTCGACGCGTGACCAGCCGCCCGGTCGCCGGATCGAGGTACAGCGACGTGGCCGTCCAGTCGTCGAAGTCGACGCGCCAGACCGGCGCGCGGCGGCCGCGGATCTCGTCCGGCACGTCCACGTCCCGCCTCAAGAGCGTGACCGCGGCCACCGGTCCCGAGCCGGCGTAATGCGCCGCGGCGAGCGCACGGATTCGCGTCGCGTCGAACGACGGCAGCGGCCGTCCGGTGCTAGCGTCCAGCAGTTCGGCGCCGTCTGCGCGAACGAGTTCGTACACCGCCTGCCCCCGGTCCGGCAGCGTGCGCAGCCGGATCGCCCGGATGTCGTCGCGGCCTTCGCGAATCGCGGACAGGGGGGCAAGCGGCACGTCCAGGCGGACCGGCGGCGCGACGTTGCGGACGAGCGTGTCGCCGTGGATGAAATCGAGGTCCACGACGACCATGTAGAGGCCACTCAGCGTCCAGAGTGCGAGTTGCCAGCCGACCAGGAGTGCGAGCCAGCGGTGGCCCAGGCGGGCGATGCGGGCGAAATTCATCGGAGAAGTGGCTGGTGGCTAGTGGCTGGTAAGACGCCGGCGTCCGCGCGCAGCGCAGCTGCCTCTTACTAGACACTAGACACTAACCACTAGTCACTCTCTTTAGGTGCTGATCACTTCGCGTTCGTCGCGGTCCATACCGGCGTCGATGCCTTCCTCGGGCCAGCCGAACTGCCCGGGACAGCCTGGCTGCGCCCACGGAATCGGCGGGTGGCCTTCCGGCAGGTTCGGGTAAGCGCGCTCGATCGGAGGATGCCCGTCCGGCAACCGGCGATCGGGGATCGGTGGATGGCCGGGCGGCAGCGGCTCGCTGACCGGCACGGCATCGCGCAGCCAGGGGTTGCGGGTCGCATCGATCGCTTGCACGTCGCGCGCGGCGATCACCGCCATCGCCACGGCTGCCACCACCGCCGCCATTGCCTTGACGCTCATGCACCTGCCTCCCGTACCGGACCGCCACGGACCCCGCTTGCGGGAGAACGCAGCCGTCGCCCGATGGTGTCACCGGGCCCTTGGGTACAGTTGACCGCTCGCGGCGTCCGAAGTCCAGACCGGCTCGGCGCGGCCCCTTGCAGGACAGCGTGCCGTCACCGCCCGCAGGCGGACCGACGTCAGGGGGAGCGGTGTTCGCGGGCCGCGCCACGCTGCAGTGCACGGTCCACGGCGCTGCGCAGGGAAGTTGCGTCCAGCGGTTT
>DASUMQ010000202.1:0-4583 GCA_036277615.1 Steroidobacteraceae bacterium
GATCGATGCGCTCGGGACGCGGGCGGCCCGCGCCGTCGAGGACGTCTTCCTGCTCGCACTGCGCGTGTACGTGTCGTGGCAGTTCCTGAAATCCGGCTGGCTCAAGCTGCAGGACTGGGACACGACACGTTTCCTGTTCGAGGAGGAGTATCACGTGCCCGTGCTGGCGCCGGCGCTCGCGGCCGTGCTCGGCACGCTCGGGGAACTGCTGTTCCCGGCGCTGCTGATCGCCGGTCTGCTCGGCCGGCTGGCCGCGTTGGGGCTGTTCGGCGTCAACGCGCTGGCCGTGATCGCCTATGCGCACGTGCTGTACGCCGACGGGTTCGAAGGCGCGCTTGCGCAGCATCACCTCTGGGGCGTGATGCTGCTGACGCTGATCGTGTTCGGCCCCGGCCGATGGTCGGCGGATCGGTGGCTTGCCCGCCGTGACGGAATCGTCCGACGACAGGGCGGGAATCAGGCCGACGCAGCCCGTCCGACCGTGGACGGAGGATAGCCGCCCGTTTCGTTGCGAGCGGAGCGGCCGCCATCCGTCCCTGCACCAGCCGCGCGATCACTGCCATGAACGACTTCAAGAGCGCTTACGCGGGCATGCTCGCCACGTTGTACGGGGAGATCGAGGCATTGCTGGCCGAATTCGGCGATCCGGCGACGCTGTCCCCGTCGGCGTGCGAGGCAATGTGGTCGAAATTCCAGGCGCTGCGCGATCGCTTCGCCGTGCTCAGGCACGACGCGGACCGGCAACTCGCGCAGGGCGGGCCTGCCGCGGGCGAGGACCTCGCGGTGCACACCTTTCTCTACGAGCTGGAGCGTCTGCTCGACGTCGACCACGAAGGCGACGACTGGGAAGCCTACGTCGGGGCGGCGATGATGCAGGTCGAGAACCGGATCTGCGACGAGGCGCGCCGGGTCGAACGCAGATCCTGAAGAAACGGCACGCGAAGGGGACGGCTATGATGGCCGCCACGCCCGTCCCGTGCCCGGTGCCGCATGATCCGCTGGTTCCTGATCCTCGCGCTGCTGCAACTCGTCGCGTTCTGGAAGATCCTCGGCCGCATGGGGTATCCCCCGTGGCTCGCGATCATGGCGTCCATTCCGCTCGTCAACCTCGTCCTGCTGTACTACGTTGCACTGACGCCGTGGCCGCGCGAAGGTCGCTGGAACGACCGCGCGGGGACCGCCGGCGGCCAAGGCGACGCCAAATTCTGATAACGTGCCCGCCCGCGCCGCGGTGGCGCGCACCGATGGATGCCCAGAGGACGACCATGGCCGGCAACGCCCCCGAACCGAAGATGGATGCGGACGACCTGTACCGCGAGGACGTTTATTCCGACCGCAAGGTGGGCACGATCCGCGTCATGACCCCGGTGAAGCGTGACGGCTCGCCGGACCTTGCTCGTCCGTCCGTATTCGTCGGCCAGGCGCAGATCATGACGCCGGCCGGCGTGCTGCCGCTGTCCTTCGAGATCGAGGCGACCAACCTGGCCGAGGCCTGCGCCGGATTTGCCGACGGTGCGAAGATCGCGTTCGAGGAGACGATGAAGGAACTGCAGGAGATGCGGCGCCAGCAGGCTTCATCGATCGTGATCCCGGAGGCCGGCGCAGCGGCCGCGCTCGGGCAGGCTGGAACGCCGCGCGGCAAGATCCAGTTTCCCTGACGCGCTGGGCGGCGCTGGCATCCAGCCACCCGGTCGCCGGTGAGCCGGCGCTCAGTACGGTCGCTGGCCCTCCCAGTTGCCCGCCGGAAAGTAATTGCAGACCAGGGACGTGCGATAGCGCAATCGCGGGCACGTGCTGACGGCGCACCCGACCTCGCGCGTGCTGCGCCACACCACCTGCGTGTAGTGGCCGCACATGGCGCCGCTGCGGCAGGTGTCTCGCTCGAGGTCGTAATCCGCGGCCTCCGCGGCCCAGCCCTCGACGGCCGCGACTGGATCCGCCGCGGGCGCGGTCGTCGCGTGCAGGTTCTCACCGAGCGGACCCGCGAACAGTTCGCTCTCGCCCGCGCTGTGATCGATCATGCCGCGCGGCGGATCGCGGTCCACGCAAGTATTCGCCCAGCGTTGAGCGACCTCCGCGAGCCGCGAATTCCACGCGAGCGGGGGCACACCGACCTTTGCGCGCACACGATTGTGAGCCACCGTGATGCCGGCCAGCGCCGCGGGCTCGCCCGGCACGGCGCGCGCAGACGGCGCGGCGTCGGGTGCGGCACGCGGCGTCGCCCGAGCGGGCGTCGAGGATGTCCCCGCCGAGACCGCCGGGGCGTCGACGCACCCACCCAGGAGTACGGCGACTAACAGCGCGGGAAGTACGCGTCGATGGACGTTGAGCATTGACGCACTGAGCCTGAACGTCGTCGCGCGCCGCAACTCCGCCGCGAGACGTCGCGGGGTCGGTCCCGGGCGTATCGCCACGTCCGTCGAGAGCGACCGGCGATGACCACGGGACGCCGAGATGCGTGTCGACCGCCCCGCGGACCTGCGACGCACGTCTCGCGCCGTAGGGATAAGTCGCTACACCGGCCTCCGACCACGCAGCGGGCGCGCGCGCCGGCAATTCACCCGGGTGCAATTCTGGGACGCAGTTCTGCTGCGATGCAGCAAACGAGGCCTAACATCGTGCCGTCGATGGAGTGCGCAACGACGGTCAAGCGTCGACGAGCGCTCCGGCATCGACGGAGGTGACGAACATGGAAATGACCTGGATCGAAACGTTGCGACTGCTTGGCCTGGACCTGCTGGCGCTGCTGCTGCTCGCGCTCGTCGCGGGCGACTGCGTCGAGCACGTGGTCGGACGCATGACGCCGCGCGGGGAACCACCGCTCACCGACTGAGTTTGCGCAAACCGCCGAGCAGGCACGCGCGGGTCGAACGCGCGACCTGCCGCGGGACATCTCCTCCGCGCGCCGAAATCTGCGGCAAGCCCACAGGAACTCCGAGGGGCAGCGAACCGGCGCCTTGCTAGCGTGCCCACATGCAGGCACGCCGCAATCGCGCAGGGGGAGACATGGCACGTACGTCGATCGTAGTCGCGAGCCTGGTGCTGCTCGCCGCTACCGCGCCGGCGACGGCGCGCGCCTCCGCCTGCGCTGAAGCCGATCGCGACCCGTACGCCGCGCGCAGCTTCCACGGCCACGCGTGCCACGACGGCGACTGCGCCGCGCACAAGGCCGGCTTTGGCTGGGCGGACCGGCAGGGACTCGCCGACCCGGCGGCCTGCGCGGAGGCCGAGGACGCAGCGTTCGTCGAGGGCTGCAGGGCATTCGCGGAACTCGCGGTCACCGCCGAGCAATCGGGTTTCGAGTGGGCCCGCGAAAACCAGCTTGCGGACGACTGTCTCTGCGACGGCGCCGGGCCGCGGTTTGCGGCCGGATGTGAAGCATTCGTGCGCGGCTTCGGGCAGTGACCGGAGCCGAGGCGTGGTCCCCGTGCGACGAACCGTTCGCGAACCCGGGGAACCCCCGCTAAAGTCGCGCGGTGACACTGGACGACCTCCGCCGCAACCGCAACCTCCTGTTCTGGGCGCTGCACACGCTCGGGTGGAGCGCGTACCTCATCACGCAGTACCTCGGCGCACTGCTCTATGAGAAGCCGACGTCCTACATCAAGGTCGTGTTCGCGGCGGCCGCCGGCGGTTTCGTGCTCTCGGCCCCGCTGCGGTACCTGTACCGGTGGCTGTGGAAACAGCGACCCGCGGTCATCGTGCCGTCGGTGCTGCTGGCCGCCTGGGTCACGGCGCTGTGCTGGCGCGTCATCATCAATTCGTCGTACATGCACTGGGTCGAGAGCGAAAAGATGGCCGGAGAGCCGTGGTACGGCATCTTCGTCGGCACGCTCAGCTCGACCTACCTGCTGCTCTGCTGGTCCGGCCTCTACTTCGGCATCAAGTACTACGAGACGCTGCAGTCGCAGCGCGAATCGGTCCTGCGCGCCTCCGCGCTGGCGCAGGAAGCGCAGGTCAAGATGCTGCGGTACCAGCTCAACCCGCACTTCCTGTTCAACACGCTCAACGCGATTTCGACGCTGATCCTCGACGGCCAGGGCAAGGTGGCGAACCAGGCGGTGGGCCGCCTGTCGGACTTCCTGCGTTACACGCTCGACCAGGATCCGATGAAGAAGGTCACGCTGCGCCACGAGCTCGACGCCCTGAACCTCTACCTCGGCATCGAGCAGCTACGCTTCGGCGACCGGCTGCGGCTCGAGTTCGACATCGACGAGCGCGTGACCAGTGCGCTCGTGCCGTCGCTGATCCTGCAGCCGCTGGTCGAGAACGCCCTCAAGTACGCGGTGGCGCCGCGCGAGGAGGGCGGCCGGCTGCGGATCGAGGCGCGCGAGGTCGACGGCCGGCTGCGCCTGGTGGTCCAGGACGACGGGCCGGGCCTGCCGGTCGGGGTGGAACTGGGGGCCGGGCGGGGTGTCGGTTTCCGCAACACGCGGGAGCGCCTGGCGGTCCTCTACGGCGAGCAGCAGCAGATCGCGGTACGATTCTCGCGCCCGGGGCTACGCCTCGAGATCACGCTGCCGCTGGAGCTGGCCACGCAACCGACATGAGCATCCGTACCATCATCGTCGACGACGAGCCGC
>DASUMQ010000203.1:0-15551 GCA_036277615.1 Steroidobacteraceae bacterium
GCGACCGTTGGTCGTGTGCAGCGCCGACACCGATGGGTCGCCGCGCAGCGCCGCGAGCACGTCCTCGACACGGTTGCCTTCGACGGCGAGCAGCATCAGCGCGACGACGCGGCGATCCTCGTCTGACACACGCAACCGCAGGGTGTATCCCGCGATCACGCCGTCGCGCTCGAGTTTCGACAGGCGGTTCTGCACCGTGCCGCGCGCGACCTTGAGGCGTTTGGCGAGCGACGCCACCGGCAATCGCGCATTGCCACGGAGCAGGCCGATCAATTGGCGATCGAGGTCGTCCACTGGTAAGGCTGACTTAGCAAAGTGATCAATTATTCTGACGAAGTGATTCATTTATAACACAAACTGGTCGCTTCGTTGTCTTCCTGTTGACTGCTCCAGACCTGATCATGACTGCGCGGCGTCCGCACCCTTGCAGCCCGCGCCGCCCACCCGGAGTTTCAGCATGGTCGAATACATCGGCGTCACCGACATCCAGCGCCTCGTGGGTGCGATTGGGCCCGCCGAGTTCATGGCACGGCTCGCCGCCGAGATCGAGGCCGACTACCGCCGCTGGCCGGAGTTCGAGAACTCGCCCCGGCTCGCCAACCACTCGCCCGTCGGGGTCATCGAACTGATGCCGGCCACCGACGGCAGGCTCTATTCCTTCAAGTACGTCAATGGGCATCCCAGGAACACCGCCGAGGGCCTGCTCACGGTGATGGCGTTCGGCGTGCTGGCGGACGTGGACACGGGTTATCCGCTGTTGCTGTCGGAACTGACGGTCACGACGGCGCTGCGCACGGCCGCGACCTCGGCGCTCGCAGCGCAACGGCTCGCGCGCCCCGACAGTCGCGTCATGGCGCTGGTCGGCAACGGCGCGCAGAGCGAGTTCCAGGCGATTGCGTTTCACCGGCTGGTCGGCATACGCGAACTGCGGCTCTACGACGTCGATCGCCGCGCGACCGCCAAGCTCGCGCGCAACCTCGCGTCGATGCCCGAGCTCGCCGACCTGCGGGTCGTGGCGTGCGGCTCCACGGCCGAAGCGTGCAAGGGCGCGGACGTCGTCACGACCGTGACGGCGGACAAACGCAACGCCGTGATCCTGACGCCGCCGATGATCACGCCGGGCATGCACCTCAACGCCGTGGGCGGCGATTGCCCGGACAAGACCGAGCTGCACCCGGACGTCCTGCGGTGGCCCGGGCTACGCGTCGTGGTCGAGTTCGAGCCGCAGTCGCGGATCGAAGGGGAAATCCAGCAGATGGCGGCGGACTATCCGGTGATCGAGCTGGCACGCGTCCTGCGGGGCGAGGCCGTGGGCCGGCGCTCGGAACACGACGTCACGCTGTTCGATTCCGTCGGCTTTGCGCTCGAGGACTACTCGGCGCTGCGCTTCCTGTACGGCCTGGTGCAGGAGCAGGAGCTCGGACGACGTTCGCTGGACCTCATTCCCGAGCTCGACGACCCGAAGGACCTGTTCGGCGGTACGCTGCAGGGCGGACGCGCGACCGCCCGGCCGCGCGCCCGGCGGACGGCCTGAGGTGACGACAGCCATGGCTCAGACGCAGGTCGCATTGATCGGGGCACCGACGGACATCGGCGCCGGCGCACGCGGGGCGTCGATGGGTCCAGAGGCGCTCCGGGTCGCGCAGTTGCAGACGGTGCTCGAAGCGCAGGGCGTCGTCGTGCACGACCGTGGCAACCTGAACGGGCCGCCCAATCCCTGGCAGCCCCCGGTCGGCGGCTACCGGCACCTGCGTGAAGTCGTCGAGTGGAACCGGCTCGTGCACGAGGCGGTCTGCGCCGAACTCGCCGCCGAGCGGCTGCCGATCCTGCTCGGTGGCGACCATTGCCTCGCGATCGGCTCGATCAGCGCGGCGGCCCGTCACTGCCGCGCAAGCGGCCGCAAGCTGCGCGTGCTCTGGTTCGACGCGCACGCCGACTTCAACACCAGCGTACTCACGCCGAGCGGCAACATTCACGGCATGCCCGTCGCGTGCCTGTGCGGTCACGGGCCGGCCGAGCTGACCGGGCTCGGCGGCACCGTGCCTGCGATCCAGCCGTCGCAGCTGTGCCAGATCGGCATCCGCAGCGTCGACGCGGGCGAGAAGAAGTTCGTGCACGAAGTCGGCTTCGAAGTGTTCGACATGCGCTACATCGACGAGATGGGCATGCGCTACGTGCTCGAGCACGTGCTGGCCGGCGTCGATGCCTCGACCCACATCCACGTGAGCCTCGACGTCGACTTCCTCGATCCCGACATCGCACCCGGCGTCGGAACCACGGTGCCCGGCGGTCCGACGTACCGCGAGGCCCAGCTCTGCATGGAGATGGTCGCGGACACCGGCCGGCTGGGATCGCTCGACATCGTGGAACTGAACCCGGCGTTCGACGTGCGCAACCGCACGGCCGAGGTCGCCGTGGACCTGATCGGGTCGCTGTTCGGCAAGAGCACGCTGATGCGGAAAGAACCCGCAGCCAGGGTCTAGTGGCTTGGGGCTAGTGGCAAGTGGCTAGTGGCTAGTAGGAAGCCGACTGCGTCGGCGCGCGGCGCAGCCACTCTTAACTGCACTAGTCACTAGACACTGACCACTGATTCAGCCCTGGCCCTTGTTCTTCTCGTTGCGCCGGGCCTCCGTCGCGTCGCGTGACGTCTTGCCGGACGCCTTGCCGCCCT
Source organism: Steroidobacteraceae bacterium (assembly GCA_036277615.1). GTDB lineage: Bacteria > Pseudomonadota > Gammaproteobacteria > Steroidobacterales > Steroidobacteraceae > RPQJ01. The sequence goes on from DASUMQ010000203.1 coordinate 2,672, forward strand.
CGTCGTCGTCCTTGTCCTTGCCGGTGAAGCAGTCGACGCTCTCGCCCGGCCCCGTCTCGATGAACGCCAGCAGCGCGGCGGGCGGGGCGATCGCATAGAGCGCAGCGGCCACGGCCGCGCGCCCGAGCAGCGACTTCGCCTCGGGCCGGAACGTCGGGTCCTTGAACGTGCCGCCGACGTGCAGCGGCCCGCGCAGCGACACCGGGCTGAAGTCCTTCGGCTCGGGCCGCAGTTCGAGCGCGAGCGTCTCGCCGTCGAAGTCCGCCGACCCTTCGCCGAACATGATCGTGTCGCTCGTGTCGAACACCAGCGACTGGGCCTTCATGAGGCCTTCCTCGACGGTGAATTCGCCGTAGGCGCACCGCAGCCGCACGGTCTTGTCCTTGCCGAGCAGGAACTTGAGCGACTCCGCCACATCGAGGCCGGCGAGCTCGAGCAGCAGGTTGCTGAAGCGCCCGCGCCCCATGCCCACCTGGACGTCGCCGTCGGCCGTGGCGAGCATGTCGGCGACGGAATTGCCTTCGCCCTGCAGGTCGATCCGGCCGTTCGCGCGACCGACGTTCGGCGGCTTCATGTTCGGCCACATCCGCTCCAGGTCGACACTGCGGATGGCGAGGTTCGCGCCCGCCGCGATCGGCGACCGCCGCGCGTCGAGCAGCACGTCTCCCGCGACCTTGCCGCCGGCGAAGCCGAGCTCGACGGGCGTCACCTTGAGGATCGAGTCGCGCAGGCTCAGTCGCAGCGCGAGCGAGTCGATCGGCCACTTGCCGGCGTCGACGTCCTCCGCGTGCAGGTGAAAGTCCGCGTTCACGGCGGCGAGTTTTCGCAGGTCGTATTCCTTGTCGGGCAACAGGTTCGGGCCCGCGGCGCGTCGTTTCGCCTCTGCGCGCTGCTCGGGCGACGCCGACTCACCTTCGCCGATCGACGGCGGCAGGCCGAGCAGCCCGCCGAGATCGTCGAGGTCCAGGTGCGTCGAGCGCACGTCCCCGGCGAGCAGTGGCTTGTCGCCGCTCAGGTCGACGCTGACGATGCCGGCCACGTCGCTGTCACCGATCTTCCCCTCCATGTCGCGCAACGTCAGCTTGCGACCGTTGCGTTCGAACAGACCCTCGATGCGGTACGGCGGCGTCGACGGCACGGCCAGACCCACGAGCGGATAGAGGTCGCCGAGGTCGTTGCCGCGCAGTTCGGCGTTGATGACGAACTTTTCGGGATCCAGCGGCACGCGCAGTGCGCCGTGCGCGCGACCCCGGGTCGACCCGGCGCGGGCCGAGAAGTCGACCCGGTAGGCGGCGTCCGCACGTTCGAACAGCTCGACCGGTGAATCGGCCGTGCCGACGAGCTGGAACGGGTGACCGCGGTACCGACCGGAACCGCGCACGAGCAACCGCACGTTGTCGTCGCCCGGCTGCGGCGTGCTCGAGTCGATCGTCAGGCGCAGGTCGGTGCCGAGCGGCGCATCGCGCACGTCGAGCCGGCCGTCGTGCACGCGCAACTCACCGAACGCCCAGCTCTTCGCCGATCGCGGCCCCCGCGGCTCCGCATCCCGGAACTGCCAGTTGGCCGCGCCGCGTCGATTGCGTTCGAGCAGCACAGCCGGACGCACGACGTCGATGCGTCGCAACGTGCGCTCACCGCGCAGCAGCGGCCAGAACGGGATCTCGACGCGCAGCAGGTCGACACGGCCCATCTCGGGCGTCAGTGACCACGCCGTGTTGGCGAGCCACATGTCCTCGACGCGCACGATCACGATGCGACCGAGGTCGACGTCGAGCGCACCCTCGATGCGGAACTCGCGTCCGGTCGTGGTCGCGACGCGGCGCTCGAGCGGACCCTTGAACCAGTTCCAGTCCCACGCCAGCAGCAGCACCGCCAGCAGCGCGAGCATCACTGCCAGCGCCACCTGCCAGGGTTGTACGCGTCGTTCCGGCCGCGTGGAGGTCTCCGCTTCGGCACTCATCCGGATAGTGTCGGTGATGGAGCGCGCAGCGTCAGTCCCCCGAGCCCGGACCAGCCACGTCGGTGTGTTCTGACCAAGGCGCAGCGCACGGGATGCCGCCCGCGCGCGTTGCGGGGTAATCTTGACGAAATGGTGCACGGATCGGGGTTGCGCATGACAAAGGTGTTCAGGGACGGGCTGTTCGAGGGTCGCACGGCGTTCGTGGCGGGCGGCACCAGTGGCATCAACCTCGGCATCGCCGAACGCTTCGCGGAACTCGGCGCGTCGGTGACGGTCGCGAGCCGCTCGCGCGACAAGGTCGACGCCGCCGTGAGTCACCTGCAGGGACGTGGAGGCCGGGCCTTCGGGCAGGCGTGCGACGTGCGCGAATACGACGCAGTCGCGGCTGCACTGCGCGCGGCGCAGGAACACTTCGGGCCGATCGACATGCTCGTGTCCGGCGCGGCCGGCAACTTCATCGCACGCGCACTCGACATGTCGGCAAAGGGATTTCGCACGGTCGTCGACATCGACCTGCTCGGAACGTTCAACGTGCTGCGTGCCGCGCACGAGCACCTGCGCAAGCCGGGCGCCTCGATCGTGAGCATCTCGGCGCCGCAGTCGTACATGCCGATGGAGGGCCAGTCGCACGTCGGCGCCGCGAAGGCCGGCGTGGACATGCTCACGCGCAACCTCGCCGTCGAATGGGGGCGGGACGGCATCCGCGTCAATTCGATCGTGCCGGGACCGATCGAGGACACCGAGGGCATGCGGCGACTCGGCGCGGCGCCGGGCGCGCGGGCCAAGCTCGAGCGTGCGACTCCGCTCGGCCGCTACGGGCGCAAGGAGGAGATCGCCGACCTCGCCGTGTTCCTCTGTTCCGACGCCGCGCAATACATCACGGGTGCGATCGTGGTCTGCGACGGCGGCCAGAGCCTGCTCGGCAGCATGGGCTTCATGCCGGACTGAGCGCCGTGGCGCGCGGGTGGCGCATCATCCTGCTTGCCGTCGTCGCGATCGTCGCGGCGAACGGCTGGTGGGCCGGGCAACGCGGCGAGCGGCCCGCGCCCGCCGCGGGCGCGCCGGAAGTCGCCGCGGAAGCCCCGGAAGCCCAAGGACTGCCGCCCGAGGCGTTCGCGACGCTCGAGGCGATCGCACGCGGCGGCCCTTTTCGCTACGACCGCGACGGAACGACGTTCCAGAATCGCGAAGGCCTGTTGCCCGAGCGTCCTCGAGGCTACTACCGTGAGTACACCGTCGACACGCCCGGGTCCCGCGACCGGGGAGCGCGACGGATCGTCACGGGCGGCGACCCGCCCGAGACGTACTACTACACGGACGATCACTACCGGAGCTTCCGGCGGATCGAGGGCGCCCCGCCATGACCGACCAGACGACGACCGCCGATCCGCAGCGCCGCGACGACGACCTCGCGAGCGTGCAGCGCGTCACCCTCAACGACGAGCGCGTCGCGGGAATCCGCCTCCTGGCCGAGTCGCTCGGCTACACCGTGTTTTTGGCCGACCTCACCGGCTGCCACGACAAGCCGGGGCTGCTCGAGCGGCTGGCGCGCGCGATGTCGTTTCCCGACTGGTTCGGCGCCAACTGGGACGCCTGGTTCGACAGCCTGACCGACCTCGGCTGGCATGCGCCGGCGCAGGGTTACGTGCTCGTCGTGCGCAGCGGGCTCGGCATGCAGCGGACCGCGCCCGAGACATTCGACACGGCGCTCGCGATCGTCGAAGACGCCGCGCGCGTCTGGGCAGACCGCGGCGTGACCCTGCGCGCGTTCGTCGATCTCGAGACCTGAGAAACTTCCTGACCCGAAGCTACTCTGCCGCGCGCGGTGCTGCTCCCTCGCACCGCGCCGGCGCTTCGGTGCAGGACGGAACCATCGACGGGTCGCCCGTCAGCTGCCAGCGGATCAGCGAGACCGGCATCATGCCGGCCGCGTTGAACTCGTCGATGAACCGGCGCAGCGTGAAATCCTTGGCCACCTGCTGTGAGCGGTCCTTGATCAGTTCGTCGATCAGGTGCTTGCCCGTCACGTAGCTCGTGCCGTAGCCGGGCTGTCGCAGGTACAACTGCTGCTCGAAGTGCAGCAGGTCGAGGTCGGGCCGCATCCAGCCACGCGGCGTCCATTCCACCTGGAACGCCTTCGCCTGGCGGATGTCCATCATGTTCGCGTGCGCGTACAGCGACGCGAGGCCGCGCGCCGCGCGCTGCGCCAGCATGATCCAGACGATCTCGCGTGCGCGCGGATTGTCGTCGTAGTAGCCGGCGTGCAGCACGATCTCCTCCATTGCCGTGGCCATGCCCTCGGCGCGACTGTCCCAGACGTTGTAGGCCCAGGCCGAGCGGCGGATCGGACTCGGGTTCGGCGCGTGCACGAGCCACGCGTGATCGAACCAGTGCTGGAAGTGCGCGTACAGGGTGATCGGCTCGTAATGGCTCGCGATCGAGAAGAAGTTGCGTCGCTCCGGCGGCACGTACGGGTCGATGTGCGCGCGCAACGCTGGCTCGAGGTACGGCTCGACCGTGAAGATCTGTGCGTCCTCGAGCCAGGCGACGTACTTGGTCACCGCGTCATTCGCCTTCTTTGCGTACTCGTCGGCGTTCGCGGGCGCGGTGAGTTCCGGCAGGCCGCGGTTGCGTTGTTCCTCGAGCCGCAGCGCCGCGTGCGCACGGGCGAGCTCCCGCTTCAGCAGCATGACCTCGTCGTCCCAGGTCAGCGGGACGAGGTGGACGTGGCGCAGGTTCCACTCGTACGCCTCTTTGCCGATCCCGGACGGTCCGGTCTTGGTCGGCGCCTGCTGCTCGAGCCACGCCACGAAGTCCACGGTCGCGGCGCGTGCATCGGCGATCGCGCCGGCGAGCTCGCGACCGGCGCCCTGAGCCTTTTTCGCGAGTCCGTCGAGGTTGACGACCTCTGCCTGCATCGTGCCGATGCCGGTGATCCAGAGGTCGCGCGCATTGCCGGTCAGGTTGAGACGCGCCTGGTCGAGCAGCGGCCGCACCGCGCGCAGCTGTGCAGTGAGCTTCTGCGCGTCGTTCCGGCCCAGCGGAAACGAGTACTGCCAGAGTTCGACGATGCCGTGGTGCGCCGGGCCCTCGTGCTCGGGCGTGTCGCTTTGCTCGGTCCAGATCGACTGGTAGAACGCCGGGTCACGCACCCAGGGCTGCAGCACGCGGATGTCGAAATCCATGCCGTTGAGCTGCGCCCGGACCAGCTCGTAGTCGATGCGCTGCTCGCGCGGCCACCCCGAGGGATCCAGCGACGCGAGCCGTTGCTGCAAGCGCCGCAGTTCGTCGTGCCGGCGGGCCACGGCGGCCGTCGTGTAATCCGGCGCGCCGTCGCGCAGCGTCGGGCGCTCGAGCGTGCACCACTGTTGCCACAAGCCGACGAGATCGTCGTACGTCGTGGCGCAGTGCGCGGCGCCGGAAGCCATCAGGAGGACGCCGCACAGCAGGCCGGCCCACGCGCGTGGGCGGACGATCGGGTGCATCGCGCGATTCCTTTCCGCCGGCGCGGGCGGTCGGTGGAGACCATGCGCCGGAAAGTATCACAGCGAGTACCGCGCCGGTCCCCGCCGCTCCGCGGGCCGGCGGCTCAATACGTGGCGGCGACGGTGGCCTCGTAGGCCTCGAGTTCGCGCTCGTAGCGCACGCGGTCGGCCTGCAGGTCCTCGATCTCCTTGCGCAGGCGGCCGATGCGTTCCGCGCCCTGCTTGGCGTCGATGACGGCTTGTGCCCGCTCCTCCGCCGTGGAGGCGTCGGCGACCATGACGAATGCACCGCGCGCGAGCCCGTCCTCGAGCCTGCGGATTTCCGCCTGGCGCTGGGCGATCCCCGCGTCGACGTCGATCACGCGCTGCTTGCGGACGTAGAGCTCGCGACCGCGGTCGTAGCCCTGCTCGAACGCCGATGCGAGGTCGGCGGGGCAGGTGCCGTAATAGACCTGGCCGCTTGCGCCGACGCGATAGCCGTTGTGACCCTGGCAGAACTCGCGCATGCCCGCTTCGCGACCGGCGTTGTACGCCGCGAGGTCGGGCGTCACGCCGTGATCGGCACAGGCGCGGCGATGGTCGCCGAGACGGCTCGCTGGCCGACCCGCGGCACCGTCCTCGTACCCGACGGTGCGCCAGTCGACGTAGCGGCATTCCTCCTTGCTCATCGACGCACAGCCCGCCGTCAGCGCGACGACGAGCGCCAGACAGGCACGCACGAGTGGTTTCATGGCGATGCGCTCACCCTTGGTCTCCTGCGTCGCAGCATAGGCATCCGGTCGCGTCCCGCGCGTGCGGCGGTCACGGAAATGAACTCTCGGGTCGTCAAGATTCACTTAACGAGGCTCCGACCCCCCTCTATGATCGGCCGATGAGCGAACCGCCCCCGACTGCGCGCCGCCGCCCCTCGAGCCGGGGCACGCGCACGACGGGCCCGAGCCTGGCGGCCTTGCCGCGCCTGCACGTGCCCTGGGCCCCGCTCGAGATCCTCACGCCGGAACAGGTCGAACGGATTGTCGACGCGGCCTGCCGCGTGCTCGAGGATGCGGGGCTCGAGATCCGCAGCGCCGCGGCGCGCGACGTCTATCGCAAGGCGGGCGCGCTCGTCGACGACGCCACCCAGCTCGTGCGGCTCGGGCGTGACCTCGTCGTGGCGCAGCTCGCCCTGGCACCGGCCTCGTTCGTATTGCACTCGCGCAATCCCGAGCGACACCTGCACGTCGGCGGCAACACGGTCAATTTCGGGCCGGTCAACGGTGCGCCGAATGCAACCGACCTCGAGCGCGGCCGTCGTTACGGCGACCTCGCCGCGTTCCGCGACATCCTCAAGCTCACGCACACGCTCGGGGTGCTGCACTGGCAGGGGGGCATCGTCGTCGAGCCGGTCGACGTCGCCATTCCGGTGCGGCACCTCGCCGCGTACCGGGCACACGTCGAGTGTTCGGACATCGTGTGGGCGGCACGCGGTGTCGGTGGCGTCCAGGTCGAGGACGCCGTCGCGATGTCGGCGATCGAGCACCGCTGCAGCATCGAGGACCTCGCCGCGCGGCCGACGCTGATGTCGGTCACGAACGTGAACTCGCCACGCCGCGTCGACGAGGACATCCTCGACAACGTCATGGCAATGGCGCGTCATGGCCAATGCGTGGTCATCACGCCGTTCACGCTGATGGGCGCGATGGCGCCGGTGACGCTCGCGGGCGCGCTGGTGCAGCAGACGGCCGAGGCGCTCGGGATCGTTGCGCTGTGCCAGCTCGTGCGTCCCGGCGCGCCGTGCGTGATGGGCGGCTTCACCTCGAACGTGGACATGCGCACGGGTTCGCCCGCATTCGGTACGCCGGAGTACGTCAACGCCGCGCTCGCCACCGCGCAGATCGGTCGTCGGCTCGGCATCCCGGTGCGCACCAGCGCGGTCAATGCCGCACCCACGGTCGATGCCCAGTCGACCTACGAGACCGCCTTTTCGCTGCAGGCGGCGATCCTGAGCCACAGCCACCTGATCAATCACGCGGCCGGCTGGCTCGAAGGGGGTCTGTCGGCGTCGTTCGAAAAGATCATCGTCGACGCCGAGATGCTGCGTGCCTGGGCCGAGTTGCTCAAACCGGTCGAGTTCGACGACGACGATCTCGCGCTCGAGGCGATCGGCGGCGTCGAGCCGGGAGGTCATTTCTTCGGGTCGGCGCACACGCTCGCGCGCTACGAGAAGGCGTTCTACCGTCCGCTGCTCTCCGACTGGTCGAATTTCGAGAACTGGAAGGAGGCCGGCAGCCGCGATGCCACGCACCGGGCGACCGAGATCTGGAAGCGCCTGCTCGCCGAGTATTCGCCGCCACCGCTCGACGCGGACGTGCGCGAGGCCATCGACGACTACGTGGCGCGGCGTTCGGCCGAACTCGGCGCGCCGCTCTGACCGTGACTGCACGCGTGACCGACCGCATCGCGAACGCGCGCATGTACGCGGTGACGCCCGCGGTCGAGGCACTCTGGCGCGAGCTGCTCGAGCGCATCGCCTCAGAGGCGCAGGTGCCGCTGCGTTACGTACCGTACCCGGCCCCGCAGCCGCTCGAGGAGCTCTGGTCGCGGCCGGACCTCGGCTGCGTGTTCATGTGCGGCTACCCCCTCGCGCTCGGGCTCGCGCCCGTCGTGCCGGTGGCGGCGCCCCTGCCACGCGCGGAGTGGGCCAACGGCAAGGCGCTGTACCGCTCGAACCTGATCGTGCGCGAAGACGCGCCGTACCGCTCGCTCGAAGACACGTTCGGCGGGCGCGCCGGGTGGACCGTCGAGCACTCGCACTCGGGGTTCAACGCGTTTCGCCACCATCTGCTCCGCTACCGGACGCCGAATCGCCCGACCCTGTACGGCGCGATGACGGGCAACCTCGTGACCGCCCGCAACGTGCTCGACGGCGTGCGCGAGGGACGCATCGACGTCGGCCCGCTCGACGCGTACTGGCAGCTGTTGATCGAGCGCCACGCGCCGGAGCTGACACGCGGCGTGCGCGTGCTCGCGGCCACCGACACCGCGACGGTGCCCGCGTTCGTCACGTCTGCTTCGACGCCGCCCGAGCACGTCGATGCACTGCGTAGAGGCTTCGTCGCAGCATCGGCGCGCGCGTGGTTCGCGCCGCTCGGAGACGCGCTCCTGATCGAGGGATTCGCGGCGGTCGAGTCCGCCGACTATGCACGCACGCTCGAGTGGGACCGCGAAGCGCGCGAGGCCGGCTATCCGTACCCGGCGTGAACGCCGGGCGTGCCCGTGCCGACGCTGCCCGGAGCACGGCCGGTCGGGTGCATGAGCTCGTCGTAGGGGCGCAGCAGGAATCGCCGCGCGACGTCGAAATACGACGAGTAGACCAGGCCACCGTTGTCGGCGATCAGGCGGTCGCGCACGGCGCGGTAACGCCCGTGATAGCGATACCACGGCAACCACGGCTCCTCGTGGTGCAGCGCGTGCAGGTTGTTGAACAGGAACAGCGGCCCCAGCAGCCAGGAATTCTCGACGATCGCGGTGCGCTCCCGCACGCCCGGACGCGCGCGGTGCTCCGCGAACGATCGCACGAGCAGGATCGCGTTGCCGGGAATGACCGCCACGAGCACGTACAGCCACAACGGCATGCCGCACGCGACGGTGATCCAGAGCACGACGGGGGTCGCCGCCAGCAGGTGCACCGTCCAGGCGACGCGCACGCCCGGCTCGTTGCGCACCAACGCGGCGGCCTCGTGGCGCAGGAACCGGCCCATGCGCCACCACGAGCCGATCGCCAGGCGGCCGAGCAGCGTCCGTTGCGCGGCGATCATGCGCTGCTCGAGCCGCGATAAGGCCTGCCACGTGTCGGGCGTCCAGTAGTTGGACTCGGGGTCGTCGAACGGGTCCGTCAGTCGCTCGTTGAGGTGGTGCACGAGGTGCAACGCGCGATACCGCTCGAACGGGATCCACAGCGACAGCGGCACCACGCCGAGCGCGCGATTGAACAGCGACCAGCGCGTCGGGTGACCGTGCACGATCTCGTGCTGCACCGAGGAATGCAGCGTGAGCACGGCAGCGATGCAGGGCGCGAGGATCCAGAGCGACACCTCGCCGTACAGCTGCGTCAATGCGAGCCAGCCGCCGAGGCACGTGGCGAGCAGCGCGACGGTCGGCCATTCGATCGCCGGAACGCCCGCGGCGGCGCTCGGGGCGCCGCGACTCGCGGTGTCGTCGACCAGGGCGGGGGCGTTCATCCTGCAGCCGCGCGGGGTGTGTTTTCGGCTGATCTTAGCAAAGCGGGCCGTATCTGCACGCCGGGACGCGTCCGAACTGGAGCCTTGGTCGCAAAATCCCGTCAGCCCTGGCTCCCGCGGACCCACCGCCGCTCCACCAGGCGCATCGCGTCGTACAGCAGGATCGCCATCATTGCCGTCACGAGCCCGCCCTGCAGCACGAACGCCGTGTTGTTCGACAGCAGCCCCGCGATGATCACCTCGCCGAGGCCTTTGGCCGCCACCGTCGAGCCGATCGTCGCGGTGCCGACGTTGATCACGAGCGAGAGGCGCACCCCCTCCAGGATCAGCGGCAGCGCGAGCGGCAGTTCGACGGCGAGCAGGCGCTGGCCGGGGCTCATCCCCATGCCGTCGGCCGCGTCGAGCGTCGCCCGGGGGCAACCCTCCAGGCCGGCGATCGTGTTCTCGAACACCGGCAGCAACCCGTAGGCGAACAACGCGATCAGCGTCGGGACCTGCCCGAAGCCGACCAGCGGCACCGTGATCGCGAGCACGGCCACGGGCGGGAAGGTCTGGCCGAAGTTGACCATCGCACGCGAGAGCGGCAGGAACTGGGCGCCGGCCGGCCGCGTCACGAACACGCCAAGCGCCACGGCGACGAGCGCGCTCGCGAACGCAGCCGCGATGACGGTGACCACGTGCCAGAGCGCCAGCGACAGCAGGTTGCCCTGGTCATAGATCGCCGGCGCGCCGAACTCGTTGAGCGGTGCGAAGACCGGCGCGAACCACTGTGGCGCGAGCAGGAACGTCACGAGCAGCCCGAGCAGGAGCAGTCGGGCGACGTTGCCGGCGCTCATTGCGCCTCGCGGCCTCGCGCCAGGATGGCGTGGAGGCTCAGGTTGCCGACCCGGATCCCCCCGGAGTCGACCACGTTCGCGGCCGAGGCGCCACGCCAGACGAGTTCGGCCAGCGCTTCGCGCAAGGTCGCGGTCGCGGTCACCTCCGGGCCCTCGACAGCGGCGCCCGCCTGCGCTGCGTCCGCGGCGGTGAGCAGCGACAGCAGCCGCAACGACCGCTCGCCCGTGCCGATCAATTGCGACACGAACGGATCGGCCGGGTGCGTGATCAAGCGCGCGGGGCGGTCGTGCTGCAGCACGCGGCCGGCCCGCATGACCGCGACGCGGTGGCCGAGCTTGAACGCCTCGTCGATGTCGTGGGTGACCAGGATGATCGTCGTGTCGAAGCGGCGCTGGATGTCGAGCAGGTCGTCCTGCGCCTTGGCGCGCAGGATCGGGTCGAGTGCGCCGAACGGCTCGTCCATCAGCAGCAGGTTGGGTCCTGCGGCGAGCGCACGCGCGACGCCCACGCGCTGCTGCTGTCCTCCCGACAACTCGTGCGGGTACTTCCGTGCGTAGGTTGCGGGCTCGAGCCCGAACACCCCGAGCAGTTCCGCGACTCGCGCCTGCACGCGCGTTGCATCCCAGCCCAGGAGGCGCGGCACGGTCGCGATGTTCTCGGCGACGGTGCGGTGCGGAAACAGGCCGAGGCCCTGGATCGCGTAACCGATGCGCCGACGCAGCAGGTGCGGACGCTCGAGCGCCGTGTCCTCGCCGTCGATCAGCACGCGACCCGAACTCGGCTCGACCAGCCGGTTGATCATGCGCAACAGCGTGGACTTGCCTGACCCGGACGTGCCGACGATCGTCGTGATCGTGCGCGGCTCGACGATCATCGAGACGTCGTCGACCACCGCCGTGTCGTCGTAGCGCTTGCTCAACCGCTCGATCGTGATCATCGCGGCACCCGCTGGGCGAGGTCCGTCAGCGCGTCGAGCACCACGGCCGCCGCAAACGCGAACGCGACGGTCGGCAGCGCACCGAGCAGCACGAGGTCCATGGCCGTCTGCCCGATGCCCTGGAAGACGAACGCGCCGAAGCCCCCGCCGCCGATCAGCGCCGCAATGGTCACGAGGCCGATGTTCTGCACGAGCACGATGCGGATGCCCGTCAGGATCGTCGGCAGCGCCAGCGGGAACTCGACCTGGCGCAGGGCCTGGGCGTCGGTGAGGCCCATGCCGCGCGCGGCGTCGACCGCAGCCGCCGGGACGCGCGCCAGCCCGACGACGGTGTTGCCGACGATCGGCAGCAGCGAGTACAGGAACAGGGCGAGGGCCGCCGGCGCGGCGCCGATGCCGCTCACGCCGATCGCCGCGAGCGTGGGCCAGGCCGCGACGACGGCGGCCAGTGGCGCCATCAGGATCCCGAACAACGCGATCGACGGCACCGTCTGCACGACGTTGAGCGCGCCGAGCACCCCGGCCTGCAGCCGCGGCACGCGATGACAGAGGACGCCGAGCGGCAGGGCGACGACGGCCGCCGCGAAGAGCGACCCGAGCGCGAGCCGCGCGTGTTGCTGCGCCTCGCGCGCGAATCGCGCCGCGTTGGTCGCGTACTCACGCATGATCGACAGGTCGTCGAAACGACCGGACGCGAGCGCGGCCAGCACGCCACCGAGAAACGCGAGCAGGCAGGCGACTCGCGCCAGCGGGCCGAGTCGCAGTCGCGTGAGCGCATCGGTGGCGAGCAGACCGAGCGCGATCGCGAGCAGCCAGAACGCACCGCCGGGTGCGATGCGCACGACGCGGTTGCCTGCGGGGGTCAACACGTCGGCCGCGACGCCGACGGTGACCAACGTCGCGGCCAGGCCGGCCAGCGCGATGAACAGTCGGACGAGCGGGTGCGATGCGCGCAGCGCGACGAATCCGGCGAGCGCGACCATGGCGTAAAAAGCGTAGGTCATCCCCGCGGGCAACACGTCCACGATCGCGCGCGGCTCGCCGGGCAGGATGCGGTTCGCCTTGAACAGGACGAGGGGCAACAGCGCAAGGGCGAGGCCGGCCACGACGCAGAGCACGAGCCCGAGCGGGTCGACTCCGAACCAGCGTGTGGGGGGCCGATCGTTCATCGAGGAGCGGCTGCCACCAGGAAACCGGACTTGCGCAGGTAGTCCTGGGCAACCGCCTCGGCCGACTCACCGTCGATCTGCACGCGTGCGTTGAGCGCCTGCAGCGTCGCGGTGTCGAGGCGCTGCATCAGCGGACGGACGATGTCGGGAATCGCCGGGTACATCCGGATTACCGCCTCGCGGACCGTGGGCACTGGTGCATAGATCGGCTGGTCATGGCGGTCGTCCTCGAGCAGCACGAGGTCGGCGGCGACGATGCCGCCGTCCGTGCC
>DASUMQ010000204.1:0-20831 GCA_036277615.1 Steroidobacteraceae bacterium
ATCTCGGACGAGGACATGCTCGAGTTCATCTGCGCGCTGCAGTCCGAGCACCTGACGCCCGAGAAGCTGTTCCACGAGCTCGAACACAGCCACCTGCTGCTGATCGGCAGCGACTTCTCGAACTGGCTCGCGCGCCTGTTCCTTCGGATGGCCAAGCGCAAGCGCCTGTCCGATCCGCGCGACGTCGGCGAGATCCTCGCGGACGACCACACCGCAGAGGACGGGCGGCTCGTCGCGTTCCTGCAGCAGGTCAGCGTGCGCACGCGCGTGTACGCGGGAGCCGCGGCGTTCGTCGACGAGCTGTACCGGCGCTGGCAGCGACGGCAGGCGCCGGCGAGCGTCACGCCCGGATTCGCGCCGCAGCGCTTCCTGCCGCCGGCACGCGAGATGCCTGAGCATGCGGTGTTCGTGAGTTATGCGCGCGAGGACCTGCCGGCGGTGCAGCGCCTGAAAGCCGCACTGGACGGCGCCGGTGTCGTGACCTGGTTCGACCTCGACCGGCTCGAGGGCGGTGACGACTACGACCACAAGATTCGCTCGAACATTGCGCGGTGCAGCTTCTTCCTGCCCATCGTCTCGGCGAACACCCAGCGCCGTCTCGAAGGCTACTTCCGCCGCGAATGGAGCTACGCCGTCGACCGCACGCGCAACATGGCGGAAGGCGCCGTCTTCATCCTGCCGATTTGCGTGGACGACACGGCCGAGGCGGACGCGCTCGTGCCTGATCGTTTCCGAAGCTTCCACTTCACGCGCGCGCCCGGTGGGGAACCGAGCGGCGATTTCCTGCGCCGGCTGCAGGAACTGCTGCACGGGCGGGGGCGCGCGTGACCGGCTTCGACCAGGCGCTGCTGGCGTCGATCCGGCTCGACCCTGAGAACCCGTGGCTCGGGCTGTCGAGCTACACCGAGGAGACGCGCGCCTACTTCCACGGCCGGGACGAGGAAGCCGCCGAACTGGCCCGGCGCGTTCAGCGGAAGCTGCTCACCGTGCTGTTCGGCCAATCCGGCCTCGGCAAGACTTCGCTGTTGCGCGCCGGACTGGTGCCGCGCCTGCGGGGTGAGGCGTTCTGCCCGGTGTACGTGCGCGTCGACTATTCGCCCGAATCGCCGTCGCCGGCCGACCAGATCAAGCAGGCGATCTTCAAGGCGACCGCCGAGACCGGGCAGTGGACGCAGGCGGGCGCGGCGATCGAGGGCGAATCGCTCTGGGAATTCCTGCATCACCGCGGCGACCTGCTGCACGACGCGAGCGGGCGCACGGTGCTGCCGTTGCTGATCTTCGACCAGTTCGAGGAAGTCTTCACGCTCGCGCAGGCCGACGACGCCGGACGTCAGCGCGCGCGGCGCTTCCTCGAGGAACTCGCCGACCTGGTCGAGAACCGGCCGCCGGTCGAGCTCGAGCGTCGCATCGACGCCGACGAGGTCGATGCCGGGCAGTTCGACTTTGCACGCGCCGACTACCGCATCCTGATTGCCCTGCGCGAGGACTATCTTGCGCACCTCGAAAGCCTCAAGGGCGTGATGCCCTCGATCACGCAGAACCGCATGCGTCTCGCACGCATGACGGGCACGCAGGCGCTGAGCGCCGTGATGCGGCCGGGTGGCGCGCTCGTCTCGCGCGACGTGGCCGAGTCGATCGTGCGGTTCGTCGCCGGCGGCTCGGAGCTCGGCAACGCCGAGGTGGAGCCGTCGCTGCTCAGCCTGGTCTGCCGCGAACTCAACAACGCGCGACTGGCGCAGGGCAAATCGGACATTTCGGCCGACCTGCTCGCCGGGTCACGCGAGACGATCCTTTCCGATTTCTACGAGCGCACGCTTGCGGACCAGACCGCGGGCGTTCGTCGCGTGATCGAAGACGAGTTGCTGACGGATTCCGGGTATCGCGAGAGCCTGGCCGAGGAGCGCGTGGTCAAGGCGCTCGTCGCCGCGGGCGCCGCGCCCGATGCACTGACGACGCTCGTCGACCGGCGGCTGCTGCGCATCGAGGAACGGCTCGACGTGCGCCGTGTCGAGCTCACGCACGACGTGCTCTGCAGCGTCGTCAAGGCGAGCCGCGACCTGCGTCACGAGCGCGACGCGCGCGACCAGGCGGAACGCCAGCTGGCCGCCCAGCGGGAACGCGCCGCCGAGACGCGTCGCACGCTGCAACGCACGCGACGCTTCGCGGTCATCGCGGCTGTGCTCATGCTGGTGGCGCTGGCCGGCGCTGCGTTCGGCTGGATCAACTGGCAGCGGGCGCTCGCGGCCGACGTGAAGACCCAGCAGGCCCGGGCCGACGCCGAGAAGCTGGTCGGCTTCCTGATCGAGGACTTCTACGAGGAGCTCGAGCCCACTGGCCGGCTCGAGACGATGGGCAAGCTCGCGCACATGGCCGTGAGCTATTACGACGGCTTGCCGCAGGAACTGCTGACGCCGCAGACGCAGATCTACCGCGGCATGGCGCTGATCCGCGAGGGGAGTGCGCTGCTCGCGAGGGGAGATCACGAAAAAGGGCTGCCGCACCTGAACGAGGCCCGCGAGGTGTTCACGCAGCTGCGGCAGGCCGGGCACGACACCGAAGCGGTCAAGCTCGGGCTCGCACTGTCGCAGTTCACGCGGTTCTCGGCGTGGGGCGTCAACGGTGCGCCGGGCTCGAGCACGGCAGACTTGCAGCAGGCCGCTGACCTGTTGCGGCCGCTCGCGCGATCGCCGGGCGGGTCGCGCAACATCAAGCTCGTCTACGCGGACGTGCTCAATTACCTGAGTCATCGCCAGCCGAAGTCGGTCGGCGTCGCCAGCTGCGAGGAGTCGCGGAGCTTGCTGGCCACGATGGGCGCGCGCGACCTCACCGACCTGCGTGCGGCCTCGATCTACGCCGACACCAGCGATTCGGAGGCGCGACACCTGGTGGCGCTCGGCCGCATCGAGGACGCGGAACGACTGACCCGCGAGGTCTACGACATTGCGGAGAAGGTGCTGGCCCAGCGCCCCGGTGACCTGCGCTCGATGGCGAATCGAGTCCTCGCGGCCGACGTGCTCAGCCGGCTGGCGGGCCGTCGTCACGATTACCAGGTGGCGCAGGAATATGCGGCGCGCGCCGAGCGCGCCGGCGAGGATTTCGTGCGCTTCAACCCGTCCGACCTGGGCGCCTGGCAGTACTGGATCAACGGCAAGGACCTGGGCGCGGACGTGCTGCTCGAACAAGGACGCGTCGTGGAAGCCGAGGCTGCGTGGCGGCGGACCGTGGGGCTCGAGCAGGATCCCCGCAAGCCGTCGAACCTCGCCACCGTGCTGTGGCAGGTGTGGCCCAAGCTCGCGGTGCTGCAGGCGCGTTCCGGCGCACCGGTCGAGGCTGCTGCCACTTTGGGTGAAGCCGCCAAGGCCGCGGCCGAACTGGCCGGACTCGAAGAGGAAGGCAGCCCCCGGCGCAAGCTCTTGGGACTGACGGCCGATGCCTGGCGCGCTCGCATTTCCCTCTGGAACGGCCGGTCTGCGACCGCCCGCGACGCCGCACACGCGCTTGCCGTGACGATTCGAGCAGTCCCGACGCAGGCTGACGACCCGAACCTGGTCGCAATCCGTGCGAACTACCTGCGGGGGGTGCTGGCCACGGAGGCCCTGGCGGCGCTTCGTGTGGGCGACTTCCGCGCGGCAGAGGCCGCCGCACGCGAACGGCGCGAACTGCCGCCAAACCCGTTCTCCGAGCTCGACCCGCAGGACGAAGTGTCGCGTTCACAGGTCATCATGGCCCACGCGATCGCGAAACAAGGCCGCGCCGACGAAGCGCTTGAGCTGGTTCGCGACGAAGTGGTCCGCTACCGCGAAAAACGCGAGGCTGGTGCGACCGGCCTGACGTTTACGATCGATTTCGCGCACGCGCTGTACGTGACCGCCATGGCGGAACCGATCGGCGCCCGGCGCGCCGCGTTGCTGACCGAGGCAGCCGGATTGCTGCACGGGTTGCCGGCCGAGACACGGCAGTTCGCGGACATCCAGCAGCTGCTCGCCTGGATCGAGGCCGCGCGAAACCCGGTTACGACCTGACCTCAGGCGGCCGCGCGGCGTTTCGTCGCCTGCCCGGCGTGGTCGGCGAGCACCTTCGCCACGCACCCTGTGACCTTGCGCGCCGTGTCGAGGTGCAGGAACTCGTTCGGCCCGTGCGCGTTCGAGTTCGGGCCGAGCACGCCGGTGATCAGGAATTGCGTGCCCGGAAATTTCTCGCCGAGCATGCCCATGAACGGGATGCTGCCGCCGGTGCCCATGTACATCGAGTCGCGGCCGAAAAAGGCGCGCGACGCATCCTGCATCGACTGTTCGAGCCACGGTGCGAACGACGGCGCGTTCCAGCCGCCCATGGCCGACTCGACGTGGAACGTCACCTTGGCGCCGTACGGCGGATCGGCCTCGAACGCCCGCTTGAGCGCCGCGGCGGCGACCTTCGGGTCCATCAGCGGCGTGAGCCTGAAAGACAGTTTCAGCGCGGTGTAGGGACGCAGGACGTTACCGGCGCTGTGAAAGGCCGGCATGCCCTCGGCGCCCGTCACGCTCAGCGTGGGCCGCCAGGTGTTGTTGAGCAGCAGTTCGAGCGGGTCGTTCGACACGGCGCGCATGCCGGCGACGAGCGGGAACTTCGCGTGCACGGTTTCGCCGAGGATCGTCGCGGCCGCTTCGGCCTGCACCTTGCGGTCGGCCGGAATCGGCGTGTTGAGCTCGTCGACCAGGATCGCGCCGGAATGCACGTCCTCGACGCGCGCGAGCAGTTCCCGCAACAGGCGGAAGCTCGAAGGCACGACGCCGCTCGCGGTGCCCGAGTGCACGCCTTCGCGCAGCACATCGACGCGCAGCGTGCCGATCAGGTTGCCGCGCAGCGACGTGGTGGACCAGAGCTGCTCGTAGTTGCCGCACTCGGCGTCGAGGCAGACGACGAGGCTCGGGCGGCCGAGGCGCGCGCCGAGCGCGTCGATGTGCGCCGGGAGGTCCGGGCTGCCGCTTTCCTCGCTCGCCTCGATCAGCACGACGCAGCGTGCGTGCGGGATCTTCTGCTCGCGCAGCGTCCGGATCGCGGCGAGGGACGCGAACAGCGCGTAGCCGTCGTCTGCGCCGCCGCGTCCGTACAGCTTGCCGTCGCGCAACACCGGGCTCCAGGGCTCGAGGCCATCGGACCAGCCGGTGAACTCCGGCTGCTTGTCGAGGTGGCCGTACATCAGCACGCAGTCATCCACGTCGCCCGGCACGTCCACCATGAGGACGGGCGTCCGACCGGAGATGCGCAACACTTCGACGGTCGAACCCGCCGGCGCCTCGGTGGCCGCCCAACGTCGCATCAGTTGCACGGCCTGCTCCATGTAGCCGTGCGCCTCCCACTCGCGGTCGAAGATCGGCGACTTGTTGGGGATGCGGACGTACTCGACCAGTTGCGGCAGGATCGAGTCGGACCAGGCCGTGTCGATGTAGCCCTTTGCTTTAGAAATATCCATGTTAAACAATTAGATACGTCAAATAAGTAAACAAGTGTCTAGTGTCTAGTGGCTAGTGTCTAGTAGGAACCCGACGCGGAGCGGCTCCGACTAGCCACCGGCCACCAGCCGCTAGCCACTGGCCGGCTGGAAGCCGAAGAACTGTAGCGCATTGAGCGTCGTGGCGGCGGCCACCGTGCCGTAGGGCTCGCCGCGGCAGGCCGCAATGGTCTTCACGACGTGGGGCAGGTACTTGGGCTCGTTCCGCCGGTGCGACGGCTTCGGGTTCAAGTCGCGCGGCAGCAGGTACGGTGCGTCGGTTTCGGCCATCAGGCGATCGAGCGGTATCAATCGGACGAGGTCGCGCAAGTGCTGGCCGCGCCGCTCGTCGCAGATCCAGCCGGTGATGCCGACCGACAGCCCGAGGTCGAGGTAATCGCGCAGGTCGCGTTCCTCGCCCGTGAAACAATGGGCGACGCCGCCGGGGAGGCGCGGCAGGTAGTCCTTCAGGATCGCGACGAACGCGTCGTGCGCGTCACGCTGGTGCAGGAACACGGGCTTGCGACATTCGGCGGCGAGTTCGAGTTGTGCGCGGAAGGCGCGCTCCTGGTCCTCGTGCGTGGAAAAGTTGCGGAAATAATCCAGCCCGCACTCGCCGGCGGCGGCGACTTCGGGTGCCCCGAGCAGTTCGCGCAGGCGCGACAAATCGTCCTGGCGAAATTCGCCCGCGTGATGTGGATGCACGCCGGCCGTGCACCGGAACGTCGCGGGATCGGACCGCACGAGTTCGATCGCGGCAACGGTGCTGTCGAGCGTGCTGCCGGTGATCACCATGTGCGCGACGCCCGCGGCGCGCGCGGTGGCGACGACGTGGTCGCGATCGTGGTCGAAGCTGTCGTGCGCGAGGTTGAGCCCGATGTCGACGAGGCGGGGGGTCAGGGTCATGCGGTCGTCTGTGATAACGTGCGCGGCTTTCCGAGCCTAACGATTCCACATGCCACTGGACAAGGCAGCCCTCGACAGCCTGCGGCTCGAACGCGAGCCCGACGCAGGCAAGTACCACGAGCGCGGCGGCTCGCGGCGCTGGCGCTGGATCGTCGCGGCAGGCGCGCTCGTCGTGCTGGCGCTGCTCGCGTGGCGCTCATTCACCGGCGCGGTTCCGGTCGAGACGGTCACGGTCGAGGCGCCCGCGGAGAACGGTGCCGTGCTCAATGCGTCCGGGTACGTCGTCGCCCGCCGGCTCGCGACGGTCAGCTCGAAAGTGACCGGTCGCGTGAGCGAAGTGCTGTTCGAGGAAGGCGCCGAAGTCGAGGCCGGCCAGGTGCTCGCACGGCTCGATCGTTCGACCGTACAGGCCGAGTACGGCGTGGCCGCGAGCGGACTCGAGGCGGCACGGCGGAACCTGCGGGAGATCGAGGTTCGCCTCGCCGACGCGCGCCGCACGCTCGAGCGCAACCGGTCGCTGGTCGAGCGCAGGCTCGTCGCGCAAAGCGTGCTCGACACGTCCGAAGCCGAGGTCGGTGCGCTCGCGGCGCGGCTTGCGGCCGCCAGGGCGGACGTCGGCGTCGCCGATGCGCAAGTCGGCTTGAGTCGCCAGGCGCTCGCGGACCTCGAGATCCGGGCGCCGTTCAAGGGCGTCGTGATCTCGAAGGACGCCCAGCCCGGCGAGATGGTGTCGCCGATTTCCGCGGGTGGCGGGTACACGCGCACCGGCATCGCGACGCTCGTGGACATGGACTCGCGCGAAGTCGAAATCGATGTCAACGAGGCCTACATCAACCGCGTAAGCGCCGGGCAGCGCGCCGAGTGCGTGCTCGACGCGTACCCCGACTGGCGCATCCCGGCGCACGTGATCAGCATCGTGCCGACGGCCGACCGGCAGAAGGCGACCGTGCGCGTGCGCATCGGGCTCGACCGGCTCGACCCGCGCATCCTGCCGGACATGGGCGTCAAGGTGAGCTTCCTCGAGGACGCGGCCGCGGGGTCGTCCACGCCGCGCGTCCGTGTCCCGGCCAATGCCATCGACACCGACGACGCCGGCGCTTACGTCTGGGTCGTGCGCGACGGGAAAGTCGAGCGCCGCGCGGTGCAGGCGGCCGAGTCCGAGGGCGACCAGGTCGAGGTCGCGAAGGGCCTCGAGGGCGGCGAGACGCTGGTCGTCGAGGCGCCGGCGCGGCTCCGCGACGGCAACGCCGTGGAGCTCAAGGCGACGCCATGAGCGCGCCGCCGGCAGCGGCCGACGCCTCGCGGCCGATCGTCCGCATCCGCGACCTCGTCAAGGAATACAGGCGCGGGGCCGAGGTGGTCCGCGTGCTCGACGGGCTGTCGCTCGACATCGCACAAGCCGACTTCGTCGCGCTGATGGGTCCGTCAGGTTCGGGCAAGTCGACGCTGCTGAACCTGATCGGCGGGCTCGACCGCCCGACCTCGGGTTCGCTCGAGGTCGAGGGGCTGCGTGTCGACCAGTTGACCGACGCATCGCTCACGCGCTGGCGCGCCGACCACGTCGGGTTCATCTTCCAGATGTACAACCTGCTGCCCGTGCTGACGGCGGAGCGCAACGTCGAGCTGCCGTTGTTGCTCACGAACCTGGGACGCGAGCAACGCATGCGACGCGTCGCGGCGGCGCTCGCGCTGGTCGACCTCACGCACCGTGCGAAGCACCGCCCGCGCGAGCTCTCCGGCGGCCAGGAGCAGCGCGTGGGCATCGCGCGCGCTATCGTCACGGACCCGACGCTGCTGCTCTGCGACGAACCGACGGGAGACCTCGACCGCAAGTCGGGTGACGAAGTCCTGACGCTGCTCGAGGCGCTCAACGACGAATACGGCAAGACCATCATCATGGTCACGCACGACCCGCACGCGGCGGAGCGCGCGCACCGGGTCATCCACCTCGACAAGGGCCTGCTGAGCGAAGAACATCGATGATGACCGGCGTCGGCAAGTACCTGCCGTTGCTCGCCTCGAGCCTGCGCCGGAAGCGCCTGCGCACGTTCTTCACGATCGCCTCGATCGTCGTCGCGTTCCTGCTGTTCGGCCTCGCCGAGTCGATGCGCTTCGCGCTCAGGTCCGGCGTCGAGGTGGCGGGGGCGGACCGGCTGCTGACCATGCACAAGGTGTCCTTCACGCAATTGCTGCCGGCGAGCTACGAGACCCGGATCAAGGCGGTCGACGGTGTTGCCGCCATCACGCCCCAGACCTGGTTCGGCGCGTGGTTCCAGGACGAGCGCAACCAGGTGCCCACGTTCCCGACCAAGCCGGAAGCGTTCCTGCGCATCTATCCGGAGATCAGCGTGCCGGAGGCTGAGCAGCAGGCGTGGATCGCCGACCGCGGTGGCATCCTCGTCGGGCGCAGCATCGCCGACCTGTTCGGCTGGCAGGTCGGGGACACCGTGCCGCTCAAGTCCGCGATCTGGCGACGCGAGGACGGCTCGGACAGCTGGGACGTCACCGTGCGGGGCATTTTCGACGTGCCGCACGGCGGCGACACGCGACAGATCCTGATGCACCAGGACTACTTCGAGGAAGCCAAGCAGCAGGCCAAGGGACTGATCGGCTGGTACGTGATCCGCGTCGACGACGTCGACCACGCGCAGTCGATCGCACGCCAGATCGACGCAATGTTCGCGAACTCACCGGCCGAAACCAAGACCTCGTCCGAGCGGGCCATGGCGCAGTCGTTCGTGAACCAGATCGGCAACATCGGCGCGATCCTCTCGGCGATCGTGGGCGCCGTGTTCTTCACGATGCTGCTCGTCACGGCCAACACGATGGCGCAGTCAGTGCGCGAGCGCACCAACGAGCTCGGCGTGCTGAAGACGCTCGGGTTCAGCAATCGCGGTGTGCTCGGGCTCGTGCTCGGCGAATCGGTGCTGGTCACGACACTGGGGGGATTCACCGGCATGCTGCTCGCGTGGTGGCTGGGAATCCAGTTCGAGCCGGTGCTCGACCAGTACCTGCCCGGGTTCCGCGTGCCCGGGTCCGCGTTCGCACAGGCGTTCGGCATCATGGCCTCGCTCGGCGTGATCGCCGGTGCCGTTCCCGCGTGGCAGGCGATGCGGTTGCGCATCGTCGATGCGCTCCGCCAGGAGTAGGGCGCCCTCGTGACGATCGCCGCGGCCTTCAACCAGTTCGTGACCGTGACGGGCATGAACCTGCGCAACCTGCCGTCCCGGCTCGGCACCTCGCTCGTGGCGGTGGTGGGCATCGGCGGGGTCGTCGCGGTGCTCGTGTCGCTGCTGTCGATGGGCGAGGGCTTCCGCGCCGCGCTCGACCTCTCCGGACGCGAGGACGTCGCGATGATCCTGCGCGGCGGGTCCGCTGACGAACTCTCCAGCTCGATCACGCGCGAGGAATTCAACGTCGTGGCGCTCGCGCCCGGCATCGCGCGCGACGCGCGTGGACCGATCGTGTCCGGCGAGCTGTACACGATTGTGGACCTGCCGATGCGCAGCACGGGCACCGCCGCCAACGTGCCGTTCCGTGGCGTCGGGGATCGAGCGATGGAACTGCGTCCGGGTTTCAGGATCGTCGCCGGACGGATGTTCCTCCGGGGGCGCGACGAGGTGATCGTCGGGCGCGGCGTGTTCGCGCAGTTCGGCAACGTCGACCTCGGGCGGGAGGTGAAATGGGGCTCGCAAACCTGGCGCGTGGTGGGCGTGTTCGAGGCGGGCGGCAGCGTGTCGGAATCGGAAGTCTGGACCGACGCCGTGGTGCTGCGCGGCGTCTACCGTCGCGGCAACACGGTGCAGATCGTGCGCGCGCAGCTGGAATCGGCCGGGGCGATCGCGCGGGTCAAGGCGAACCTCGAGCACGATCCCCGGGTCAACGTCACGGTGCGCAGCGAGCGGGCGTTCTACGCGGACCAGTCGCGGATCCTGCTCGCACTGATCAAGTACGTCGGTACGACACTCGCGGTGCTGATGGGCGTCGGCGCGGTCTTCGCCGCGCTCAACACGATGTACTCGGCGGTATCGTCGCGCACGCGCGAGATCGCCACGCTGCGCGCGCTTGGCTTCGGTGCGGCCCCCGTCGTCACGTCGGTGCTGCTCGAAGCGGCGATGCTCGGCCTGCTGGGCGGCGTGATCGGCGGCCTGCTCGTGTACCTGGTGCTGAATGGCTACCAGGCCTCGACGCTGAACTGGGGCAGCTTCAGCCAGCTCACGTTCGCGTTCACGGTCACACCGCAGCTGCTGGTGACCGGCCTCGGCTATTCACTCATACTCGGGCTCGTAGGCGGCCTGCTGCCCGGTTTGCGGGCTGCACGGATGCCGGTCACGGCAGGCTTGAGGGAACTCTAGTCGATGGGAAGCCTGGGACGGGGCAGGGCCGGCGCGGCGCCGGACGCGAGTCACCCGATGCAGTTGTCGCTGTGGTCCGACCGCGAGGTCGGCACCGCGTGGAACGTACGCATCAGCCGTCGTGCCCGCCGCATGTCGATGCGCGTGTTCCCGGGCGGCCGCGTCGAGGTGGTCGTGCCGCCCGGCGCGGGCGTGCCCGCGATCGAACGCTTCGTCGCCCGCCACCGCGACTGGGCCGAGCGACGTTCGCGGGAACTGCTGCGGCTGGCGCCGAAGGCCGCCGACCGGCAACCGACCAGGATCGAGATGGAACTGCTCGGACGCGCCTGGCAGGTCGAATACGTGCTGGGGCGGCGCGTCCGGGCCGAGGAGGCCGGGCACGACCGGCTGCGCGTGCACACGCCGAGCCTCACCGATCGCCACGCGAGCCATGCGCTCGTCCCCTGGCTCGGGCAGCTGGCGACGCACGAACTGCGCGCGCGACTCGAGCCGCTCGCCCGCGAACTCGACATCGACTTCGCGCGGTTGAGCGTGCGACGGCAGCGCACGCGCTGGGGCAGCTGCTCGAACCAGGGCACGATCAGCCTCAACGTGTGCCTGATGTTCCAGCGGCCGGCCGTCGTTCGCTACCTGATGATCCACGAGCTGTGCCATCGTCGCCACATGAACCACTCGAAGCGGTTCTGGTCGCTGGTCGCCTCGTTCGAACCCGGCTGGAAGCCGCTCGACGTCGAGCTCCTGCAGGGCTGGCGCAACGTGCCGGCGTGGGTGTTCGCATGAGCGCGTCGGGCGGCGACAAGGCCGGCCCGCGCAAGCCCGCCCCCGGCTCGACGGTGGAAGGCGAGGACATCCACTGGGATCTCGCCGAGTCGCTGAGTTACGGCCAGTACCTGCAGCTCGACAAGGTGCTCGGCGCGCAGTCGCCGCTCTCGACGCACCACGACGAGATGCTTTTCATCGTCATGCACCAGGCCTCGGAGCTCTGGATGAAGCTCTGCATCCACGAGCTCCGCGCGGCGATCGGGCAGATCCGCGCGGACGACCTCGGCCCGGCGTTCAAGATGCTCGCGCGTGTCTCTCGCGTGCAGATCCAGCTCGCGCAGTCCTGGGACGTGCTGAGCACGATGACCCCGGCCGACTACTCGGCATTTCGCGAGTCGCTCGGCAAGTCGTCGGGGTTCCAGAGCTATCAGTACCGCACCCTCGAATACATCATCGGCAACAAGAACCCCGCGATGATCGAGGTGCACCGCCACACGCCCGAACTCTACGAGCAGCTCAAGGCGGCGCTGGTGAGCCCGAGCCTGTATGACGAGAGCCTGCGGCTGCTCGCGCGGCGCGGATTCGCCATTCCCGCGGAATACCTCGAGCGCGACTGGAGCGTGCCGTACGTCGAAAGTGAGCAGGTCACGGCCGCCTGGCTCGACGTGTACCGCAACGTCGAGCAGCACTGGGACCTCTACGAGCTCGCGGAGAAGCTGGTGGACCTCGATCAGCGCTTCCAGCTCTGGCGGTTCGCGCACCTGAAAACCGTCGAGCGCATCATTGGCTACAAGCGCGGCACCGGCGGTACCAGCGGCGTTTCCTACCTGGCGCGCGCGCTCGAGATGCGCTTTTTCCCCGAGCTCTGGAACGTCCGCACGTCGATCTGACGCGTGTAGAATCAACCGGTTGCGGGCGCTTCCTGCCCGGCTGGACCAGCCATGACCGAAAGACTGTTCGACATCAACGTCGTCTCGAGCGAACTGCTGCCCACGCCCGAGGACATCAAGCGCGACCTGCCGATGCCCGCGACCGCCGAAGAGTTCGTGTTCCGGAGTCGCCACGCCGTCCGCCGCATACTCGACCGCGAGGATCCGCGGCTGTTCGTCGTCGTCGGTCCCTGCTCGATCCACGATCCGGCTGCGGCACGCGACTACGCACAGCGGCTGCGCGCGCTCGCCCAGCGGGTCGAACGGACGATGCTGCTGATCATGCGCGTGTATTTCGAGAAGCCGCGCACCACGGTCGGCTGGAAGGGGCTCATCAATGACCCCGACATGGACGATTCCTTCCACATCGAGAAGGGCATCCGCATCGCGCGACAGTTGCTGCTCGACCTGGCCGATCTCGGCGTGCCGGCCGCCACCGAGGCGCTCGACCCGATCATGCCGCAGTACATTTCCGAGCTGATCACCTGGACGGCGATCGGCGCGCGGACGACCGAGTCGCAGACCCATCGCGAGATGGCGAGCGGATTGTCGACGCCGGTCGGCTTCAAGAATGGCACCGACGGTTCGCTCACGGTCGCGATCAACGCCCTGCAATCGGTGCGGCACCCGCATCACTTTCTCGGCATCACGCAGGAGGGCCAGTCGGCCGTGTTCCGCACGCGCGGCAATCGCTACGGCCACATCGTCCTGCGCGGCGGCGGCGCGCGCACCAACTACGATTCCGTGAGCCTCGCGCTGTGCGAACGCGAGCTCGAAAAAGCCGGGCTGCCCGCGAACGTAGTCGTCGACTGCAGCCACGGCAACTCGAACAAGGATCCTGGCCTGCAGCCGCTCGTCGCCGAGAACCTCGCCAACCAGGTGCTGGAAGGCAACCGCTCGCTCGTGGGTTTCATGCTCGAGAGCAACCTGCACTGGGGCAGCCAGCCGCTGTGCGCGGATCGCGCGCAACTGCAGTACGGCGTCTCGGTCACTGACGCCTGCATCGACTGGGCGACGACGGAGGGCCTGCTGCTCACGCTCGACGAGCGCTTGCGTTCGGCGCCACGCTTCGTCAAAGGGTCCGTCGCGGCCTGACGGCTACCACGTCAGGTCGTCGCGACGGAAAATAGGGACACTCCGAATTTCGACTCGAAATTCGGAATGTCCCGAATTTTCCGCCGCTACCACGTCAGGTCATCGGGAACGACGAAGTCCTTGTAGGCGTCGTCGACCGGGGTCGACGGCTGCTCGGCGGGGGGCGGTACGACGGCCCGGGGTTCCCGCTCCTTGATGCGATCGACGGTCTCGGCAGGCAGCAGCTCGTAGCGTCCGTCACAACGCACGATGCCGATTTCGCCGCCCACGATGCGCCCGCGCAGTGTGGCGTCGACCGCGACGCGGCCGACCTTGTTGTTGATCACGAAGTTGTAATAGTCGTCGCTCTCGGGCTTTGCGATCCGGTGCTGCTCGACCAGCTGGCGGATTTCTGCCCAGCGTGCCTTGGCCGCGGCTTTCTCCTCGCGCTTGCGGTTGAGTTCCGCGTCCTTCGCCGCCTTGGCGGCCGCGACCCGCTGCTGTTCGGCGAGACGCTGTGCCTCGCGCTGCTCGCGGTCCTTCTTGCTGACCTGGCGGCGGTCATTGAACTTCTCGCGCTGCTTGTGCTGTTCCGCCTGCTTGACCTGCTTTTCGGTCACCAGGCCGGCCTGCAGCAGCTGATCCCGCAACGACAAACCCGTCATGGACCGACCTCTCCAGAGCGAAGCGAACGCGTCAGAGGGGCCGTATGTTACGCACGCGGCCCCCCGATGCGAAGCGGAAGACACGCCGCGCGGCGTGGGCCCCTGCGCACAAGAGCCGGCTCCGCGCCGCGGCTGTCGGAGCGTGCTGTTAAGATTGACGGATACCCGGTTCGTTACCTTTCACCGATCCATGGAGGATCCGACCATGACCATCAAAGTGGGCGACAAGATGCCCGCCGGCACGTTCAAGACCATGACCAAGGACGGACCGCAGAACCTCACGACCGACCAGCTGTTCGCCGGCAAGAAGGTGGTGCTGTTCTCGGTCCCCGGCGCATTCACGCCGACGTGCGACGCCAAGCACCTGCCCGGTTTCGTCGAAAAGGCGGGCGACCTCAGGTCGAAGGGGATCGACACCGTCGCCTGCATGGCTGTCAACGACGTGTTCGTGATGAATGCCTGGGGCAAGCACTCGAACGTCGAGGACAAGGTGCTGATGCTCGCGGACGGCAACGGCGAGTACGCCAAGGCGCTCGGGCTCGAGCTCGACGCCAAGGGCTTCGGCATGGGCATGCGTGGCAAGCGGTTCGCCGTCGTCGTGGACGACGGTGTGGCAAAGCAGGTGCTGGTCGAGGAGCCCGGCGAGTTCCGGGTCTCGAGCGCCGATCACGTGCTCGGCCAGCTCTGACGAAACTAATGCGACGAACGATCGCGGCGCCGTAAGGCGCCGCGCCACATCGGGGGACAGCGATGTCGACGACCCTGCCAGTGCCGGCCGTGACGATGCTCTACGCCGCGGTGCTCGGGATCCTGCTCGTGGCGCTCGCGCTCAACGTCGTGCGCTTCCGGCTCGGTCGCCACGTCGGACTCGGCGTCGGCGCGGACGGCACGCTCGAGCAGCCGGTGCGCGTGCATGCGAATTTTGCCGAGAATGCCCCGACGTTTCTCGTCCTGCTACTGCTGGCCGAGCTGGCCGGGCTCGACGCGACCTGGCTGCACGTCGCCGGCGTCGTGTTCGTCGTGTCGCGGCTGCTGCACGCGTTCGGCCTGAGCACGAACCGAGGCCGGTCACCGGGCCGGTTCGCAGGCTCGCTCGGCACGTGGACGACGATCCTGGCGCTGAGCGGGTTCCTGCTCGCCAGGTCGCTCTGAGGCCGGCTTCCCCCTTCCGTATCTGCGGAAGGGGGAAGCGAACGAACAATGTCAGCCGAGTTGCCTCTCGAGTTCCGGCACGATCTGGAACAGGTCGCCGACGAGCCCGATGTCGGCACTCTCGAAGATCGGCGCTTCCGAGTCCTTGTTGATCGCGACGATCGTGCGCGCGTCCTTGATGCCGGTCATGTGCTGGATCGCGCCCGATATGCCGATGGCGAAGTAGAGTTCCGGCGCGATGATCTTGCCGGTCTGCCCGACCTGCAGGTCGTTCGGCACGTAGCCCGCATCGACCGCGGCGCGCGAAGCACCCACCGCGGCGCCTAGCTTGTCCGCCAGCGCGTAGATGATCTTGAAGTTATCGGCGCTGCCGAGCGCACGACCGCCCGACACGACGCGCGAGGCGGACTGCAGGTCCGGGCGACCGGTCGCGGCAGCCGACCGGGAAACGAAGCGGGTGTGCGAGGGCAGTGCGACGCCGGGGTCCGTCTTCTCGATCGGCGCGTTGCCACCGGCTTGCGCTGCCTCGAACGAGGCGACGCGGACCGTCGCGACGACCGGGGTGTCCGCCGGTACTTCGACCGTCAGGATCGCGTTGCCCGCATAGATCGGCCGCTTGAACGTGTGCGTGCCCTCGACCGCCATGACGTCGGAGACCTGGCTCACGCCGAGCAGGGCCGCGACGCGCGGCATGACGTCCTTGCCGAACGTGGTCGACGGGCCGAATACGTGCGTATAACCGGCCGCGAGCTTCGCCACCTGGGGTGCATAAACGGCGGCGACGACTTCCTGGTTGGCCGGGTTCTCGACCACGATCACCTTGTTCACGCCGGCAAGCGCGGCGGCCTGCGCACCAAGCGCGGAGGCGTCGGCCGCCAGTACCGCGACGTCGATCGTCGCGCCGGGGACCTTCGAGGCGCAGGTCACGGCCTTGGCCGTGCTGGCGTTCAGCTTCGAGCCGTCGTGCTCGGCGACGACGAGGATCCTGCAACTCATCAGACCAACCCCCTCTGCTTCAGTGCGCCGACGAGTTCGGCGACGTCCTTGACCATGATGCCCTTCGAGCGGGCGGGCGGCGCCTCGACCTTGACGGTCTTGAAGGTGCTGCCCGCAGCGACGCCGAAGTCGTCGAGGCCCTTGACGTCGAGCGGCTTCTTTTTCGCCTTCATGATGTCGGGCAGCTTCACGTAGCGAGGCTCGTTGAGACGGAGGTCGACCGACAGTACGGCCGGCAGGTCAACCTGCAGTGTCTCGAGACCGGTGTCGACTTCACGCGTCACCGTAGCCTTCCCGTCGGCGATTTCGAGCTTCGAGCACGACACGGCCTGCGGGCGGTCGAGCAACGCGGCCAGCATCTGCGCGGTCTGGCCGTTGTCCTCGTCGATGGCCTGCTTGCCCAGCAGTACCAGGAACGGCTGCTCGGCCTCGGCGAGCTTCTGGAAAATCCTCGCGACCGACAGGGGCGGGAGATTGACGTCCGTTTGCACGAGGATCGCGCGGTCCGCACCCATCGCCAGCGCCGTGCGCAGCTGCTGCTGGGTATCGGCGGGGCCGATGCTGACGGCGAGGACTTCGTCGGCCAGGCCTTTCTCCTTCGTCCGGAGCGCTTCTTCGAGCGCGATCTCGTCGAAGGGATTGATGCTCATCTTGACGCCTTCGGTGATGACGCCCGTGTTGTCCGGTTTGACACGAATGCGGACGTTGTAGTCCACGACGCGTTTGACACCGACCATGATTCTGCGCACGCGCTCCACTCCTCTTCAGTCGCTGTGGTCTTTGCAGCGCAGCATCATACCAGTCCGATCCGCAGGTCGATCGCGGTGCCAATCCGCGGCGGCCAAAAGGGCCTGTTTACGGCCGCCAGCCCCGCTTGTCGTCGAGCTGCCGGGTGAGCTGGAGCAGTCGGTAGTAGCTCTCGAGACGGCGCGGGTCGATCTCACCGGCCGCGGCCGCGGCCTGGACCGCGCACTGGGGTTCCCGGACGTGGAGGCAGTCGAGAAAACGACACCCGGAAGCCCGTTCCGCAATCTCGACGTAGCCCATCTGCACGGTCTTCGCCTCGACCACGGGCGGGGCGTAGTCCCGGACACCGGGCGAGTCGGCGAGCTCGCCCCACGGCAGCTGGACGATGACCGACGACACCGTCGTGTGGCGCCCGGCGCCGGTGCCGGCCGAGAGCTCCGAGGTGGCCCGGTACGCATCGGCACACAGTGCGTTGGTCAGGGAGCTCTTGCCGACCCCGGACTGTCCGGCAAGCAGCGTGCGCTTGCCATGCAGACATTCGATCAGTTGGTCCAGCCCCGAGCCCTTCTTGGCCGACACGTGTGCAACGGGGATACCGATGCGGCGATAGGTTTCGACGAAGGCGAAATCACCTTCGGTGTACTCCCCGCCACCGAGCAGATCCTGCTTGTTCACGATCAGCAACGGCGCGATGCCCGCGTAGCCCGCGCCCGCCATGTAGCGATCCACGATGAAGGGGTCGCACGTCGGTCGCGGCGCCACGACGATGCCAAGCTGGTCGAGGTTCGCGGCGATGGACTCGTCGAGGCCACGGCTGTCCGTACGCATCAGCACGTTGCGACGGGGCAGCCGATCGACGACGAGCCAGGCGCCGTCGTCGCGCCCCGACTCGGGCTGCAGCGAGACGCGATCGCCGGCGACGACCTCGAGCTTGCGTCCCCGGACCTTGCAGCCCAGGCGCTCCGCCGTCTCGTCCGCTCGCACGACGACGCGTCGACCGTACGACTCGACCACCGTCCCGCATCGCAAGTCCGCGGCAGAAGCGGCGGCTGCGCTCCGGCCACCCGGGGCGCGCGGCCGATGCGCCTGCCGTCGGTTCACGAGGCCGTCGCGGCGGAAGGTGACGGACGAAGATCGACGGGGCCGCGGCCGGACGCAAGCCGGGCGATGCGCACGACCGGCGGCGGGTGCGAATCGTAGAACGCCGAGTGGAGTGGGTCTGGCGTCAAGGTGCTCGCGTTCTCGCGGTACATGTTGACCAGGGCACGCGCCAACTCGGGCCCGTCGCTGTAGCGGGCGGCGAACGCGTCGGCCTCGAACTCGTGCTTGCGCGACCACGCGGCAGCCATCGGTGTGAGGACCCACGAGAATGCCGGCACCGCAAGTACGAACAGCAACAAGGCGGCGGCATCGCTCGGGTGATCGACCCCGAGCGCGGTGTAGAACCAGGTTCGCTCGGACAGCCACCCCAGCAGGGCGAACCCGAGGAAGGTGGTCACGCCACTCACCACGAGTCGCTGCGGGATGTGCCTCAGCTTGAAGTGGGCGAGCTCGTGCGCGAGCACCGCCTCGACCTGCACCGGCGTGAGACTCTGCAGCAGCGTGTCGAAGAAGACGATGCGCTTTTCACGGCCAAGTCCCGTGAAATAGGCATTGCCGTGCGCCGAACGCTTCGAGCCGTCCATGACGTAGATGTCCTTCGCATGGAACGAGCAGCGGGCGAGCAGGGCGTCGATGCGCTGCCGCAGCGCGACGTCCTGCAGTGGCGAGAACTTGTTGAAGAGCCCGGCGATCCAGCGCGGCCACGCCCAGAGGAGCACGAGCGTGAACGTCATCCATACGGCCCACGCAACGAGCCACCAGTAATCGCCGGCGGCCGACATCGTCCAGAGGATCGTCGCGACGATCGCGGCCGCCAGGAGCCCGCCGAGGACCAGGCCTTTCAGCAGGTCCGACACGAAGGTGCGAGGCGTCGTCCGGTTGAAGCCGAAGCGTTGCTCGAGCACGAAAGTCCGATACAGCGAAAAGGGCAGCGACAAGACGCTCAGGACGAACAGCACGAGCAGGACGTGTGCCGTCCCCTCGAGGATCGGATTCGGCCCGACGCCCGCAGTCAGTCCGCCGAGCCACACGAGGCCACCGCCCACGGTCAACAGCACCAGCACGGCGGCATCGAACAGCATTTCGAGCCGCCCGAATCGCTGCCGTGCGGCGGTGTACTCGGCTGCCTTGCGATGCTCGTCCAGGGTCACGACCTGAGCGAAGGCATCGGGGACCGTGTCCCGGTTCGCGAGTACCTGCCGCACCTGGCGCCGCGACAGCCATAGCTGCACCGCCAGGTGTGCGACCAATCCCGCGAGAAATGCGGCTGTGAACCAATGGAACGGTTGGGTCGGGGGTGACATCGGATTGGGAGTGACGGGATCGCGAAGCGGGGGGCGGACGGACGTGCGCGGGCCGGAGCTTAGCCTTTGCTAGAATGCGCCACAATGAAAGCAGCCGGTCCCGCATCGGGGTACTGCTCGACACCGACGCCGTTGTCCTGCGACCGACGGAGCCTGTCGAGATCGACCGCCGTGCCGCACGAGTGAAGAAAACCGACAACCTGATCTGGATCGACCTCGAGATGACGGGCCTGGACACCCAGGCCGACCGCATCATCGAGATCGCAACCGTCGTGACCGATCCGGCGCTGAACGTGCTGGCGGAAGGCCCCGTGCTCGCGATCCACCAGCACGAGACCGTGCTCGACGCGATGGACGAATGGAACAGGACCACGCACAGCGCCTCGGGGCTGATACAGCGCGTGCGCGAGAGCCGGCTGACCGCTGCCGAAGCGGAGGCGGAGACGCTGCGGTTCCTGGCCGAGTATTCGCAGGCGGGCGCTTCGCCGATGTGCGGCAACAGCATCTGCCAGGATCGCCGCTTCCTCGCGCGCGAGATGCCTTCGCTGGAGAAGTTCTTCCACTACCGGAACCTGGACGTGAGCACGGTTAAGGAACTCGCACGACGATGGGCTCCGGCCGTGCTCGAGGGCGTGGCCAAGACGTCGACACATCTGGCGCTGGACGATATTCGCGAGTCCATTCGCGAGTTGGATCATTATCGACGTCAGTTTTTTCGGTTGGCGTGAACTGGGCGAGTCCCAGTTATACGAATGAACAGCGAACTGCAAAAGCGACTTCTACGATCAATTTATGCTTGCATGCGTCCGCTGGCCAGGCTCCTGCTGCGGTCGGGAGTCACCTATAAGACATTCGGCGAGATTGCGAAGACAGCATTTGTCCACGAAGCAATGCTCGAGAGCGACTCGAAAGGGCGATTGACAAACACGTCTCGTGTCGCCGTAAGAACCGGACTGTCGCGCAAGGAAGTCCGTCGTATTTGTGAGGCATCAAGTAGCGCAGAAACGTCACCGAGTGTTCGAGTTGACCACTTCGGGCCCCCCGCGCGCGTGCTTGACGTGTGGCACTCCGATCCACGGTTCGTCGACGCCACGGGATCCCCCCGAGATATGCCGTTTGAAGCCGATGAGCCCAACTTCTCGGAATTGGTGCGCGCTGCTGGAGGTGACGTTCCACCAGGCGCTGTGCGTGCTGAACTGATTCGGGCCGCTGCCATCGTTGAACTTGAAAACGGTCAGCTACGGCCGACGAAAAGATACTTCGTTCCAGGTGACTTCGACGAAAAGGCCATAACCATCCTGTCAGGTATTCTTTTTCCTATGATCGCCGGCGTGGATCACAACTCGAATCCCAGTAGAACTACGCCG
>DASUMQ010000205.1:0-11782 GCA_036277615.1 Steroidobacteraceae bacterium
GTGAGGCGTGCGCCGGCGTCCACGCCCGGCGCTAATGTGCCCGGGACGGTCGCATGCAATCCGCCGAGGTCCTGAACATGAACAAGAACTCGCGTCGTGCGGCGCTGCTTTGCGCAGGGCTCCTGGCGTCACCGTTGGCAGCCCATGCCCAGACCACGTTTCATGGCGATGTCGCCCGGACGGGTGTGTTCCAGGGCACGGGCCCCGTCACCGCACCCTCGACCAAGTGGGTGTTCAAGGGGGCGGGGCCGATCGTGACGACGCCGGCGGTGGTCGGCGACGTCGTCTACTTCGCCAGCCTGAGCGGGCACCTCTACGCGATCGACCGCGCGACTGGGGCCGAGAAGTGGAACTTCAAGTCGCGGATGGCGATCGCATCCTCGCCTACGGTCGACGGCGAGACCGTCTACTTCGTCTCCTCGGCCGGGTCCCTCGCGGCGATCGACGCGTCGAACGGCCAGCCGCGCTGGGTGTACGCGGTCGAGCACGAGCGCCGCTTCGAGGCGCGGAACCTGCACGGGTATCCGCCGGCCTCGCAGACGATTCCAGACGCGTGGGACATGTGGGTTTCCTCGCCCGCCGTAGCCGACGGCCGGGTGTACTTCGGCAGCGGCGACGGCAATGTCTATGCGGTTGACGCCAAGTCCGGCCTGCTGCAGTGGAAGTTCACGACGGGCGACGTCGTGCACGGCTCGCCCGCCGTCGTGACGGGGACGGTGTACGTCGGCAGCTACGACGGCAAGTTCTACGCGCTCGATGCCGCGACCGGCCAGCAACGCTGGGTGTTTCAGGGCGGGCTGGACCCGGCGATCCACAACCAGCAGGGCTTCCAGGCGTCGGCGGCGGTGGTCGACGGCGTTGTCTACGTCGGCTCGCGCGATGCCCACGTCTACGCGCTCGACGCGGCGACCGGTCGCAAGAAGTGGGACTACCCGACCAGCAAATCCTGGGTCAACACGACGCCCGCGGTGAGGGACGGCCTCGTCTACGCGGCGACGTCCGACAGCTCGCGCTTTTTCGCACTGGACGCGAAGACCGGGCGGCTGCGATTCAACTTCGATGCGAAGGCTTACGTGTTCTCCTCGCCGGCGCTTGCGGGCAAGCTCGCCTATTTCGGCAGTCACAACGGCAAGCTGTACGCGGTGGACGCCTCCACGGGACAGCTTGCGTGGGAGTTCCAGACCGAAGCCTCAAGGCGCAACCCGGACGGGTTGCTGCAGCCGGACGGTCGCCTGAACCGCGAGGCGTTCACGCCGGTCTTCGGCGACTTCCAGGACATGTACGTCGACTTCGCCCGCTTCGTGTCGATCGGCGCGATCTTCGGTTCGCCCACGGTCGACCGCGGCGTGGTGTACGTCGGCAGCACCGACGGCAACCTCTATGCGCTCCAGTAATTGGGGACACTCCGAATATTCCCGTAAATGGGGACACTCCGATTTTCGGGCTCGTGAGCGGCCGGTATAAAATCGTCGCCCCCCTCCAGCCGCTGCGTCCCGTCGATGCCCACCTACGATTACCACTGCCCGGCCAACGGCCGCGTCGTCGAAGTCAGCCACAAGATCGCCGACAAGATCTCGACGTGGGGTGAGCTCTGCCGCCGGGTTGGCGTGGCGCTCGACGGCACGTCGAGCCGGGCGCGGGTCGAGAAGCTGATCGGCGCGAGCGGCGTCGTGCACGCGGCGTCGCTCGGCAGCAAGTCCGAGCGGCCGTGTGACACCGGGCCCTGCGGAGGCGGCGGCTGCGGCGGGGGCGGCTGCGCCTTCTAGCCAAAGCGATCGCTCCGGCGCGCGCACTTCCGGCTGCCGATCTTGCTCGGCGCGGTCACGTACCCTTGAGGAAGCCTGTCGAATTTCGGGTTGGCCGCCGCCCGAAAAATCGGAGTGTCCCCATTTTCCGCGAAATTCGGAGTGTCCCTATTTTCCGGCCGGCAGGTCGAAGACGAGCACCTCGGCGTCCTTGCCGTTGCGCAGCTCGAGCTGCGTCGTCTCGCGGAGCTTGAGCGCGTCGCCCGGGCCCAGCGTCACCGCGTTGGCCGTGACTTGACCGCGCGCGACGTGCACGTAGACCTGGCGCCCCGCCGCGACCTCGAGTTGCGCCTGTTCGCTGCCGTCCAGCAGGCCTGCATAGACCCGCGCGTCCTGCTGGATTCTCACCGACCCTTCTGCCCGGTCCGGCGAGGCGATCAGCCGCAGGCGACCACGCTTCTCTGCCGCCTCGAATCGCTTTTCCTCGTAGCCCGGCGCGATGCCTGGCGTGTCCGGCAGGATCCAGATCTGCAGGAAATGCACCGGCCGCTCCTGCGACGCATTGAACTCGCTGTGCATCACGCCGGTGCCGGCGCTCATGCGTTGCACGTCCCCGGGCCGGATGGTGGAGCTCGTGCCGGTGGAATCCTTGTGCGCGAGTTCGCCCTCGAGCACGTAGCTCAGGATCTCCATGTCACGGTGGCCGTGCGTGCCGAAGCCCGCGCCGGGCACGACGCGATCTTCGTTGATGACCCGCAGGGGACCGAACTGGACGTGCGCGGGGTCGTGATACCCCGCAAACGAAAACGAATGGTACGACCTGAGCCAGCCGTGGTCGGCGTAGCCGCGGTCCTCGCCGCGCCGGATCTCCTGCATGAGGCACCTCCCGTGAGAACCCCGGTTATGGGGCCGGACCGGGCGATTCAAACCCGGCCGGACGGGGCCTGTCGACTCGCTCCGAAGCGGCGGCGGCGCAGGACGATCCGAACGGCAGCTTGACTTACAATGTCGTCCGCAGCGGCCCTAGCCTGGCCCGCGGCAGATCGCTCCCGCCATCGCGGAGAGGTGCAGACCTCGGCGCGAAGCGCCGTCCTACCAACCGCCAACCGCGAAACACTCTCCTTGTCCTCCACCCCTCCCCGCATCGGCTTCGTGTCGCTCGGCTGCCCGAAAGCACTGGTCGACTCCGAACGCATCCTCACGCGCCTGCGCGCCGAAGGCTACGACGTCGTCGGCACGTACGAAGACGCCAACCTCGTCGTGGTCAACACCTGCGGCTTCATCGACGACGCCGTCCACGAGTCGCTGGAGGCGATCGGCGAGGCCGTCGCGCGCAACGGCAAGGTCATCGTCACCGGCTGTCTCGGCGCGCGGCCGGAGACGATCACCGACCGTCACCCGAGCGTCCTCAAGGTGACCGGCGCGCACGCGTACGAGGAAGTCGTTGCAGCCGTGCACGAGCAGTTGCCGCCGCTGCACGACCCGTTCCTCGACCTGGTGCCGCCGCAGGGCATCCGGCTCACGCCACGCCACTACGCCTATCTCAAGATCTCGGAAGGCTGCAATCACCGCTGCACGTTCTGCATCATCCCGTCGATGCGCGGCGACCTCGCGAGCCGCCCGATCGGCGAGGTGATGCTCGAGGCCGAGCGTCTCGTGAAGGCCGGCGTGAAGGAACTGCTCGTGATCTCGCAGGACACGAGTGCCTACGGTTCGGACCTCCGGTATGCCACCGGATTCTGGGGCGGCAAGCCGGTCAAGGCGCGCTTCGCGGACCTCGCGCGATCGCTGGGCTCGCTCGGCGCGTGGGTCCGGCTCCATTACGTCTATCCGTATCCGCACGTCGACGACGTGATTCCGCTGATGGCCGAGGGCAAGGTGCTGCCGTACCTGGACATCCCGTTCCAGCACGGCAGTCCGCGCGTGCTCAAGCTCATGAAGCGTCCGGCGCACGCCGAGAACACGCTCGAACGGATTCGTCGCTGGCGCGAGAGCTGTCCGGACCTCACGCTTCGCAGCACGTTCATCGTCGGCTTTCCCGGCGAGACCGACGCCGACTTCGACCTGCTGCTCGACTGGCTGCGCGAAGCGCGGCTCGACCGCGTCGGCTGCTTCAAGTACTCGCCGGTGGAGGGCGCCGCGGCCAATGCGCTGCCGGACCCGGTGCCCGACGCGCTCAAGCAGGAGCGACTCGACCGGTTCATGGAACTCGCGGCCTCGATCAGCGCGGAAAAGCTCGCCGCGAAGGTTGGCCGTAGCCTCCACGTGCTCGTCGACCACGTCGACGCCCACGGCGCCGTCGCACGGTCCGCGGCCGACGCGCCGGAGATCGACGGGATCGTGCGCATCGCGAAGCCCGGTCGAACGCTGAGCGCCGGTGACTGGGCGCACGTGGAAGTCCTCGGAGCCGACGCGTACGACCTGCACGCGAGGATCGTGCGGAGCTGAGAGGAAGAAGATGAATCGTGGATTCGCGGCGTGGACTGCGCCCGCACTGGCCGCCGTCACGCTCATCGTCGGCGCGGCCCCCTCCTGTTTCGCGCAACCGTCGGCGACCGCCGCCGTCCCATTGGCCGAGCGCACGGTGCCGTCGGCCCTCACGGAGGCGATCCGTGAGCGCGTCGACCGTCTGCGTTACGAGCAGCCCAGCGACATACGCGGCGCCAGGGTCGTACTCGACGACCTCGTCGCGAAATTCTACGAATCGCGCCAGTTCCAACCGGCCTGGCAGGAGCGCGCCCGCCTCGACGCGCTCGTGGGTGCGATCGACGAGCTGGTCAACGACGGGCTCGCCCCGGCCGACTACCACGTCGATGCATTGCGTTCGTACCGGCTCGACGCCCGCATTGGAACGCTGACGCCCGCCGATTTCGCCAACCTCGAACTCGTCGCGACCGATGCCTTCATGCTCGCGGCCTGGCACCTGTACCTCGGCAAGGTCGACCCGCACGAACTCAGCTCGCAGTGGAACTTCCCGGAGCGACCGGTCGAGGTCGAACGCGGGCTCGAGCGCCTGTCGGAGCGTCTCGCGGCCGGGCAGGTTCGCGAGACGTTCGAGGCGGCGCGTCCCCAGCACGTCTGGTACCAGCGCGGCCGCGATCGACTGCGGGACTATCGCGCGATCGCCGCCGCGGGCGGGTGGCCGCAGATGGCCGCAGGCGCGACGCTGCGTCCCGGGATGACGGATCCGCGCGTGGCAACGCTGCGTCGGCGCCTGCTCGTGACGCGGGACCTCGCGGCGCCGACGGCGGTCGCGGCAATTCCGAACGCCCTCGGCCCACCCGTCGACGAGGCGTTTTTCGATCCGGCGCTCGAAGCGGCCGTGAAGTTCTTCCAGGAGCGCCACGGGCTCACTGCCGACGCGGTGGTCGGTCCGGGGACCGTGCGCGCGCTGAACGTGCCCGTCGCCGCGCGCATCGACCAGATCCGCGTCAATCTCGAGCGCGCACGCTGGACGCTGCACGAAATCAAGGGCGAGTTCGTGCTGGTCGACGTCGCGGGCTTCTACGTGTCGTACTTCCGCGACGACGTGCCGGTCTGGACGTCGCGCGTGGTGGTCGGCCGCGACGAGCGGGAGACACCGATCTTCCGCTCATTGATCACGTACGTCGTGTTCAACCCGACGTGGACGATTCCGCCCGGCATCCTGGTCAAGGACAAGCTGCCGGAACTCAAGCGCAATCCCGGCGCGCTGCGGCGCATGCACATACGCGTGCTCGACGCGAGCGGACGTGAAGTCGACCCGTACTCGATCGACTGGCATCGCTACGGTCCGGGGCGACTGCCGCCATACCAGTTCCGGCAGGACGCCGGCCCGGACAATGCGCTGGGGCTGGTCAAGATCATGTTCCCCAACCCGCACCTCGTGTACCTGCACGATTCGCCCGCGAAATCGCTGTACGAGCAGGACCAGCGCACGTTCAGCTCCGGGTGCATCCGCGTGCAGAAGCCGTTCGAGCTGGCCGAGCTCGTCCTGAACGATGCGCAGTGGACGCAGCAGTCGATGCAGCGGCTGGTCGACGCCAAGCAGACTCGCACGGTCACGCTGGCGAAACCGGTGCCGGTGCTGATCCTGTACTGGACCGCACAGCCCCGGCCCGACGGTCAGGTGATCTTCCGCAACGACGTCTATGGTCGAGATGCCGCCACGCTCGCGGCGCTCGACGGCAATGTCCGCAAGCCGCTGCCGCCCGTGGGAGCCGGGCCCGCGCCGCGCTAGGCGCTCAAGCCGCCCTGCGCGACGACCGGCGGTTCCGTCGCGTCCACCGGCGCCGTGCCGAGCAGGCTGCGGCACACGGCACAGGCCACCTGCTGCGCCACGTCGTCCTCGAAGACGAAGACGTCGACGGTCGTGCGGTCCACGCGCAGGGACCACAGGTGCGAGCCGTCGATCGCGTCGACCAGCTGGGCGGTGACCCGCAGGTGCGACCCGAGATGCTGCACGGTGCCCTGGACCAGGTAACGCGCGCCGAGACGATGCCCGATCGCGCGCGCGTCGCCATGTTGACCGCGCAACGGCAGCGACGGCGATTCATGCGCGACGAGGCGCAGGCCGCTTAGACCGGCCAGCCGGTGCCGGATGCTCTCGGGAATTCCGGTTGCGAGCAGGTCGTCCTCGGTGGCATGCCCCGGGTTGCCGAACGGTAGTACGGCGATCGAACGGTCCGGCACGGGAGGAGACGTCGGCGCGATCGGAACGCGCTTGACCTCCGCCACGAACTGGTAGCCGCGACGCGGCACCGTCACGATGTAGCGGTTGTCGCCCCGCGTCTCGCCGAACGCGTG
This sequence comes from Steroidobacteraceae bacterium, assembly GCA_036277615.1. Lineage (GTDB taxonomy): Bacteria > Pseudomonadota > Gammaproteobacteria > Steroidobacterales > Steroidobacteraceae > RPQJ01. The sequence continues at coordinate 6,531 of DASUMQ010000205.1, forward strand.
CCGAAGTTCGGAGATCAGCTGGGTCAGGCTGTTCTCCTCGACGACGACGCCGGGCCACAGGTCGGCCAGCATCCGTTCCTTCGGGATCAGCTCACCGGCACGCTGCACGAAGTAGAACGCGGCATCGAAGACTTTCGGCGCGACCTGGATGCGAGCACCGTCCGCGCCCACGCTCAGCACGCGTCGGCAGGCGTCGAGGCGGAACTCGCCAAACTCATACACCCAGCGGCACGCGGCCTCGCCCATCGAGCGTGAACCCTCCCCGTCAGCAGAAATCACAAGTCTTCAGGATTTTCCAAGGACTCGCTTACCCGCTCGCCCGATTCTAGACATGCTCTCGTCCGGCGTACACGGTGCACGGATGCCGCGGCAACGGAGCACGGGGTTCTAGCAAAAAAATCTGCGAAAACAAAGGCGTGCAGACGCCACGGAGTCAACGAAATGTCACTTAACAAAACGTGGTTCGTCGCGGCCGCGGCGAACCTGATGCTGTTGTCACCGTCGATCGCGACGGCCGCGGACACCGATCCGACGGTCGTGATCGAGTGGAACCAGACGTTGCAGGCCACCATCGGAGGGACCGGCGGGCCGGCAGCCACCCGATGGTACGCAGCGATGCACATCGCGCAGTTCGACGCGATGAACTCAATCGCGCGGCAATACACGCCGTTCCATACCCGCGTCGGGGCATCCTCGGGCGCATCGCTCGAAGCGGCGGCCGCCCAGGCGGCACACGACGTCATCTACGAACTGATGAAGAACCAGCCGACCGCCGCGACGGCCCTGCCGGCCTATGACGCACTGCTCGCAGCGCAACTCGCCCGCATTTCGCAGCCGGGACTGCGCGCGCAAGGCGTGGCCGTCGGCAAGGCTGTCGCTGCGAAGATCCTGGAATGGCGGCTGAACGACGGAGCGACCGGGGCAGCGCGCCCCTACTCTTTGCCGGCCATTGCGGGCCTGTGGCAAACCACCGGTGCTCCGGTCGGGCTGACGCACGTGCCATACATGCTGCCGTTTACGCTCGAGACCAACACGCAGTTCCTGCCGCACCGGTTCCCGGAGATCAACACGGCGGCCTACGCGGAGGACTACAACGAGGTCCGCCTGATCGGCTCGAAGAATAGCGCGACGCGCTCGGCCGAGCAGACGCAGACGGCCAAGCTGTTCGCGGCGGTCGAAATCACCACCACGAACATCTTTGTGTTGTGGAACAACGTCGTGCGCGACGTGGTGCTGTCGCAGCACCTGACACTGCTGCAGGCCGCGCGCCAGTACGCGATGACCAACGCCTTGCTGCTCGACGGGCTCATGACCAGCCAGTCCGGGAAGTTCATCTACGCCCTGTGGCGCCCGGTCACGGCGATCAACAGCCAACTCGACGATCTGAACCCGGACACCGCCCCCGAGCCGAACTGGGAACCGTTGATTGGGACGCCACCGTATCCGAGCTACCCGGGCAACATGGCCTGCGTCGGCGCGGTCGCCGCGCGCAGCCTCGAGCAGGGCCTCGGACTGGACCCCGACAAGACCCACGACTACACGTACCACTTCTCGGTGACCTGGAAAGGCGCCACCGGCTTCCCGGACGTCACGCGCCATTACACGAGCTTCTGGGCACTCGCGCTGCAGGAGGCCGATAGCCGCATCTACGCCGGCATCCACTTCCGCTTCGACAACGACGTGAGCCAGGAGTACTGCCCGAAGGTCGCTGACCACGCTTTCGCGACCGTGGCGATACCGCGGTAACGGGCGCGGGGAAAAAATTGGCCGGCGTATCCGAAGATAGCCGGCCGAGTTCACGCAGGAGGAAAACTACGGGCGATAGCTTGCTATCGCCCGGCGTTTTTCGCTTCCGGAATGTCACGGTGGCGCATAAGTACTAATGCGCGAGCAAGGGGATAGCGGGTAGGGGATCGGGGATGGTGGAAGAAGGCGCTGCGCGCTCTCGATCACTATCCCCTATCCCCTATCCGCTATCCGCTATCCCCTAGTGATGGTGGTGCCCGCCCGGCCCGTGCACGTGTCCGTGCGCGAGTTCTTCCTCGGTGGCATCGCGGATTTCGGTGATCTCGACCTCGAAGTGCAGGCTTTCGCCCGCGAGCGGGTGGTTCATGTCCACCGTGACCATGTCGCCCTGCACGCCCGTTACGGTCGCGAGGCGGGCTTCGCCGCTCGACGTCTGCGCCTGGAACTGCATGCCCGGCTTCACGGCGGCACTCCCGAACGAGCGTCGTGGCACGCGCTGCACGAGCCCCGCGTTGCGCTCGCCATAGCCGTCGGCCGGCGCGATTTTCACGTTGAGCTTCTCACCCGCCGGCTTTCCCTCGAGCTCGCGCTCGAGACCGGGGATCAAGTTGCCGTGACCGTGGATGTACGCGAGAGGATCCCCGCCCGCCGAACTGTCGAGCACCTTGCCCGCGTCGTTCTTGAGGGTGTAGTGGATCAGCACGACCTTGTCCGCGACGACGACCATACGGAAACTCCGGGCAAGAGAAATCGTAACGCCCGGCGCGCCGCAGGGGGGGCGGGTCGCAGGGTGCGACAGGTTACCGCAGGATCAGATCGGTTGCGCGTCCCGCAGCCGCAGCCAGCCGCGCGCGACGCGATAGCTGATCCACAGCCCGAGCAGCACGCCGCCGACCCACCACGTGATGAGTCCCAGGCCGAACAGGAATACGAGCGGGAACGACACGACGCTGATCACGATTACCCAGAGCACCGCAAACCAGAAAGTCCGCAACTGCCAGCTGAAGTGCGAGTCGAGGTATGTGGTCCGTGCATCGCTGCGCTTCACGTAATTCATGATCACCGCGATGATCGACGGCAACGTCCCGACGAATGCCGTCGCAATGAACGCTCCCGTGAACGCACCGATCAGGGCGCTCGCCGCGTGCAGCGCGTACATCCAGTGCGTGTATGTGACGAGCCCGGGGTCGGGAGTCGGGTCGTGGGCGATGCCAGGGTAGGCGGGTGCGTTCATGGACTCCGTCCAGTGTGTGGGCTCATTGTGGGCCTGCCGATATCCTACTGGGTGTCGCCCGTCGCAGGCGGCGCACCGCGCATCGCAGCCTCCCAGTGCCGCTGCGGGACGTGGGCCCTGAGCCGTTCCACGATCAGGTCGAGGACTTCGGCGGGGATCTCGTGACCGATGAACGGAATCACGTCCGCCACCACGTCGGCGCCGAGTTCGACGAGGTGGCGTGCGGCCGCGACCGTGTGGCCGTAGTGGACGACGGCGTCGGATTTGCCGTGCACCAGGAACAGGGTCGTGTCGGAAGAGACACACTGCGGCAGCTGCGCAAACCGGCCGGCGATCGCCACGACGCGTCCGGCCAGCGGAGGTTCGCCCGCGTGCGCAGCCGCTTCGAGCACCATCATGGCGCCCTGCGAGAAACCCACGAGGACGGTCGCCTCGGCCCCGAGTCCGGCGTCCGCCTGCCAATTCCGCACGGCTGCGACGAACGCCGGCATCGCCGCGGCGACACGCTCGATGCGTCGTGCGTCGTCGAGCGCGGTGGGCGAGATCCATTGGAAGCCAAAGCCGAAATCCGAGATTTCGGGGGCGCGTACGCTGACGACCAGCGCCTGCGGATACTCCGCTGCAAGCCGATCGCCGACCGGGCGCAGGTCGTGCTCATCGGCGCCGAGCCCGTGGAACAGCAGGACGAGCTGCCTGGGCGGGCCGACCGGGCGGTGCACGATCAGTGCCTCCTGCGTCATGGGCGCAGCATGACCCGTCGATTTCGCGTTGCCAAACGCGGTCGTCAGAGCCAGCGCCGGACGCGCGCGGCGTACTCGCGGAACGCGGCGCCGAAGCGCTGCTCGAGCGCCCGTTCCTCGGGAAGGATCTGGAAGCGATTCAGGTACAGCACGAACGCGGGAAGGCCCACCAGCAACGGCGCGAGCCGGCCGAGCCACACCGCCCACGCCGCGAGCAGGCAGAACATGCCCAGGTACATCGGATTGCGCGTGAAGCGATAGACGCCGCTCGTGACCATCGACGCCGCCTGCTCGGGCTGCAGGGGATTGACCGTAGTGCGCGCCGCGCGAAATTCACGAACGCCCGCAAACGCAAGCATCACGCCGACGACTCCGAGCACGGCCGCGAGGCCGAGCCTGGCCGGCACGCTCAGCGGCCCCGGCGCGAGGTCGCGCGCGATGAGCCACATCGCGAGCGCGCAGACGGCGACGACGATGACCGGCGGTACCCGCAGTTCGAGCTTCGACACGGCTCCCTACTTCCTTCGCCTGCGCGACGCCAGCGTGCGAGCCCGTCGCAGGTCACCGAGCAGTTGGTTGCGCAACGCCTCGCGGGCCGTGGGGTCCGGCACGCGCAAGACGGCCGACGGATGATACGTGGCCAGCACGGGGGTGCCGGTCGGTTCGTGCAAGAGCGAAGCTTCTCGGGCCTCGGCGATCGAGAGGCGCCGGCCCAGCACCGCGGCGAGCGCCGTCGCGCCGAGCGTGACGATCACTCGCGGCCGCACCTTTTCGAGTTCGGCTTCGAGCCAGACGTGGCACGCCGCGACGTGTCGCTGCAACGGCGTCTTGTGGATGCGCCGCTTGCCGCGCAGTTCGAAATAGAAGTGCTTCACCGCGTTGGTCAGGAAGATTTCGGCGTCCGCGATGCCGGCCCGCTCGAGCAGTTCTCGCAGCAGCCGGCCGGCCGGACCCACGAACGGGCGGCCGGCGAGGTCTTCGTCATTGCCCGGCTGCTCGCCCACCAGAACGATAGTGGCAGCCGGCGATCCTTCGCCGTTCACGCCCTGCGTGGCGGGTTGCCAGAGCTCGCATCGACGGCAGCGGTCGATGGCGTCCCTGGTCGGCTCGGGCGTGGGCCCGTCCGGTGGCCCGGGTTCTCTCCTGCGCGGCATGACCGTCGTCTGCGTCCTCAACGGCCTCAGGCGTCAGCCGCCGCCACAGCTTGCCGGCTTGAAGACGCGCTGCGTCGACGCCGGAAACTGCGCGAGTTTCGACGCCGGCCGGCGCGGGCGTGGCACGAGCTCGCCGCCGCAGTTCGGGCAGCGCCCGAGCAGTTTGCCGTCCGTGCATTCGGCGCAGAACGTGCATTCGAACGAGCAGATGCGCGCGTCGGCCGACTCCGCCCACAAATCGCGGTCGCAGCATTCGCAGCTGGGTCGCAGTTCGAGCATGGCCCCTCCCTCGTCGCGGTGCGCGGCCCAGAGTGCCCATCGGTCCGCCTCCACGAGCGGCGTCGGATTCTGTGCAGTGACGAGCGCCGATGGTTGCGA
>DASUMQ010000206.1:0-3432 GCA_036277615.1 Steroidobacteraceae bacterium
CCGCACGGTGCCGGAGAGCAAGCAGTACTTCGAGGACTACATCTGCGACGACGGCCTCGGCATGGGCCCGTACAAGATCGCGTGCTCGATGTGGCGCGAAGGGGACAAGTGCATCTTCGACTTCGCGGGCACCGACCCGCAATCGATCTCCTCGATCAACTTCCTGTTGAACGAGGAGATGTTCAAGATGTTCGCCGGCGTGTACATGATCATGGTGTTCGACCCGCAGATCCTGTTCAACGACGGCTTCTACGACCTGATGGAAGTCCGCATCCCAGCGGGCACGCTGCTGAAGCCGTTGAAGCCCGCGGCGCTGTCGTGCCGCACCCACGCGCTCGGCCGCATCTTCGACATCCTCGGCGGCCTGCTCGGGCAGGGCAATCCCGCGTTCATGTGCGCGGCCGGATTCTCGGACAGCCCGCACTTCATGTACTCGGGCTACAACCGCAACGGCGAGTGGTACCAGCTCTACCAGATCGGCTTCGGCGGCATCCCGGGTAAGCCGTTCGGCGACGGCCCGGACGGGCATTCGCTGTGGCCGTCGTTCACGAACGTGCCGAACGAGTTCCTCGAGAGCTATTTTCCGCTCCGGATCGAGACCTACGAGACGATCCCGGACACGGGCGGCGCCGGCAGGAACCGAGGCGGCAACGGGCTGCGAATCGGCTACCGCCTGCTCGAGCCCGGGGAGATCTCGATCCACGACGACCGCTGGCTCACGTTCCCGTGGGGCGTCAACGGCGGCCTGCCCGGCGCGCGCAGCCGCAAGCTGCTCGTACGCAAGGACGGCACCGAACAGTTGCTGCCCTCGAAGGTCGATCGGATCAGGGTCGAGGAAGACGACCTGCTGATCTACGACACCTGGGGCGGCGGGGGCTGCGGCGATCCGCTCGAGCGCGAAGTGGAGCGCGTGCGCTTCGACGTCGAGGCGGGACTCGTGACTCGCGAAGGCGCGCGTAACTACGGCGTCGTGATCCTGGACGATCTCACCGTCGACGAGGCGGCGACCGAAAGACTGCGCGCGCAGATCCGAACCGAACGCGGTCCGGTGCCGCTGTTCGACCGCGGGTTCGAGTCGATCGACGAGCTGAAGTCGCGGTGCAAGGCCGAGACCGGGCTCGAGCCGCCGCAGCAACCGTCGTTCTCCGATCGCGCAGTCAAGCGTCAGGTGGCCGCAGCGCGCGACGCCGCGCCCAAACGTAGAGCGAAGTCAAAAGCGGCGTGATGCCGCAGTCTATGCGCGGCCGCTCCGGGTCCGGATCCAGTCCGCAAGCGACGCCAGTAAGACGCATCCATGCGGGCTCGGCACGGGCCGTCCATGGCCCGTGACGCTCTTGCGGACTGAATCCGAACCCGAACCGCCCGCGCTGTGGGCCGCACTTCACGCGTCGGCTGACGGTTCGTCGACCAGGGTCGTCACCGCGACATCGGCCGTCACGTTGCCGATCGTGCGGACGATGTCCGGAATGATCTCGACCGCGACGAGGATGCCGAGCACCTCGATCGGCAGGCCGAGCGCCGCACAGATCGGCGCGACGCTCGCGATGAAGGAGACCTGGCCCGGCAGGCCGACCGAGCCCACGCTGATCGCAAACGCCACCACGATCGCGACCGTCACCTGCCACAGGCTCGGCTCGAGGCCGTACATTGCGGCCACGAAAAAGCAGACGCCGAGGTTGCCGAGCGGACTCGTGTAGCGAAACACCGCGACCGCGAGCGGCAGCACGAGGCCGGACACGCGCGGCGAAACGTCGAGACGCTCGCGCGCACACTCGATCATGGCCGGCAACGTCGCGAGCGAACTCTGCGTGCTCGCAGCCACCACCTGGACCGGCGCAACCTCGAGCGCAAACCGCCGGACCGGCACGTGCCCGCGCAGCGCGACGACGACGTAGATCGCGAGACTCCCGATTGCGATCACGAGCGCGACCGCCACGGCGTACTGCAGCAGGAGGCCGGCGGCGCCGACCCCGGCCTGGCGTCCGACTCCGAGCGCCAGTGCGAAGACGCCGATCGGGGCGACGAGCAGGACCCAGTGCACGATCACGACCATCGCCTCGGCCATCGCCCCGAAGAACGTCGTCAGCGCGAGCCGTTGCGGTTGCGGCAGGCGGGTCGCGGCAAATCCGAACAGGCTCGCGAACACCACGAGCGCGAGGATCGCATTGTCGGCGGCTGCTGCGATGATGTTCGGCGGCAGCAGCTGCGTCATCCAGTCGGTCCAGGTCGCGGTGCGCGCGGCCTCGGCGGGGGCGCCGCCGACGCCGGCCAGGAACGCGTCCGCAATCACGCGATCGACCGGCCACAGCGCGAGCAGTGCCTGCGACAACACGACCGCGAGCACGCCCGCGAGCAGGAGCAGCCACACGAACCAACCGATCGCGCGCGTCGCGAGGCGACCCGTCGCCATTGCGTCCGACACGCCGGCGACCGCGGCGACGAGCATCGAGAACACGAGCGGGCCGACCGTCATGCGCAGCGCGTTGAGCCAGAGCGTGCCGATGCCTTCGACGATCAGTGCCGCTCGGTGCAAGGCCGGGCCGCCTGCGTGGTCGATCGAGGCCCCGGCGACGATGCCGATCGCGAGCGCGGCCAGCACCCACCAATGTCGTGAGGTCGACGGCTTGCGGGCCACCGTCAGCGCTCCGCGGTCGAACGTCGTGGAAGGTGGGCCGTCAACCGCGTGCTCCCGATGCGCCCGCGGCGGTCGCGTGGCGCACCGATCATTCCACAGGGCCGGCGCGGCGCAAAGCCGGCTGCGCTGCGCGAGGGCTGCCCGAGGTCAGGGGATTCATCCCAGTGCGGCGCCATCGGGGGGCGGCCGGTCGGTCCGAGCGAAGGCCGCGGTGGTAAAGTGACGCACCTTTTCCGGACCGGTCCCTGGGGGGAGTCTTGACGCACGCCGCCATCACGGGCTGGGGTAAATGCCTTCCGCCCAACGTCCTGACCAACGCCGACCTGGCGACCTTCCTCGACACGAACGACGACTGGATCACCAGTCGCACCGGCATCAAGGAACGGCGCATTTCGCACGTGTCGCTGGGCGAGCTGGCGTACGTCTCAGCCATGCGGGCCCTGGCCTGCGCCGGGCTCGATCCGACCGCCGTCGAACTGATCGTCATGGGCAGCTGCAGCTTCGACGACCAGGTGCCGAACCAGGCCTCGGGGCTGCAGGTGCGGCTCGGCGCCAAGCGGGCCGCCGCGTACGACGTCAACACTGCGTGCACCAGTTTCCTGTACGCGCTCAGCACCGCCAATGCGCTGATCCGGACCGGCGTCGTCAAGAATGCAGTCGTCGTCGGCGGCGAGCTGATCTCCGCGTTCATGGAATGGGACAACCGCGGCGTGTCCGTCCTGTTCGGCGACGGCTGCGCGGCCGTCGTGCTGGAGGCGACCGACAAGGAAGAGGGGCTGCTCGCCGAGAAGCTCGGT
>DASUMQ010000207.1:0-4566 GCA_036277615.1 Steroidobacteraceae bacterium
TCCAGCCGCTCATGAAGTCGCTGCTCGACGCGGGACTGCTGCATGGCGATTGCCTGACCGTGACCGGCAAGCCCCTGCGCCAGAACCTGGTCCGGGTGCCCCCGTACCCGGCGGGCCAGGACATCGTGCGGCCGCTCACGCGCCCGCTGAAGCCCGAAAGTCATCTGGTCGTGCTGTACGGCAACCTCGCGCCCGAGGGTGCGGTTGCCAAGATCAGCGGCAAGGAAGGCCTGAGCTTCACGGGCCGTGCCCGCGTGTTCGACGGCGAGGAAGCGACGCTGCAGGCGATCCTCGACGGCAAGGTGGTCGCCGGCGACGTGATCATCGTGCGGTACGAAGGCCCGCGTGGCGGCCCGGGCATGCGCGAGATGCTGAGCCCGACCGCCGCGATCATGGGCAAGGGGCTCGGCAAGGACGTCGCGTTCCTGACCGACGGCCGTTTCTCCGGCGGCAGCCACGGATTCGTCGTGGGTCACGTCTCACCTGAGGCGGCGCTCGGCGGGCCCATCGCATTGGTGCGCGACGGCGACACCATCCGCATCGACGCGACCCGGCGCCAGGTCGCGCTGGACGTGCCGGACGGCGAACTTGCGTCTCGACGCGCAGCCTGGCAACCACGAGCGCCCTACGCGACGCGCGGCGTGCTGGCGAAGTACGCCGAACTCGTCAGCAGCGCTTCGCTGGGTGCCGTGACGGATCGTGTCGGCGGCGCGGGGGTCGCAAGCGCAGGGAACCGAACGGCCGGCCGTGCGGTCAAGGTGTAGGAAGGCCGCAACGCGTAGCACGACACGCGGCGGGAAGCCAAGTCCTCGCGCAAAGGTCGTCGCCGGAGCAGCCGGGACTATTGTGTTGATCTTTACTCGTCGGTAAAGTCGCGACCCGCTGACGGATCGGGACCGTCGAACATCGTCCTCGGGCCCGATCGATTCGAGTGACGTCACCGCATGATGCAGTGCGTCATCATCGCCGCCCCGTCGCGGCAATCGCGTGAGCAGGGAACCGACAGGACTCCGCGGCTTGCAGGAGCCTGTGCGGGGTCGTGGCGGGGGTTGCGAGGGTGTTGATGGTCTTGTAGTGTCGGCGGTCCCGAGGGGCCGCCGGTACAAGGCCGGCGCGTCATCGTGCCCACGTTAGTGGAGGGGAAGTGGCTTACAGTTATTCGATCGACGATCCGTCAAAAAACAGCAAGCGCACGCTTGCGTTCGCGCTGGTCGTCGTCATCCACGGTCTGTTCTTCTGGGTCCTCGCCTCGGGTCTCGGCGCCAAGATGGTCCAGACCGTCATCGGCCCCGTCGAGACCAAGATCATCGAGGAGCTGCCCGAGGACGACAGCGAACCGCCGCCGCCGCCGCCCGACATCGAGCAGCCGCCGCCGTACGTGCCGCCACCCGAGGTCGACATTGCGATCTCGGTCGAGACCGCCCCGACCAACACCATCACCGCCGTGACGCAGCGTCCGGTCGTGCAGGCACCGCCGCCGCCGCCGGCGCCCGTGAAGAGCGCGGGGGTCAAGACGCCTCCCTCGACGTCCGGTCGCGGAGCGCGGACGACGTTGCCCGAGTATCCGCCGGCCTCGCGGCGCGCCGGTGAGGCGGGCACGGTCCAGCTGAAATGCCTCGTGAGCGAGGCCGGGCGCTGCAGCGAAGTGTCGGTCGTCAAGAGCAGTGGCTTCCCGAAACTCGACGAAGCCGCCGTCAAGGAAGTGCAGCGCAACTGGAAGTTCGTGCCCGGCAAGGAGGACGGCAAGCCCGTCGCCATGTGGCACACGTTCGCCGTCACGTTCCGCCTGACCGATTGATCCGACCGGTCGATACTCGTCCGAACAATCCCGAACCATCGCCTCCACCAGTCAGACCCAGACACAGGAACCGATCCCCATGGCCACCGAAAGCGTTACCGTCGACAACCCATACGGAATTCAAGCCCTCTGGGCCCAGGGCGATTTCGTCGCGAAGGGCGTGCTCATCCTGCTCGTCCTGATGTCTGCCTATTCCTGGTTCATCATCTTCACGAAGTGGTGGGAGCAGCGTCGTCTGCTGCGCCAGGCCAATGAAGCCGACAAGCAGTTCTGGGCGGCCGACAACATCAAGGCGGGCGTCAACAAGCTCACCGGCAAGGGCAACATCTTCAAGGCCATGGCGGCCGAGGCGATCGACGCCGCGGAGCACCACGACGAGCGCCTGACCCAGCAGGTCCCGCTGCACGAGTGGATCGACAACGTGCTCGCCCGCGCCACGGCGCGCATCGGCAGCGCGCTCTCGACGCAGCTGCCGTTCCTCGCCACGACCGGTTCGACCGCGCCGTTCATCGGCCTGTTCGGCACCGTGTGGGGCATCTATCACGCGCTCGTTGCGATCGGCGTGGCCGGCCAGGCCTCGATCGACAAGGTGGCGGGCCCGGTCGGTGAAGCGCTCATCATGACGGCCATCGGCCTCGCGGTCGCGGTGCCGGCCGTGCTCGGCTACAACTTCCTGCTTGGTCGCAACAAGCAGATCATGGAAAAGGTCAAGCTGTTCTCGAACGACCTCGAGCAGGTGATCGTCAGCGGTTCGCGCGTCGAAGGTGCGGGCGCCAAGGTCATCGCCGGCGCGCCGAAGAAGTAAGCGACGGTCGATAACGGCCGGAGGAAGACACGATGAGCATGTCCATTGCGGGCGAGCCGGGCGACGACGACAAGGCCATCTCGGAAATCAACGTCACGCCGCTCGTGGACGTGATGCTGGTGCTCCTCATCATCTTCCTGATCACCATCCCGGTGATCACGCAGTCGGTGAAGGTGGAACTGCCGAAGGCTGCGAACATCCCGACCCAGACCAAGCCCGAGAACATCAACATCGCGGTCGATCGGGAAGGGAACGTGTACTGGAACACCATGCTGGTGCCGACGCAGGACCTGCTGCTCACCCGCATCAAGTCGGTGGCGGTCATGGATCCGCAGCCGGAGATCCACGTCCGCGGCGACCGCGGCACCGCCTACGAGCACATCGGCCGTGTGATCGTGCTGGCGCAACGCGGCGGCATCCAGAAGATCGGCTTCATCACCGAGCCCGACCGCGGTCTCGGCCGCTGAGAGTCCGGTCACCCGGGAGTTATTCGAATGGCAATGAGTGTTGGCGAAGGCGGCGCAGATGCGGCCCCGATGATGGACATCAACATGACTCCGTTGATCGATGTCCTGCTCGTGCTGCTGGTCATGTTCATCATCACGATTCCCGTGATGACGCACGCGGTCAAGCTCGACATGCCGCGACCGACGAACGCGCCGCAACAGCAGGCGGACCCGGTCGTGATCCAGCTCGAGATCGACTTCGACGGCACCGTGCTCTGGAACGGCACGCCGGTCACGGTGGATTCGCTCGACACGTACTTCCGGCGCGAGGCCGCCAACGATCCGCAGCCGGAGCTGCACATCCGTCCCAACAAGCGTGCGTCCTACGACGTCGTGGCGCGAGTACTGGCGGCGGCGCAGCGCAACGGTCTGCTCAAGATCGGTTTCGTGGGTAACGAGCAGTTCATGTAAGGGCAGAGGCCTTGTTCGCCTGACGGGGGACGAGGTCCATGGGGTCTACTTAGAGGGAGCTGCCGGGGTGATGAACGCCGGCGGCTTTTTGCTTGTGAGCGGGGTTCGACTCCCCTGGAGATTCATTCGATGAGGAAGGCGAGTTTCGTTCTCGGCACCACGTTCGCGATCGCGGGCTGGCTGGGCGTCGCGGGCACGATGCTGATGCTCCCGGTCACGGCCGAGGCGCAGCAGACGGTCAGCCAGAAGGTCGGCGTGCCACTGAAGGCCGCGCAGGATGCCGTCGCGAGAAAGCGCTGGGACCAGGCGCTCGGCAAGATCCGTGAAGCGGATGCCGCGCCCGGCAAGACGGCGTTCGAACAGTACAAGATCAACGAGATGCTCTGGTACGTGTACCTCCAGCAGGGTCGCAACGCCGATGCCGCGAAGGTGCTCGAAGGGCAGATCGCGTCGGGGCAGATGCCTGCCGGCGAACGGGTCCAGCGCACGAAGACGCTTTCGCAGCTTTACGCGCGCGCCGGGAACTACGGCAAGGCGGCGCAGACGGCACAGCAGTATCTCAAGTCCGTCCCGGGCGACAAGGACATGCAGCTGCTCGTCGCGAACGCCTATTACCAGCAGAAGGACTACAAGGGCGCGATCGCGGCGGCGGAGCGAATCATCAAGGCCGGCGGCACGCCCAGCCAGGACCTGCTGCAGCTCGTGCTGCGCTCCAACTACGAGCTCGGCGACACTGCCGGTACGCAGCGCGCGCTCGAACAACTGCTGCGGTATTACCCCTCGGAGGACACCTGGGTCCGCGTGCTGGACGGGTTCCTCAAGGTGACCAAGCACGACGACGAGCTCATGGCGCTCTATCGCCTCGCCGAGGACGTCGGCGCGCTCAAGGAGACCCGCCAGTACGTCGACATGACCCAGGCGCTCGTGATCGGCGGCTTCGGGCAGGAGGCCGAGCGCGTGATGAAGAAGGGCATCGACTCGGGCTTGTTCGAGGGTGACGAACTCGTCCGTGCCAAGCGCACGCTCGATGCCGCGAAGCGCAAGGG
>DASUMQ010000208.1:0-3821 GCA_036277615.1 Steroidobacteraceae bacterium
CTCGGGCGTCACGCTGGTCGAGACGATCCTCGCGTCGCTGCCGGACGTGCGCGTGCTCGAGGAAGGGGCGACGCTGGCCACGGCCGATCTCGCGTTCCTCAAGGACGCCGCGGCGCTCGCACACCTCGAGCCGCTAGACGAGGCACTGGCGGACCAGGCGCGCACTGCATACTGGGCGCGCGTGCGCGAGGCCGTCCCCGACGTGGACGGCAAGGTCTTCGTCGACATGTCGCCGCTCTACGGCATCAAGCTGCCGATGATCGCCCGGCTGTTCCCGCAGGCGCGGGTCGTGTTCTGCCGGCGCGATCCGCGTGACGTCGTACTGAGTTGCTACCGACGGAATTTCGTCGCCAACGCGCTCACGTACCAGCTCACCAGCATAGAAGCGATCGCGCGGCACTACGACGCTGCCATGCGCCTCACCGAACGTCACGTCACGGCGCTCGGCCTGCGGGTGCACGTGGTCGAGTACGAACGCCTGGTCGCGAATTTCGACGAGCGGACGCGCGCGCTCGCGCAGTTCGTCGGCGCCGAGTGGACCGACGCGGTGCGTCGGTTCGAGCGCACGGCCGCGGCGCGGGCGATCAGCACGCCGAGCGCGTCACAGGTGCGCCGCGGGCTGTTCGACGGGTCGGGGCAGTGGCGAGCGTATCGCGCGCAGCTCGAGCCCGTGCTGCAGGTGCTGGCGCCGTGGGTCGAGAAGTTCGGCTACGCGCCGGGCTGACCTTGCCGCCGCGATCATCGCGGCGGCGCTTCCGGATACGTGTCGAGCACGGCGCCGAGCGCGTTCGCGAGCGGCGCAAGCCAGGGCTCGTAGTTCTTCCACTGCTCGATGCCTTCACGGAAGATCGGCTGGCGCACCTGCTCCGAGCTCGGCGTGCGCACCGCGCGCTCGGTCTCGTAGAAGCGCAGGCAGGCGTCTTCGAAAGGCAGTCCGCAGTAGTCGAGCAGCCGGCGCACTTCCGCCTCCGTGTCCTCGACCAGGTGCTCGTAGACCACGCGGTGCACGCGCCCCGGCAGCACCGCGTCGAAGTGGGCCATCAGGTCGACGTAGTCGAGGTAATAACGCGCGATGTCCTCGAGCGAGTACGAGAACTGGTGACCGCGCGCGTACAGCTGCTTGAAGTTCGAGAAGCAGCAGCTCATCGGATGGCGCCGCGTGTCGACGATCTTCGCATTCGGCAGGATCAGGCGGATCAGTCCCGCGTGCATCCAGTTGTTCGGCATCTTGTCGATGAAGTGCGGCGCCGCGGTCTTGCGATGAATCCGTGTCCGCGCGATGTAACGCTCGCCGAGGCGGCGCAGCGTAGCCGCGTCGACACCCTGCACGACTTCCGGAAACAGCCGTCGCGGCTGGTTGGCCGGGTCGTCGACCATGGACCGGGCGAGGTACGTCATGTCCTGCAGCTCCATCGTGCCCTCGACGCGCGAGTGGCTGGAGAGGATCTGCTCGACGAGCGTAGATCCGGAGCGCGGCATGCCGACCACGAAAATCGGCGCGTCGTCTTCACAGCCGTGGCCGGCCATTTCTTCGAAGAACTCGCGCGTGAATACCGACCTGCTGCGCTCGACGAAACGATGCGTGTCGTCCGCGTCGTAGCGCAGGTTCGCGCGACGCACGGCATTGCCGGCGGAATAATGCTCGAACGAGGGCGCATACTCCTTGAGGTCCTCGAACGCCTTGCCGAGCGCGAACTGGAAATGCACGCGGTCCTCGAAACCGAGGTCGTCGCGCGCAAGCTGCGTGCGCATCGCGGCGATGTCGTCCTCGCCGAAGCGGAACGTCTTGAGGTTGGCGAGACTCCAGTACGATTCGCCGAGCGAGGGCGCAAGCTCGAGACTGCGGCGATACGCTGCAATCGATTCGTCGCGCCGGCCGGCCGTGCGCAGCGTATGGCCGTACGCGAGCCAGATCTTGGCGTTGAGCGGGTAGTGGGCGAGCACCGCCGAGAAGTCGGCGATCGCCCGGTCGTACTCGCCGATGCTGGTGAGTGCGTTCGCGCGCAGGTTCAGGTAGGTCGGGTTGCGCGGCTCGGCGGCGAGCAGTACGTCCAGTTCCGTGAGCGCTTCAGCCGGCCGGCCAAGGTTCTTGAGCACCGCCGCGCGGTTGTAGCGCGCTGCCAGCAACGCGGGCGCGACCTCGACACAGCGTGCCAGCATTTGCTCGGATTCCTCGAGCCGGCCCATGCGTGCGAACACTTCCGCGAGCATCCGCATCGCTTGCGCGTCGGTGGCATGCTCGCCCAGGTACTCCTCGAGCAGCCGCTGCGCCTCGTCGAGCCGATCCTCGCACAGCGCTGCAGCAGGCCTGCGCAGATCCGGGTTGCCGGTCGAAACGGCGATGTGATTCGCGTAGGCCTTGTCGGCGCTCGACGGGTCGCCGAGCAACAGCAGCAGGTCGGCGATCAGGCGCCAGGCCTCGCCGATGTCCGGCGTGATCCGGACGGCCCGGTGCAGTGCGGCGAGCGCCTCGCGATTGCGGCGCGACATGCCGAGCGTCACGCCGAGTTCGTATTGTGCCGGGGCCCACTCGGGCCGCGCCGCCGCGAGCGACTGCAGTACCTGCGCGGAGCCCGCGAGGTCTCCGAGCTTGCGTTGCGCGACGCCGAGCAGGAGTGCGCCGCGCAGGTGGCGGGGGGCGACCGCGAGAATCTCCCGGGCCTTCTGTGCGGCGAGCTGCGGCTGGGTGCCGAGTGCTTTGACGCCCGCGTCGAGGAGCGCTTCGAGCTCCGGGTGCGGCCGGCGGACCTCGCTCAAGCCGGCACCTCGGGTTCCTGCTTGCGCAACAGTCCGAACCGCACGAGCGCGTCGACCATGGGCGCGAGGTGGCGTTCGTAGCGCTTCCACGCGCCGATGCCCTCCGCGTTGAGCGGTCGTCGCACCTGCAGCTGGCTCGAGGTCAGCACGGCCGCGCTCTTCAGGTGGAACGCCTGCCAGTCGGCCGGCCGCTCGAGTTCGAGGAACTCGAAGATGCGCTGCGTCTCGGTCTCCGACTCGAGCACGAGACGCTCGAAGTCCACCGTGAGGATGCGGTCCGGCAGAGTCTCCCCCCAGTGCTGGCACATCTCGGCATAGCCGCGCAGGAACGCGGCGATCGAGTCGAAGTTGTAGCTCCAGGCCAGCCCGTCGTGGAAGCGGTGCCGGAAGCACGACCAGGCGACGTCGAACGGGTTGCGACGTACGTGGATGATCTTCGCGTGCGGCAGCGCCTGCGCGAGCGCGCCCACGTAGAGGTAATTGACGGGGCCCTTGTCGACGACGTGGTCGGCCTTGGCGAAGCGCGCGCCGAGCCGCGCAACGTA
The DNA here is from genome assembly GCA_036277615.1 of Steroidobacteraceae bacterium. Lineage (GTDB taxonomy): Bacteria > Pseudomonadota > Gammaproteobacteria > Steroidobacterales > Steroidobacteraceae > RPQJ01. Next base: position 3,303 of record DASUMQ010000208.1, read on the forward strand.
GCTGTCGCCCACGTGGTCCCAGGCCTCGCGCTCGCCGCCGCGGCGCGCGACGAATGCATCGACGCGGGCGGGCGAGGGCGGCGTGAAACCGAGGCACGCGAGCCGCAGCATCTTGAGTTCGCCTCCCGACGTGACCGTCGGGCTCGTGGCAAGGATCCGCTCGAGCAGCGTCGTGCCCGAACGCGGCGCGCCGATCACGAGGATCGGGCGCTCGGTCCGCTGCGTAGCGGTGGCGGCGGTGAGACGGGAAAGCGGAAATGCGGCGCGCGCCTCGGCGATCTGCGCGAAAAAGCCGTCCATCCGCGGCGGACGACCCTGCAGCACCATCGCGGCGCCACGCTCGAAGTACCGGAACGCACGTTCGAAGTCGCCGAGGTCGTCGCAGGCCTTGCCGAGCGCATACGCGAACGACGCGGCTTGCGCGGGGTCGCGCACGGTCGCTGCCGCCTGCTCGAGGGCGCGCAGGTCGGGATCGTCCGTCGTGAAGGTCTTGAGGCCCGCGAGGATCTCCCAGGCGAT
>DASUMQ010000209.1:0-14805 GCA_036277615.1 Steroidobacteraceae bacterium
CTCGACGGCGGCGACGGCAAGGTCGCGGTCGAGTTCCATTGGGCCGCGCTCGACTGCCCCGGTTACTTTGCGCTCGTCGAGGACCGCCCACGCATGATGCTGCTCGGCGAGATGCAGGCGCACGTCGACCGGCGAGTGCACGTCGGCGAGGCCTGCACGGTGATCGGCTGGGCGATCGGCGTCGAGGGCCGCAAGCACTACTCCGGCACCGCGATCTTCGACGAGGACGGCGAACTGTGCGCGCGCGCGAAGGCGACGTGGGTGGAAGTGGAGAAGAAGGTGTCTAGTGTCTAGTGGCTAGTGGTCAGTCGGAGCAGGTGGGCCGATCGTCGTCTTACTAGCCACCAGCCACTGGCCACCAGCCACTCGCGGCAGCGTCAGCGCCGCGCCAGCAGCACGGTCAGCAGCCCCGCGGCAGTCAGTGCCAGTCCGGGCAGCCAGTCGACGCGCAGCGCGAGCCACACGATACCGGCCAAAAGCACAGCCGCACCGATGATGGTCTGGTCCCGACGTCGCGCGCTCTCGCGGATCTCGCGGCGCAGTTCTTCGTAGGGCGTCTGGTCCATCCGGATCCGCAGCGTGCCTTCGCCCGCCTTCTGGATGAACTGCTGCAGCACCTGCGGCAGTGCGCGCACCGCCTCGTTGATGTCCGGCAGCTGGCGCCTGAACTGCTCGGCGAAGCTGCGCCCGCTGAAGCGCTCGGACGCCCAGTCCTGCAGTATCGGCCGCGCGGTCTGCCACAGGTCGAGCTGGGGGTAGAGCTGGCGGCCGAGGCCCTCGATCTGCAGCATGGTCTTCTGCAGCAGCAGCAGCTGGGGCTGGATGCGCATGTCGAACCGGCGCGCGATCTCGAACAGGCGCATCAGCACCGTCGCGAACGAGATCTCCTCGAGCGGCTTGTTGAAGATCGGTTCGCAGACCGTGCGGACGGCACCCTCCAGTTCGTCGACGCGCGTCTCGGCCGGCACCCAGCCCGAGTCGACGTGCAGTCGCGCGACGCGGTTGTAATCGCGGTCGAAAAACGCCAGGAAGTTCTCGGCGAGGTAATGCTGGTCGCGCGCGTCGAGCGTGCCGACGATGCCGAAGTCGACGGCGGCGTAGACCGGGCGCTCCGGGTCCTGCACCTGCACGAAAATATTGCCCGGGTGCATGTCGGCGTGGAAGAAGTTGTGCCGGAACACCTGCGTGAAGAAGATCTCGACGCCGTTCTCGGCCAGCACTCGGATGTTGACGTTGCGCCGGCGCAGCTCGTCCATGTCGTTGACGAGCACGCCGTGGATGCGCTCCATGACCATCACTTCCGGCCGGCAGTAATCCCAGTGCACCTGCGGCACGTAGAGCAGGTGCGAGCCCGTGAAATTGCGCTTCAGCTGCGCCGCATTGGCGGCCTCGCGCATGAGGTCGAGCTCGTCGATGATCGTGCGTTCGTACTCGGCCACGACCTCGAGCGGGCGCAGCCGGTGGCCTTCCTTCGAATAGTCGCGCGCGAGCTGCGCGAGCTCGTACATGACTTCCAGGTCGCGCTCGATCCGCTCGCGCACGTGCGGTCGCACGACCTTGACGACGACCTCTTCGCCCGAGCGCAGCCGGGCGGTGTGCACCTGCGCGATCGACGCGGCGGCGAGCGGCGCGTCGTCGAACCGCTCGAAGACTTCCTCGGCCGGCTGCCCGTAGGCCCGCGCGATGATCGACTTCGCGTCCGCGCTCGGAAACGGTGGCACGCGGTCCTGCAGCTTGGCGAGTTCGTCGGCGATGTCCGGCGGCAGCAGGTCGCGTCGGGTCGACAGCGCCTGGCCGAACTTGACGAAGATCGGGCCGAGTTCCTCGAGCGCGAGCCGGATCCGCTCGGCGCGCGGGCCGCCTTTCTTGCGTTCGAACCAGGTCGCGGGCGACAGGTAGAACGCGAACCTCAGCGGGCGGAACAGGTGCGTGGCGAGGATGAACTCGTCGAGGCCGTGCCGCACGAGCACGCGCTGGATGTCGAGGAGCCGGGTCGCGACGCGGAGACGCATGGGGACGTGATTAGCGGATAGCGGTTAGCAGGGAGGCGTGGCGCGACCCAGGATCACTTCGTGCGGCCCGCGCGTCGCGATTCGAGCCGCGTGAGGCGTGCCTCGAGCCGGTCGGCGGCTTCGCGCAGGTGATCGACCGACTCGAGGAACTCCTCGAGCTCGACGCGCGTCGGCACGTCGCGGCCTTCCTCCTGCAGGTACTCGGCCACGTTCTGCGAGAACGAGTCCGCGGCCTTGCGGCCCCAATCCAGGAAACCGCGTGCGACGTTCGCGACCTGGTGTGCCGCGACGTCGCCGATCACGCGCGACAGCTCCTCCTCGAAGTCCGGCTGCGCCTGCTGCAGCAGGGCCTGGAATCGCTGGGCGACCTCGGCGTCGCCGTCGATCCGGATGCCTGCGCTGCGCATCCGGTCGGCCGCGCCGGCGCCGGCCAGCGAAAGCAGGCCGAGCGGCGTGCCTGCCAGCCGCGCGTCGGTCGTGCCTTCGTGGCGCGTGTCGATCGTGACCCGGCCGGTGCTCACCTTGAAGAACAGCGTGATCGGCGTGCCCTCGAGTGCGAGCGCGAGCACGCGTCCCTCGAGCTGCGTTACCAGCGTCGAGGTGCGCTGCGACTGGGCGACGTTGCGGTTCAGCACCGTCGCCAGCTGATCGAGCAGCGCCGTGAGCGGGTTCGCGCTCAATACTTGAATCCCCGGTGCAGCGCGACGATGCCGCCGCTCAGGTTCTCGTGGCGACAGTCCTCGAGACCGGCGTCGCGCATCATGCCGAGCAGCGTCTCCTGGTCGGGGAAACGGCGGATCGACTCGGCGAGGTAGCGGTAGCTCCCGGCGTCGCGCGCGATGCGCGCGCCGAGCCACGGCAGCACGTTGAACGAATACAGGTCGTAGACGGGCTTGAGCCCCGGGAACGTCGGCTTCGAGAATTCCAGGATCAGCAGTCGCCCACCCGGCTTGAGCACGCGCCGCATCGAGGCGAGCGCGGCGACCTTGTCGGTGACGTTGCGGAGCCCGAAGCCGATCGTCACGCAGTCGAACGTGTCGTCGGCAAAGGGCAGGCTCTCGGCATTCGCGAGCGAGAAACGCACGTTGCGCAGCAGGCCGCGGTCGAGCAGGCGGTCGCGCCCCACCTCGAGCATCGCCGCGTTGATGTCGGACAGCACGACGAGCCCGTCGCCGCCCACCTGTTCGGCCATGCCGGCGGCGAGGTCACCGGTGCCGCCCGCGACGTCGAGTGCCCAGTGGCCCGGCCGCAGCCCGGTCTGGCCGAGCGCGTAGCGCTTCCAGAGCCGATGCACACCGGCCGACATCAGGTCGTTCATGATGTCGTACTTGTCGGCCACGGAATCGAACACCGCACGCACGCGCCGTGCCTTTTCGTGCGCCGGAACTTCCTCGTAGCCGAAGTCGACCGACGACGAGGTGCCGGACGGACCGCCGGCGGTCTTGCGGGAGGTGGGCTCGTTCATGCGAACGGCCATTCTACGCGGTTCGCAGCGACGGCCGCTGCGACAACCGTCGACGGCCATTCAGACCGATTCCGTCCTCGCCACCGGGCGGTCCCGCGGCGGGACGGAGGTCAACGGATCGGTTTGCCGCGCACCGGCGTCGGGTACGGCAGCCCGAGTTTTGCGACGCGCTCGAGGTAGTGTTCCCAGCGGTCCGGGTACGTCGCCCCGAGCTCGTACAGGTAACCCCACGCGTACAGCCCGGAGTCGTGGCCGTCGTCGAAGACCAGCCGCACGGCATAGTTGCCGACCCGGTCGATCGACACGACCTGCACGTCGTGCTTGCCGAGCTGCAGCGTCTCCTGGCCGGGCCCGTGCCCCTTGACCTCCGCGGACGGCGAGTACACGCGCAGGTATTCGAAGGAAAGCTCGAACCGCTGTCCATCGTCGAACGCGACCTCGAGCACCCGCGACTGCCGCCGCAGCTTGATCTCGAGCGGCTTGCGCTCGGCCCAGTACGCGGCCCCCGCCGCCGGCGTCACAGGATGTACCTCGCGAGGTCCTCGTCCTTGGCGAGTTCGCCGAGGCTCGCGTCTACGTAGGCGTGATCGACGACGAGCTCCGTGCCCGAACGGTCCGAGGCCTCGTAGCTGATCGACTCCAGCAACCGTTCCATGACGGTGTGCAGGCGGCGTGCACCGATGTTTTCGGTACGCTGGTTCACGTCGAAGGCCACCTCGGCGAGCCGGCGTACGCCCCCCGGGTCGAAACGTAGCTTCACGCCTTCCGTCTCGAGCAGGGCGGCGTACTGGGTGCAGAGCGAGGCGTCGGGCTCCGTCAGGATCCGCACGAAGTCCTCGACCTTGAGCGCCTCGAGCTCGACGCGTATCGGCAGCCGGCCCTGCAGCTCCGGGATCAGGTCCGAGGGCTTCGACATGTGGAACGCGCCCGACGCGATGAAGAGGATGTGGTCCGTCTTCACCATGCCGTACTTGGTGTTGACCGTGCTGCCCTCCACGAGCGGCAGCAGGTCGCGCTGCACGCCTTCGCGCGAGACGTCGACGCCCGACACGGAGCCTTGCTGTCGCGCGATCTTGTCGATCTCGTCCAGGAAGACGATGCCGTTCTGCTCGGCGTTGAGCAGCGCCTGCGACTTGAGCTCCTCCTCGTTGACGAGCTTGGCGGCCTCTTCCTCGGTCAGCAGCTTGAACGCTTCCTTGACCTTGAGCCGGCGCGAGCGGGTGCGCGCGCCGCCGAGGCTCGAAAACATGCCCTGCAGCTGCTGCGAAAGTTCCTCCATGCCGGGCGGCGCCATGATCTCGACGCTCGACGGGACCGCGCGCAACTCGATCTCGACCTCGCGCTCGTCGAGCTGGCCCTCGCGCAGCATCTTGCGGAACCGCTGCCGCGTGTCGTTGTCCTTCGGCGGCGGGGGCGGTTCCTCCGTGCGCAAGCCGAAGCCGAGCGTCGGGTCGGTCGAGCGCGGGCGTGGCAGCAGCTCGTCGAGAATGCGCTCCTCGGCCGCATCCATCGCGCGGTGACGGACTTTCTCCACCTGCTGTTCGCGCGTCATCTTGACCGCGATGTCGACGAGGTCCTTGATGATCGAGTCGACCTCGCGCCCCACGTAGCCGACCTCGGTGAACTTCGTCGCCTCGACCTTGATGAACGGCGCGTTCGCGAGCCGCGCGAGACGTCGCGCGATCTCGGTCTTGCCGACGCCGGTCGGGCCGATCATCAGGATGTTCTTCGGCGTGATCTCGGCGCGCAGCGGCTCGCCGACCTGCATGCGCCGCCAGCGGTTGCGCAGCGCGATGGCGACCGCACGTTTGGCCGACGCCTGGCCGACGATGTGCTTGTCCAGTTCCTGGACGATTTCGCGAGGGGTCATGGATGACATGGCAAGTCCGCAGAAGTGTCTAGTGTCTGGTGTCTAGCGGTTAGTCGGAGCGGCTCCGCCGCGGCGCCGACGCAGTCGGCTTCCTACTGAACACTAGACACTAGACACTGGACACTTTCTCACAGCTCCTCGATCGTCAGGTTCCGATTGGTGTAGATGCAGATGTCGGCGGCGATGCCCAGCGCGCGCTCGACGATGCACCGCGCGTCGAGGCTCGTGTTCTGCACGAGCGCGAGCGCGGCGGCCTGCGCGAACGGCCCACCCGAGCCGACCGCGACGAGGTCGTGCTCGGGTTCGATCACGTCGCCGTTGCCCGAGACCATCAGCGAATGACTGGCGTCGGCCACGAGCAGCAGCGCCTCGAGCCGGCGCAGGCTGCGGTCGCTGCGCCAGTCCTTGGCCAGTTCGATCGCGGCGCGCATCAGGTTGCCGTACTGCTGCAGCTTCGACTCGAACCGCTCGAACAGCGTGAAGGCGTCGGCCGTGCCGCCCGCAAAGCCCGCGATGACCTTGCCGTCGTGCAGCCGGCGCACCTTGCGCGCATTGCCCTTCATGACGGTGTTGCCGAGCGTGACCTGGCCGTCGCCGCCCATGGCCACGCGGCCGTCGCGACGCACGCACAGGATGGTGGTGCCGTGGGGATCGAATGACATAGGGGATAGGGGCTAGGGGTTAGGGGATAGTGTAAGAGGAGCGGGGTCCGACGGCATTGCCAGCGACAACAAGGACCAGCCGGCAACGCCGGCGTTCTTCCACTATCCCCTATTCCCTATCCCCTTCTTTCGCTTGGCCCTGGGGTGGGCCGCATCGTAGATGCGGGCCAGGTGCTGGAAATCAAGGTGGGTGTAGACCTGCGTGGTGCTGATGTTCGCGTGGCCGAGCAGTTCCTGCACTGCGCGCAGATCCTGCGACGATTCAAGCAGATGCGAGGCGAACGAGTGCCGGAACATGTGCGGGTGCACGTGCTCGGGCAGTCCCTGCAGCCGCGCCCAGCGCGCGATTCGCCGCTGCACGATCCGCGGGCCGAGGCGGCCCCCGTTCTGGCCGACGAACACAGCGTGTTCACCGACGCCCGCGATCGTGGCCCGCTCCGGCAGCCAGCGTTCGAGCGCGGCCACGGCGTGACGCCCGACCGGAACGATGCGTACCTTGCGTCCCTTGCCGACGACGCGGACCGTGCGGTCGCGCAGGTCGAGGTCCAGCAGGTCCAGGCCCAGCAGCTCGGCGAGACGCAGGCCCGAGGAATAGAACAGTTCCATGATCGCCTTGTCGCGCACGCCGAGCGTGTCGTCGCCGCGGAACGCGAGCAGGCGCGCCATGGAGTCCGCGTCGAGCGGCGTGGGCAGGCGCTTGCGGGCCTTCGGTGCCTGCACGTCGCCGGCCGGGTCGTTGCGCAGTTCGCCCTCGCGAAGCAGGAACCGGAACAGGCCGCGACACGCCGACAGCCGTCGCTGGATGCTGCGTGGCGCGAGCCCGCGTCGGTGTTCGCGCGCGGCGAAGGAGCGCATGTGCTGTGCGTCGAGCTGCGTCCAGGCCGTCACGCCCTGCGTCCCGCAGTACTCGACCAGCGCGGCGAGGTCGCGACCGTAGTTGCTCGCCGTGTGCGGCGAGAGCTGCCGTTCCAGGCGCAGGCTCGCCAGGTAACGCTCGACGCCCCCTGCGAGCGTCGGCTCGGCGGTCATGCGAGCCGCGACGCCACCGCTTCCGCGACGATCTCGCCGATGCGCACCAGGTAGTCGGTGCTCATGGTCGGCAGGTAGCGCTCGGTGTCGTGGCTCGCGATCGCGAGCAGGCCGAGGCCCGCGCGATCGGCGAGCGGGATCAGTACGGTCGAGCCGACCTGGCTGCCGTCGCCGCCGAAGAGGTATTCGCGCTGCGTATCGCGGATCTGGCCACTGCGCGGTCGCGCCGACTCGAAGAACGACTCGAAAATCCGGAGCTCGGGGCTGCCGCGCGGCACGATGCGCACGTGGGGGTTCCCCAGCTGGGCCAGCGGCGCGAGCGCCGGGTCCGTCGCCAGCAGCACCCAGCGCGAGGCGCCGAAGTCCTCGCGCAGCGAGGTTTCGAGCGCGGTGATGACGCCGGCCACGTCGCGCGCACGGAGCAGGCGCCGGGTCAGCCGGTGCACGCGCTCGGAGATCGCGTCGTTCGCGCGGCCGTTCTCGATCAGCTCGTGCAGTTTCTTCTCGAGCACCGCGTGCTTGTCGCGCAGCACCAGCACCTGGCGCTCGACCAGGGAGATCGCCGCACTGCCGCGCTGGTGGGGCAGCTTGAGACGACCGAGGACGGCGCCGTGGCGCTCGAAGAATTCGGGGTGCGCGAGCAGGTAGTCGGCGACCTGGTCTTCGGCCAGCAGGCTCGACTCGCGGATCGGTTTGGTCATTCTCGATCTCCGGCGCCTCAGGCGCCCGCCACGTCGACGTGGCCTTCAAATGCCGTCTCGGCCGGCCCGGTGAGCCAGACCTGCTCGCCCGGTCCGGGCCAGCGCACGATCATCCGTCCCCCGGGCACGTCCACCGTCACTTCCTCGGCGAGCGGCCCGTGCTGCCGCCCGACCGCCACCGCCGCGCAGGCGCCGGTGCCACAGGCCTGCGTCTCGCCGACGCCGCGCTCGAACACGCGCAGCCGGACGTGGTCCGGCGCAACGATCTCGAGGAAGCCGACATTCACGCGCCGCGGAAAGCGTGGGTGATTTTCCACTGCGGGTCCCACCGTGTCCACGGGCGCGCGCTCCACGTCGCGCACACGGATCACCGCGTGCGGGTTGCCGATCGACACCGCCGCGATCTCGACCGGACCTGCGCTCGTGTCGAGGTGGTAGGTCGCGGCGATCGCCGGCGCCTCGAACGGCAGCGACGCGGGCTGGAAATCGGGCACGCCCATCGCAACCGAGACCAGGCCGTCGGGACGCAGGCGTGCGTTGACGATCCCGCCGGGACTGTCCATCACGAGCGGACGCTCGAGCGTCGCATGGCGCCGGCTCGCCACGAGCCGCGCGATGCAGCGTGCGCCGTTGCCGCACTGCTCGACCTCCGATCCGTCCGCGTTGAAAATCCGGTAGTAGACGTCGGTGCCGTCGCGACGCGGCGGCTCGAGCACGAGCGCCTGGTCGAAGCCGATGCCCGTGCGACGGTCCGCGAGGCGGCGAAACTCGGCGGCGGAAGGCACCGATGCAGCGCCTGCGGCATCGAACACGATGAAGTCGTTGCCGAGACCGTGCATCTTGGTGAACGCGAGTCGCATCGCCACCAAGGATACCCGACCACACGGCTCAACGATCCGACATCGCCATGCGGTCGACGTAGATGCAGCGGTCCATCACGACCGTCATGCCCGCGGCGGCGGCGCGCGAGGCAGCCTCCTCGTTGATGACGCCGACCTGCAGCCACAGCGCGGGCAGGCCGAGCCGCAGGCAATCCTCGACGACTGTGCCGACCTGGGCGGGGCGGCGGAACACGTTGACGATGTCGATGCGTTCGTGCGGGCCGAGCGACCGCACCGCCGCGTCGAGGTTCGGATGCGCCGGCAGTCCTTCCCAGTGCTGCTCGAGCGTGGGATTGACCGGCACGATGCGGTAACCGAACGCTCGCATCGAGCGCGTGACGCCGTAGCTCGGGCGACCCGGGTCGTCGGACAGCCCGATCACGGCGATCGTGCGTGCCCGCTCGAGCAGCGCGCGGATCTCGTCGCGCGACGGGTTGCGGAACCTCACGGCTGGGTCTCTTCCAGCCGCATTTCGGCGAGGCTCGCGAGGATGCCCGACTGCATGCGCGGATAGCGCAGCCGCACGCCGAGCTCCGAGAGCATGCGTCGATTGTCGACGCGGCGGGATTCGAGCAGGAACGAGAGCATGCCAGGCGAGATGTGCCCGGCGGCCTCGGCCTTGGCGATCAGCCTGGGCGGCGGCAACCCTGCTGCGGCCGCCGTTTCCTGCAGGAACGCGGTCGAGCTCGAATGATCGCCGTCCGTCACGTTGTAGGCGCCTTGCGCGGCGGGCTCATCGATCGCCGCGGCGACGGTTGCGGCGAGGTCATCGACGTGGACCCGGTTGCCGGGGCCCGCATCCTCCAGCCGCAAGGCGGGTTCGCCGCGCTCGAGCCGCTCGACCGGCAGCCGATGCGGTCCGTAGATGCCCGGCACGCGCAGCACCACGCAGCGCACGCCGCGTGCCGCGCACCACGCCTGTGCCACGCTTTCGGCCGCGACGCGTCGTCGCGCGCGATCGGTGCCCGGCGCGACCGGCGTGTGCTCGTCGACCAAGGCGCCGCCCGTGTCGCCGTAGACTCCGGTCGTGCTCACGTACACGAGCACGGCGGGAACCGCTGCGCCGAGCTGCAGCAGGAAGCGCTCGAGTCGGGGATCGGTCGTGCCGTGGTCGGGTGGAGGCACCAGGTACACGACGGCCGCGCCGCTCGCCGCCGTCGCGAGCGACGGCTGCAATTCCGGCACGGCGGCATCGAGGTCGAGTCGCATCGTGTTGATGCCCGCGGCCTGCAGGTCCGTCGCGCTGGGGCCGGTGCGCACGGTCGCGAGCACAGGCCGGCGGCCGACCGACTGTCGCGCGAAGCGCGTGCCGACGTAGCCGCAGCCGACGACGAGACATGATAAAACGGCGCCCATCGCCGAAAGCATACGCGAAGGAATCCGCGAGGACGTTCCGCCGCGACGGAGTCCTACGAGCCATGCCCCGGATCACCCTCGTTCCCACCGGCCAGAGCTTCACGTCCGCCGCGTGCGAGCCCGTGCTGACCGCGGCGCTGCGAGCGGGCCTCAACCTGCCGCACAGCTGCAAGGGCGGACACTGCGCATCCTGTCGAGCACGGATCATCACGGGCGACGTCGAGTATCCCGAAGGACGGCTGCCGGCCGGCATCACCGCAGGTGAAGCCGAGGGTCGCTACGCGCTGCTGTGCCAGGCGTACGCGCTCGAGGACGTCACCGTCGAGACGCGCGAAGTCCGTCCCGCGCCCGAGGTCGAAGTCCGCAACCTGCCGTGCCGCATCGACCGCATGGAGCGGCTCGCCGACGACGTGATGGCGGTCTTCCTCAAGCTGCCGGCCGTCGAGGACCTGCGCTACCGCGCGGGCCAGTACGTCGACTTCATCCTGCCGGGCGGCCGCCGTCGGAGCTTTTCGATCGCGAGCGCGCCGGCGGACGGGCGCGTGCTCGCAGTGCACGTGCGCCGCGCCTCGGAACACGGCTTCACGGGGCAACTGTTCGACAACATGCGCGCCGGATCGCTGCTGCGGATCGAGGGACCGCTCGGCCAATTCTGGTTTCGCACGGAGTCGCCGCGGCCGGCGCTGATGATCGGCGGCGGCACCGGGTATGCGCCGCTGCGATCGATGCTGCGGCAGCTGCTCACGGTCGGCGATCGTCGGCCCATCGAACTGTATTGGGGCGCGCGCACGAGTTATGACCTTTACGAGCACACCTGGCTCTCGAACGTCGCGGCCGTGCGTCCCGGCTTCGAGTACCGGCCCGTGTTGTCCGAGCCCGCGCGCGAGGATTTCCCGTGGACCGGTCGCGCAGGGTTCGTGCACGAGGCAGTGCTGCGTGACCATGCCGCGGACCTCGAAGGCTTCGACGTCTACGCGAGCGGGCCGCCCGCGATGATCGAAGCCATCCGCCACGAGTTCGTCGCGCGTGGCCTGCCGCGCGAGCAGCTGTTCTTCGACTCGTTCGACTACGCGCCGGACACGCTCGCGGCCATGCGCGGCGCCGCCGGAAAATAGGGACACTCCGAATATTCGTCGGAAAAATAGGGACACTCCGAATATTCGTCACCGGCCGCGGCGCGCCGGTCCGAATAATTCGGAGTGTCCCTATTGTCCCGGCCGCCGCCCGACGGACTACTGTCGACGCACTCTCACGCGCGGCAGCGTCGGCCTTCGCCCCACCGAGCGCGCCACACTGTCGCGAAGGATCGCGCGCGCACGATCGCCTTCGTCGAGTTGCTCGAGCAGCTCGGCATAGAGCAGGGCGTTCTCCGGCGTCGGCTTGCGAGCCAGGCTCGCCTCGAGATAGCTGCGCGCCTTGCCGATCAGTTCCGCGCGCAGCGCGAGTTTCGCGCTCGCGGCGAGCAGCTCGGCGTCCTCGGGCGACTTGCGCAGCCAGTGCTCGACTCGATCGAGCGGTCCGAGCGGGTCCTTCAGGACCACGTCGCCGTACAGGCGCACGAGCGCGGGATCGAGCTGCTCGTCGAGCGCCTCGCGCAGCACCTTCTCGGCCGCGACGTGGTCGTCCGCCAGCATCAGCGATCGCGCATAAGCTGCGACCGCCTGCGGCAGGCGACGCGTCGCCCGCGGCACCTCCCCCCACGCGGCGTTGACGGCGGCGACGTCGCGTCGTTCAGCCGCGGCGCGCAGTTCCTCGAGCTGCACCTGCGCGAGCAATTCGTTGACCTGTGCCTCCGGCAGCTCCTTGGTGCTGCGCAGCCGAGGCGCGAGCGCCCGCAGCTGCTCGCCGCGACCGAGCTTCTGGCACAGCCGCGCCATCAGCTCGACCCCCCGCGAATTCAGGTCGCCGGAGGCTTCGAGCTGCTCGAGCGTCTGCAGCGCCGCCGCGAGCTGTCCGCGGCGCATCTGCATCTCGGCGAGCGTGACGAGCGTGGCCGCGCGTTCCCCGGGCGCCGCTTCCTGTGCTCGCGCGAGCCATTCGTCGCGGCGGTCGATCGCGTCGAGCAAGTCCGCCGCGCGTGCGGCGACCAGGTAATTGACCGCCGGGGAGTCCGCGTCGGGCGCCGCACGCGTCAGCAATTCCTCGGCACTGCGCCAGCGACCGGCGGCGAGGTCCAGCAGGCCACGCTGGGTGTCGTCCCGGGCACGGCGGTGGCGGCGCTGTGCCCGAAGCTCGGCGAGCCGCCGCTTCGCACTGAGCGACTCGACGCCCGCGCGCGTGAGCACGTAGAGCCCGATCAGCAGCAGCACGAACACCGGCACGGTCGTCTCGAACAGCGAGTTGCCGACGCTGATCGCGACGTAACCCGGGTCCTGCAGCACGAAGTGTGCGAGCAGTCCGCCGCCGACGAGCGCGGACGCGGTGAGGACGCTACCCCTCATGGCTCGGCGGGCGTCGAGCCCGCGCGGATGACCCGCTGCAGTAGTTGCGCGGCCGTGCCGATCTCCGGACGCGCCGGGTCGACGTCGATCGCCGACAGCGCGACGAGTTCCGCGCGAGCCGTCGAGACGTCGGCATCGCGCTGGTCGAAGAACCGGTCGAGCCAGTCGATCGCGGACTGCAGTGACTGGCCATAGGCCGCGCGGTCCCGCTGCATCGCGGCGATGCGCACGGCGAACATCAGCAGCTCGAAATGCTGGCGGCGCAGCGATTCTTCCTCGCGAGTGACGAGGCGCGACATGCCGGGCTCCACGCGCCGGTACGAAAACAGGTCGTGCCAGGCCTGCGCAATCCGATTCAGTGCACGTTCGAACGTGCCGAGCGTGCGGGGCGCATTCTGTCCACCGCGACGCGCCTTCGAGACCGGCACGCCGAGCACGCGAAAGCGTTCGGCCGCGGCTTCGAGCGCGGTCAGGCGGCTGATGACGTTGGGCAGGTCCGGCACGTCCACGGACCGCAGTGCCGTGAGCTCGCGCGCGAGCTGTGAACGCACCTCGGCCACGGCGGGATCGTCGACCGTCGCGAGCCGGGCGTCGGCCGATTCCATCGCGGCGATCGCCGTCGGCACGTCGTGCTCGAGGCGCAATCGACGCGCGCCGAGCTCGAGCAGGTAGAGCGCCTCGGCGCGCACCCACGCGCGCTGCGGCGCCTCGGTGCGTGCGCGCAGCTCGGCAACGGTCTGGCCGAGTTCGCCGACCTGCGTCGGCACTTCGCGCAAGCCGCGGATCTGGCTGCGCAACTGGGCGTTCGACTGGTCGAGCCGGGCGGTCACGGACGTGAGCTGCTCACCGAGCCGGTCCTGCGTCGCACGGGCCTCGCCCAGCTGCATGCGCAGCCGGTCGATGCGTTCGTCGAACTGGCCGAAACGCCAGTGCGCGTAGAGCGCGAGCAGCAACGCCAGCGCCGCAAACGCGAACCACATCGGGCTCACGCCATTGCCCGTGCGGCGGGACGAGACGTCGGTGGTGACGGATTCGATTTCGGTCGTCATGGAATCGGGAACTTGCGCGCCGCGCACTCACGCACGGCCGCGCCGCGCATGCTATCACGCGGGCGGCGCGGTTCCCCCGGACGCACCCTGCAGTGCGCGCAGCATCGCATCGTCCTCGGCCGTCGCCGCCTGCACGATCGGGCCCGCCCATCCGAGTTCGCGCGCCGTCGCGGCCACGCGGGCGCCCGGCGCCAGCAACGTTCGAGTGCGCAGCAGTGCCGCCTCGTCCGCGCCGACGAGCTGCAGCAACGCCGCAAGCACCTCTGCGCTCGTGACGGCGATGACGACGTGCGGGTCGCGCACGAGCGTCGCGTGCAGCAGTGACCGTGCCTCCGGCGTCGGCCGCGCGAGCGCACGGCGATAGACTTCGAGGGTGCGCACGCGGGCGCCGCGTACCGTCAGCGTTTCCCGCAGCAGGTCGCGACCACCCTCGCCTTTGACGAGCAGCACGCGAGCATTGGCTACGGCCTGCAGTTCGGGCGACGCGAGCAGGCCTTCGCTGCTGGCCGTCTCCGGCCGCAGCGACACGCTGACCCCGCGCTGCTCGAGCGCCCGCGCCGTCGCACGTCCGACCGCCGCCGCGTGTCGCGCCGCGGGCGCGCGACCGAACGCATCGAACGTCGCCTCGACCGCGTTCGTGCTCGTGTAGATCGCCCAGTCCCACGTGGTGTTGCCAACGTCCTCGAGCGAGTCGGTCGACAGTGGCAGTCGCTCGATGTCGAGCGTCGGGAACGCGATGCAGCGCGCGCCGGCGTGCGTCGCCAATTCGATGAAGCGTCCGGACTGGGCGGCCGGCCGCGTGACGACGATCGTCCGTCCGTCGAGCGGCGCGCTCACGTCGCGGCGGCGGCCTCTTGGCGCAGCCGCTCGAGCAACTCCTCCGCGCCCGCGTGTTGCATGCGCCGCGCGAGCTCGCGGCCCAGCGATTCGGCGCGATCGGCGGGGCCGCTCAACTGGTCGCGATAGGTCTCGCCGCCGTCGGGCGCGCCGATGAAGCCCCGCACCGTCAGCGTCGCGCCGTCGAGCGTCGCATGCGCTGCGATCGGGGAATGGCAGCTGCCGCCCAGGGTGGCCGCGAACGCCCGTTCGGCGACCAGCCGCGTGAAGGACTCCGTGTGGTGGAGCGCCTGCAACGCATCGCGGCTGCGCGTGTCCCCGGTGCGGCTCTCGATGCCGATCACGCCCTGGCCAACCGCAGGCAACGACAGGTCGAGGCCCAGCTGTTCGGTGATGTGGTGCGCGATGCCGAGCCGCTCCAGGCCCGCACAGGCGAGCAGGATCGCGTCGAGCTCCCCCTCGTCGAGCCGGCGCAGCCGCGTGTCGACGTTGCCACGCAGCA
>DASUMQ010000210.1:0-12773 GCA_036277615.1 Steroidobacteraceae bacterium
AAGGAGAAGTGACTCGTGAATGGCGGTTAGCGGTTAGTAGGGAGCCGACTCCGTCGGCGAGCGGCGGCGCCGCGTCCGACTAGACACTATCCGCTATCCGCTATCCGCTTTCCTGTTATGGACTCCTACTGTCTCTTCGGCTACCCGGTCCACCACAGCTGGTCGCCGTTCATCCACGGCCTGTTCGCACGCCAAACCGGCCAGGACATGAGCTATCGGTTGCGCGAGGTCACGCCGGAGCGGTTCCGCCACGACGTGCTCGAGTTCTTCTTCGACCAGGGCGGGTGCGGGTGCAACGTGACGCTGCCGCACAAGCGGGCGGCGGCCGACCTTGTCAACGAACTCACGCCCCGCGCGCAGCTGGCCGACGCGGTCAACACGATCGTCCGCCGCGAGCACGAACTGGTCGGCGACAACACCGACGGCGCCGGTCTGCTCACGGACCTGCAACAGAACCTGAATCTGCATCTGCACGCGCCCCGGATCCTGATGCTGGGCGCCGGCGGGGCCGCCCGCGGCGCGCTCGCCCCACTGCTCGGGCTCGTGCCGTCCGCGCTGCTGATCGCCAATCGCACTCCGGAGCGCGCCGCGGAACTCGTCCGCGAATTTGCGCACCTCGGTCCCGTCGTGGCCGGGTCGTTCGATGCGGTGGCTCGTGAGGCGCCGTTCGACCTGATCGTCAACGCGACCTCGGCGAGCCTCAAGGGCGAGTTGCCGGCCATCGCGACGAGCGCAGTCGGGCCGGCCACCACGTGCTACGACATGGCCTACGGCGTGAACGAGACGCCCTTCACGCAATGGGCGCGCCAGTGCGGCGCAGGCGTGGTTGCGCAGGGCTGGGGCATGCTCGTGGAGCAGGCGGCCGAGGCGTTCGAACTGTGGCGTGGCGTGCGGCCGAAGACCCCACCCGTGCTGCAGGCCTTGCAGGCCCGGGCCGCTGCGGCGGAAAAATAGGGAAAAATGGGGACACTCCTGATTTTCGTCGCCAGCGGCAGCGGGCCCGAAAATTTGGAGTGTCCCCATTTTTCCCTTCCTATTTTTCGGCCTCGTACTCCTGCTTGAGTCGCACGTAGTCGCTCGCCATCTTCGGGATCCGAGCGCGCTCCTGCGCGGTGATCTCGCGGCTCCTGCGCGCGGGTGTGCCGACGTAGAGGAAACCCGACTCCAGCGTCTTGCCCGGCGTGACGATGCTGCCCGCGCCGATGATCACGTCGCTCTCGACCACGACGCCGTCGAGCACGATCGAGCCGATGCCGACCAGCACCCGGTCGTGGATCGTGCAGCCGTGCAGCGCCACCTTGTGTCCGATCACGACGTCCTCGCCGATCAACGTCGGCCAGCCGGCATCGTTGCCCGGGTGCGGGCGCGAGACGTGGATGATCGAGGCGTCCTGCACGTTGCTGCGCGCGCCGATCCGGACCTGGTTGACGTCGCCGCGGATCAGCACGAACGGCCACACGGAGACGTCGGGACCGAGTTCGACGCGACCGATGACCTGGGCCGTCTCGTCGACCCACGCACCCGGGCCGAGGGTGGGCTGGATGCCGCGATAGGACCGGATCGCCATGACGAAACACACGCTTTACGGAGAAAACCGGGCTGCAGTGTAGACGCTCGGGCCCGCCGGACGGCAAGCTTCGCGCCGCGGGCGCGACCCGCGCCTTCTATCCAGGGAGTCGTCGATGCTCGTGGTGTCACTGCTGTTCCTCGCGCTGCTGGTCGTGGCAGCGGTGTACTTCGTCCGCATCTACAACGGGCTCATCGCGCTGCGCGAGAACGTGCGCAAGGCCTGGGCCAACATCGACGTGCTGCTGACCCAGCGCCACGACGAACTGCCCAAGCTGGTCGAGACCTGCAAGCGCTACATGCGCTACGAGCAGGAGACGCTCGAACGTGTCATGCAGGCGCGCTCGGCCGTGTTCGCGGCGCAGGGTCGCGGCGACGTGCCCGCGCTGGGCGCCGCCGAGGACCAGCTGCGACAGGGTCTCGGCCGGCTGTTCGCACTGGCCGAGAACTATCCCGACCTCAAGGCGGACCAGGGTTTTCGCCACCTGCAGACGCGCATCACCGAGCTCGAGGAAGCGATCGCCGACCGCCGCGAGCTCTACAACGAGTCTGTGAACCTCAACAACATCCGGCTGCAGACGTTCCCGGACCTGATCGTCGCTCGGACGTTCGAGTTCAAGCAGGCCGCACTGCTCGAGTTCAGCGAGGACCAGAAGCGCGACGTCGACTTAGGGAAGATGTTTGGCTGACGATGACCTCTGGTTCGGCCTGCTGACGCTCGCGCTCGCGGTCGTCGCGGGCGGCGCCGCAGCGCTGCGGTCGATCAGGATTGCGAGGCTGATCGAAGACACGCCGACGTCGCGCGTCCGGTCTGCTGCGCAAGGCTACGTCGAGCTGTCGGGACGGGCGCTGACGTTGCCGGACACTCGAAACCTCGCGCCGCTCACGCAGCGTCCGTGCGTCTGGTGGCGGTACCGCATCTCGAAGAAGGTCGAGAGCGGGAGCGGCAAGCACCGGCGCCAGCGTTGGCAGACGGTGGCATCGGGGCGATCGTCGGTCCCGTTCCTGCTCGACGACGAAACGGGCACCTGCATCGTGAAGCCCGACGGCGCCGAGATCGTCACGACCGAAACGACCACCTGGTACGGCAGCACGCCGTGGCCGACGGAAAGTGGCCCGGGCGGGCGCCACGCCGCGGCCTGGCTGCTGTCGAGCGGCCGCGACTACCGCTACGTCGAGGAGCGCATCTACGAGCACGAGAAGGTGTACGCGCTCGGCGAGTTCCGCTCGAGCGCTGCGAACGCCGAGCACGACCTGCAGGCCGAGCAGGCGGCCTTGCTGTCCGAGTGGAAGCAGGACCAGCCGGCACTGTTGCGCCGTTTCGACGAGGACGGCGACGGTCGAATCGACCTCGACGAATGGGACACCGCACGCGAGGCCGCGCGTCGCACCGTGTACGAACGCCAGGCGACCCGGCCGCCGCGCGAAACGTTGCACGTGTTGTGCAAGCCGGACGGTCAGCTTTACCTGCTCGCCGCGCTGCCGCCCGGCGACCTCGCTCGACGCTATCGGCGCAAGGCCGGCTGGTCCTTCGTCGCGTTCGTCGCCGCGGTCTACGCGCTCGGCTGGCTGATCCAGGAAGCCTTCGGGTGACCGCGCCACGCCGCTAGAATGCGGCGATGGACAACCCGCTGCTGCACGAAGGACCCCTCCCCCAGTTCGACGCGATCCGCACCGCGCACGTGGAGCCCGCCATACGCGCGGTCCTCGACGAAAACCGGCGCCGGCTCACGGCCTTGCTGGAATCCGGCGCGTCGGGCTGGGACGGCATCGTGGCGCCGGTCGAGCGCATGCAGCACCGCCTTGCGCGCACGTGGTCGCCGGTCGGCCACCTGAACGGCGTGCTCAACACGGACGACCTGCGTGCCGCGTACAACGTCTGCCTGCCGCTGCTCACGGCGTACCACACAGAGTTCGCGCAGGACGCGCGACTCCATGACGCCTATCGCCGGGTCGCCGGGACCGAGTACGACCGGCTGCGGCCGGACCAGCGCCGGTTGCTCGACAACGCGCTGCGCGACTTCCGCCTCGCCGGCGTGGCGCTCGACCCGGAGCGCAAGCAGCGCTTCAAGGCGCTGATGGAGCGGCTCGCGAGCGCGCAGTCGAAGTTCGACGAGAACGTGCTCGACGCGACCAATGCGTGGTCGCGCACCGTCACCATCGAGGCCGAACTCGCGGGCCTGCCGGAGGCGGTGAAAGCCCGCGCACGGGCCGACGCGCAGAAAGAGGGGCGCGATGGCTGGCTGTTCATGCTCGACGCGCCCAATTACCAGGCGGTCCTCACGCACGCCGAAGATCGCCAGCTGCGCCGCGATTTTTACACGGCCTGGGTTACGCGCGCGTCCGAGCAGGGCGATCCCAAGTGGGACAACACCGCGCTGATGGAGGAGATCCTCGCGCTGCGCCACGAAGCGGCGCAACTCGTCGGGTTCGGCAATTACGCCGAGTACTCGCTCGCCACCAAGATGGCGAACGATCCGGCGGAGGTGCTCGAATTCCTGCGGCGGCTGGCGCGGCTCTGCAGGCCGGCCGCGGTCCGTGAGTTCGCAGAGCTCGAGGCGTTCGCCGGACGACCGCTCGACGCGTGGGACGTGGCGTACTACGCCGAGCGCCTCAAGCGCGAGCGTCTCGCCGTGTCCGAGGAGGAGCTGCGTCCCTACTTTCCGCTGCCGCGCGTGCTCGAAGGCCTGTTCGCCGTCGCCGAGCGCCTCTACGGCATCCGGATTGCACCGCGCGCGGGTGTGGCGGTCTACCACCCGGACGTCACCTACTACGACATCCTCGACGCGGACGGCGCGCACCGCGGCGGCTTCTTCCTCGACCTCTACGCGCGGCCGAAAAAGCGCGGCGGCGCCTGGATGGACGAGTGCGTCGGGCGGATCGCCCTCGGTGAAGCAAGCGCCCTGCCGGTCGCCTACATGGTCTGCAACTTCACGCCGCCGACCTCGCCGCGGCCTTCGCTGCTCACGCACTACGAAGTGCTGACGATGTTCCACGAGTTCGGTCACGGCCTCCACCACATGCTGACGCGCGTCGACTTCCCGAGCGTGGCCGGCATCAACGGCGTGCCGTGGGACGCGGTCGAGCTGCCGAGCCAGTTCATGGAGAACTTCGCCTGGCGCGAGGAAGTGCTGCCGCTGATCTCGGGGCACGTCGAGACGGGCGAACCCCTGCCGGCCGAGGTGCTGCGCAAGCTGCAGGCGACGCGGTCGTTCCAGGCCGGCATGCAGTCGGTGCGCCAGCTCGAATTCGCGCTGTTCGACTTCCGCATCCACGCCGAGTTCTCGCCCGGTCGCGGCGGCCGCATCGACGAGACGCTGCGCGAGGTTCGCGATGAGGTGGCGGTCGTGAAACCGCCGGCGTTCAACCGGTTCCCGCACAGCTTCCAGCACGTCTTCTCGGGCGGGTACGCCGCCGGGTACTACAGCTACAAGTGGGCCGAGGTGCTGTCCGCCGACGCATTCGGCGCGTTCGAGGAGTCGGGCATCTTCGATTCGGGCACGGCGCGCCGCTTCCTGCACTCGATCCTCGAGCGCGGCGGCAGCCGCGACGCGATGGAGGCGTTCGTCGAGTTCCGCGGCCGCAAACCCGAACTCGAGCCGCTGCTGCGCCAGCTCGGCCTCGCCGCCTGAGGTCGCTGCGAACGCGAGCCGCAGGCCGTTCGACGTCGCGACCTGGAACGTCTTGCGCCGCGACGCCGGCCTGCGCATCGACCTGATCCTCGCGCCGCAGGTGCCCGCACAGAAATGTGGGGCATGTCACACCGACAACGCGACACATCGGCTGGAACGGCCTGCGGACCACGCTCGGGTCGTCGCGAGGTTTGACATATAAGCACTCGATTGCACTGGAAATCGCTGAATCGATCCGTTGTCGGTTTTTTTGACTCTGGTATTTGCGTTTCAAGCGTCTAGACTCCGCCGGAAACAAGGACCGGCGCAGCCGCCCGACCCGACAATGCAGTTCCGACGCAGCGACTACGACGTCACGAACACCGTGCAGGTGAGTTCGCCGTCGTCCGTGCGCCATGCGGTCGAGGAACTGTTCCGGCAGGCTTGGCCGGGCACGGCCCACGACCGGCTCACGCAGGCGTTCGGCGACTTCGAACGGCTCTTCACGGGCCAGTTCCCCGGCTATTTCGGTTGCGACACCGTCTACCACGACCTGCAGCACTCGCTCGACGACACACTCGCCATGGCGCGGCTGCTGGCCGGCCACGACCGCACACAGACGCCCGAGCAGCGGCTCGGCCCGGATCGCGCGCTGCTTGGGCTCGTGGTCGCGCTGTTCCACGACTCGGGGTACATCCGCCAGGTCGACGACACGAAGCATCGCAATGGGGCGGAGTTCACCCGCACGCACGTCACACGCGGCGCGCAGTTCCTCGCGCGCTACATGCCGACGATCGGGCTCGCGAACTGGGTGCCGGTAGCCACGCAGATCATCCACTTCACCGGGTACGAGGTGCCGTTCGGCGAGATCCGCCTGGACGACCCGCTCGACCGGCGGGTCGGCCACCTGCTCGGCACGGCCGACATGATGGCGCAGATGTCGGATCGCTGTTATCTCGAGAAGTGCCGCGACCGGCTCTACCCGGAATTCGTGCTCGGCGGCGTCGCGCTCGGCCGCGAGAGCGGTGGCGACCTCAGGATGACCTACGGCTCGGGGCTCGACGTGCTGCGCCAGACGCCAAAGTTTTTCGAGGAGACGATGCGCACCCGGCTCGACGGTGAGTTCGCGGGCGCGTATCGCTACGTCGAGCCGCTCTATGGCGGTCGCAATCCATACATGGAGGCGATCGAGCGGAACCTGCAGTACCTCGACAAGGTGCTGACCACCGGCAACTGGTCGCTGCTGCGCCGCTCGCCGCCGGTGTTCACCTGGGAAAAGAATCCGATCCAGAACGTGCGGTCGCTGGTGATCGACCACCTCCGCACGGCGGTCGATCCGGCCTGACCGCCGCCGGCCGGCGGCTGCGTCCCGTTGCATTCGCCGCGGTTTGCTGTTCGACTTGCCAGTCGGACGGCGCGACACGGAGAGTCCCATGCGAACTCTGATCGTCTCGGCTGCAGCGTTGCTCGTCGCAGGATGTGCGTCCCAACCGCAGGAGCCGGTCGGCGGCAGTGCGGTCGCCGGAGCGGCCGCACCGCCTGCGACCGCCGTCACCACGGCCACGCGAAACCCCTACCCGGGCTACAAGCGCAAGCAGAAGGACGGCAGAGTCGTCTACTGCAAGAAGCTGTCGCGGCTCGGCACGAATTTCGTGGACGAGTACTGCTTGAGTCCCGACGAACTCGACCTGCTCGAGGACCGTGCGCAGGTGGACCGCGAGCAGGTCCGCCGCAACCAGACGGTCTGCGGCACGGGATCGTGCGGCGGGGGCTAGGCTCGCACGGCCAGCCGGTCGAGCAGCGTCGACACGTCCGTCGCCACCTGCAGCAGGTCGCGCGAAGCCGGTGAGATGAACCCGTCCGCATTCGCGCGATCGAGAAAGCGCACGAGTTCGTCGTAGTAACCCGCCACGTTCAGCATGCCGCAGGGCTTGCGCTGCAGCCCGGCCTGCGTCCAGCTCCAGGCTTCGAACAGTTCGTCGAGCGTGCCCACGCCGCCCGGCAGCGACAGGAACGCGTCGGCCAGCTCGCCCATGCGCTGCTTGCGCTCCGCGAAGCTCGCGACGATCTCCAGCGCGTCGAGACCCCGGTGCGCCACTTCGCGTTCGTGGAGAAACCGCGGGATCACGCCGACCACCCGCGTGCCTGCCGCGATCGCCGCGTCGGCCACGACCCCCATGAGTCCGACGTGCCCGCCGCCGTACACGAGCGTCCAGCCGCGCCGGGCGAGCTCGGCGCCGACCTGCCGCGCCGCGTCGGCGTACTCCGGTTTCGCGCCGAAGCCGGCGCCGCAGAACACGCAGAGCGAGAAAGCCATCAGCGCGAGGTCCAAAGTTCGGCGTGCATGCCGCGGTCGCCTCGTTCGCCTAGCGCGCCGCCGTCGCGATCAACCGGGCGTAGAACTCGCACAGCCGCCGCAGGTTGTCGAGCGTCAGGTGCTCGTTGGTGCCGTGGATCATCGGCAGCTCGTCGAGCGCGACGACGATCGGCTGGAAGCGATAGATGTCCGTAGCCACTCCGACCATGTGCCGGCTGTCGGTGGTTGCGTTCACCAGCCCGGGTGCGACGGGCAGGCGGCCGCCGTCCGCAGCCAGCGTCGCGAGCAGGCGATATGCCTCCGACTGCGTCGACGACACCGGCGCCGGGTCGTAGGCGATGCCGCCTTCCCATTCGAGCTTTACGGCAAGGCCGTCGGTCGCCCGGCGTGCGCGCTCCATGACGTCGGCGGCGGTATCCTGCGGCGCGATGCGATAGTTGATCCACGCCGCGGCGTCCTGCGGCAACACGTTTTCCTTCGGACTGCCACGCAGCATCGTCGGTGCGATGGTCGTGTGCAGCGACGCGGCCCCGGTCGGCGTGCTCGCCAGTTGCCGGACCAGCAGCGGGCGGAACAGCCACTCGTTCGCGACTGCCATGCGCACGATGGGGCGTGCGTGTGCCGCCAGTCCGCGCACCATGTCGGCGGCCGGGCCGGAAAACTCCAGCGGGAACGGCGCCCCGGTGATCGCAAGCACTGCGCGAGCGAGCGTCTCGACACCCGTCTCCGGCGGCGGCGCCGACGAATGTCCGCCCGGGGTTGCCGCCGTGACCTTCAGCGTCGCATAGCCTTTTTCACCGATGCCGATCAGCGCGACGGGTCGCTGCACGAGCGGCAGGCCGTCGATGACCGCGTAGCCTTCGTCGAGCGCGAACTCCGCTCGGACGTTGCGCTCGCGCAGG
The DNA here is from genome assembly GCA_036277615.1 of Steroidobacteraceae bacterium. Classification (GTDB taxonomy): domain Bacteria; phylum Pseudomonadota; class Gammaproteobacteria; order Steroidobacterales; family Steroidobacteraceae; genus RPQJ01. The sequence continues at coordinate 8,397 of DASUMQ010000210.1, forward strand.
TGCACCGCCGCGGCGCGTGCGCCGGTGCCGCCCGCCTCTTCGTCGTGGCCGCTCACGACGATCACCGTGCGACGCGGCACGAAACCGGACGTCGCGAGCGCCTCGAGGCTTTCGAACAACGCGACCAGTGAACCCTTGTCATCGATGGCGCCGCGACCCCAGACCGCGCCGTCCGCGATCACGCCTTCGAACGGCGGATGCTTCCAGTGGCCTTCCGAGCCCGGCGTGACCGGCACGACGTCCTGGTGCGCCATCAGAATGATCGCGGGCAACGCGGGGTCGCTGCCCTGCCACGTGTAGACGAGCGTGCGGTCCGCGACCACTTCACGCATCATCGCCAGATGGGCCGCCGGGTAGGTCGCCTGCAGCCAGGCGTGCAGCCTGTCCCATTCGCCGACGTCGTTCTCCGCGGCCTCCTGGTGGCTCACGGTGCGGATGCGCACGGCCTCGCCGATGTGGGCGGTGGCGCGTTCGAGATCGATCGCCGGGGCCGATGCGAGTTCCACCGGCGCGACGACGCTGGCCGGCCGGTACGTCCAGGTGCGCACGGCCACGACGACGACGAGCACGCACAGGATCAGCAGCAACCCGAGCACGATCCGACGTGGCGTGGTCATGCGGTGTCCCCCGGCCGGTGGGTCTTCTGTTATGGCGTCAGTGTACGCAGGAACGCGGCCGGGTCCTCGCCGCGCTCGAGCACCTCGACCAGCGCCGAGCCGACGACGACGCCATCGACGTGGCCGTGCATGCGGGCAACCTGCTCGGCCGTGCGGATGCCGAAGCCCGCACACACCGGTACGGGGGACACGGCCTTGACGCGGTCCATGTAGTCGAGCACCTCGTCGGGCACCGCCGCCGACTTGCCGGTCGTGCCGGTCATCGTGACCGCGTAGACGAACCCCTGGCTCGCTTCGCAGAGCATCCTGAGCCGCGCAGCGGGCGTCACCGGCGTGACCATCTGCACCAGCGCGAGGCCCACCCGGTCGAGGGCCGCGCGCATGTCGGCGCTCTCCTCGTACGGCAGGTCCGGGATGATGAATCCCGACACTCCTGCCTTCGCGGCCGCCTCGGGCAGCTTCGCGAGGCCGTACGCCAGCAGCGGGTTGAGGTAACTCATGAGCAGCAGCGGGGCCCGGGGACGCGGCTGCATCCGTTCGAGCACGTCGAGCAGCCAGGGCAACGTGAACCCGCCCTGCAGCGACGCGAAGCTCGCGCGTTGGATCGTGGCCCCGTCGGCCATCGGGTCGCTGAACGGCACGCCGATCTCGACCACGTCGGCTTCGGCGGCAATCGCCTGCAGGTTCCGCACGAAGCCGGCGCGGTCGGGAAACCCCGCCGTCGTGAACCCGACCACCGCAGGTCGGCCAGCGGTCGCGGCCTGGCGGATCGCGACACTGATCGTTTCGCGCGGAGCAATGCCGGCTCGTGCGTTCATCGGGTCGTCCCCGCGAGCAACGTGCGCTGCAGCGTCGGCATGTCCTTGTCGCCGCGACCGGACAGGCCGATCAGGATCCGACAACCCGGGTGCTGTTTCGCATGCTTGCGCGCGCCGGCGAACGCGTGCGCCGATTCGATCGCGGGCAGGATGCCTTCGGCGCGGCAGCACTCGGCGAGCGCCTCGAGCGATTCGTCGTCCTCGGCGGCCGCGAAGTCGAGGCGGCCGATGCTGGCGAGCAGCGCGTGCTCGGGTCCCACGCCTGGGTAATCGAGGCCGGCCGACACCGAGTGGGTCTCCTGGATCTGCCCGTGCTCGTCCTGGAGCAGCAACGAATAACACCCCTGCAGCACGCCGGGCGTGCCGTAGGCGAGCGACGCCGCGTTCTGGCCGAGCCCGGGACCCGTGCCCCCGGCCTCGAACCCGAGCAGTTGGACACCGAGGTCGCTCACGAACGGGTGGAACAGCCCGATCGCGTTGGAACCGCCACCGACGCAGGCAACGACGACGTCCGGCAGTGCGCCTGCCTGCGCGAGCATCTGCGCGCGCGCCTCGATGCCGATCACGCGCTGGAACTCGCGCACGAGATACGGGTACGGGTGCGGACCGACCGCCGACCCGAGCACGTAGAACGTGCCGTTCGGGTCCGCGACCCAGTCGCGGAGGGCCTCGTCGATCGCCGCGCGCAGCGTCTGGTCGCCGCCGGTGACCGGCACGACCTCGGCGCCGAGCAGCTTCATGCGACCGACGTTCGGCGCCTGTCGCTCCATGTCGATCGAGCCCATGTAGACGGTGCAAGGCAGCCCCAGCCGCGCGCAGGCGGCCGCCGTCGCGACACCGTGCTGGCCGGCACCCGTCTCGGCGACGATGCGTCTGGCGCCGAGCCGCTTGGCGAGCAGGCCCTGGCCGATCGCGTTGTTGATCTTGTGAGCGCCCGTGTGCGCGAGGTCTTCGCGCTTGAGCCACACCTCCGCGCCCCAGCGACGCGACAACTCCGAGGCGAACGTGAGCGGTGTCGGCCGGCCCACCCAGGTGCGCAGCTGCCGGTCGAGTTCGGCCTTGAACGCAGGGTCGGGCAGGATCTCGCGGATGCCCTGCTCGAGCCGGTCGAGCGCAGGCACGAGCGTCTCGGGCACGTAACGACCGCCGAACGGGCCGAAGCGACCGCGCGCATCCGGAAACGCGCCTTGCAGCGTCTGCGCGAGCAGCGCTTCGCGGTCGATCCTGAGGGCCTCGATGTTCATCTCTGCACCACTCCCTGCGCGGACGACGCGAGCCGGGCCTCGGTCGCGCGTGCCGCACTGACGAATTCACGAATGAGCGCGACGTCCTTGACGCCGCGGCTGCGCTCGACGCCCGAGCTCACGTCGACACCGAACGGCCGCACCGACTCGATCGCCGCACCGACGTTCGCGACGTCGAGGCCGCCGGCCAGCACCACCTCAGTCGTGCGCGCGAGTGCGGCGGCCGCGTTCCAGTCGGCACGCTCGCCCGCGCCGCTCCGCGCCGCTTCGAGCAGGATGCGCCGGGCCCCCACGGGCTCCGCGATTCGGCCGGTGCGGTACACGGGCAGCACGCGCTGGGCGGCCGGCAGGGCGAGGATGGGGAGATCCTCTGCGTCCGTCTGCACCCAGTCGGGACGCACGGCGTCGAGCGCCGCGTCGACGAGCGCCTGCGACGGGTGCATGAACACGGCGACCTTGTCGACGCCGGCCGGGACCGCCGCCGCGAGCTCGCGCGCCAGTGCGCAGTCGAGATGCCGGGGCGAGGGTTCGTGGAACACGAAGCCGACCGCATCCGCGCCGGCGTCCGCAGCGGCTTCGATCGCCTCGACCGTGCGCAACCCGCAGACCTTGATCCACAGCCGGGATGTCATCGCGCCGCCGCCCCGCGCCCGGCCTGCAGCAACGAGCGTACGGCCTCGGCGGGGTCCGCGTTGCGCATCAGGCTCGTGCCGACGAGCGCGAGCCGATAGCCGAGCGCGGCCACGCAGGCCGCATCGGCGCCGTCGGTCACGCCGCTCTCGGCAACGGCCGGCCACTCGGACGGCAGGCGGTCGCGCAGGCGTTGGAAGCGCCCGAAGTCGATCTCGAGCGTCTCGAGGTCGCGGCAGTTGAGGCCGATGAGCACCTGCTCGTGGCGGCCGCGCCGCTCGCGCGCGAGGTCGGACGCGATGCCCAGGTCGTCCGCGTCGAACGCCTCCAGCAGCACGAACAACCCCTGTGCCGCCGCCTCGTCGAGCATGGCGACGAGTCGCGGCCGTTCGACCAGGCGCACGATTAACAGCACGCCGCCGGCGCCGTGCGCGCGCGCTTCGAGCACCTGGTACGGGTCCACGAGGAAATCCTTGCGCATGGCGGGCACGCCGTGCGGCGCGAGCGCCTCTGCCGCGACGCGCAGGTGGTCGAGCCGACCGTCGAAGCGCGAAGGCTCCGTCAGGACCGAACAGATCACCGCGCCGCCCCGCGCGTAGCCCGCGAGCCGCGCGACAGGATCGAGCGTCTGCGCGGACAGGTCGCCGAGCGAGGGTGAGCGCAGCTTGAGTTCGGCGATCACGTCGAACCCGTCCGCCAACAGCATCGGTCGCGGCACGGGCCGCAACGTGGCGCAGTGCGCACGCAGCACCGACTCGCTCGTGCGCGCCTGCGCGTCGCGCGAGCGCTGCGCGCTGCTCACCGCCATGTCCGCGAGCAGGCCCATCGTCAGGTGTCCCGGGCGACGGCTGCGCCGAATGCGGCGATCTTCTCGAGCAATCGCCGACCATCGCCGCGGTCGATCGCTGCGTTCGCGGCGCGCATGGCCACGTTCGGGTCCCGCTCGGCGCCGGTGAGCTCGAGCACCAGGGCGGCGTTCAGCACCAGGGCGTCACGGTGCGGCCCGCGATCCTCACCGGTGAGAACGGCGCGCATGCCGACGGCGTTGTGCGCCGCGTCGCCGCCCGC
>DASUMQ010000211.1:0-2014 GCA_036277615.1 Steroidobacteraceae bacterium
TATAGTCGCGCCCCTCCATGGTGGCTCGCGTCGGATCCCTCGCGACGGTCAGCCGTAAACCCCGCCAGGCCCGGAAGGGAGCAACGGTAGCGGCCACGCCGGGTGCCGGGGGTATTCTGGCGCGGGCCGCCGCCTTCCACCGGCCGCCGCCGTTCCACGGGAGCGCATCCGTCCGCCGATGAGTTACCTCGTCCTCGCCCGCAAGTGGCGTCCGCGTTCGTTCGACCAGCTCGTCGGCCAGGACCACGTCCGCCGCGCCCTCACGAACGCGCTCGACTCGGGGCGGATCCATCATGCGTTCCTGTTCTCGGGCACGCGCGGCGTCGGCAAGACGACGATCGCGCGCATCTTCGCGAAGTCGCTCAACTGCGAGCGCGGCATTTCCTCGACCCCGTGCGGCCAGTGCCCGACCTGCGTCGACATCGACGCCGGCCGTTTCGTCGACCTGCTCGAAGTCGACGCCGCCTCGCGCACCAAGGTCGACGACACGCGCGAGCTGCTCGACAACGTGCAGTACGCGCCCGCGCGCGGACGCTACAAGGTGTACCTGATCGACGAAGTGCACATGCTCTCGACGCATTCCTTCAACGCACTGTTGAAGACGCTCGAGGAGCCGCCACCGCACGTGAAGTTCCTGCTCGCGACGACCGACCCGCAGAAGTTGCCGGTCACCGTGCTCTCACGCTGCCTGCAGTTCCACCTGCGCCGACTGCCGTTGCCCCTGATCTACGAGCGTCTCGCGATGATCGCGACGGCCGAAAACGTCGAGTTCGAGCCCGGCGCGTTGCGGGCCGTCGCGCGCGGCGCCGAAGGCAGCATGCGTGACGCGCTCTCGCTGCTCGACCAGGTGCTCGCGTTCGGCGGCGGCAAGGCGCTCGAGGGCGAGGTCCGCACGCTGCTCGGGACGCTCGATCGCAGGCACGTGCAGGGCATCCTGACGGCGCTCGCGCAGAAGGACGGGGCCGCGCTGATGCGCCAGGCCGCGCACCTCGACGAACGTGCACCGGACTATCACCAGGCGCTCGGCGAGCTGTCCGCGGCCATCCAGCGCATGGCGCTGCTGCAGGCCTTGCCGGACCTGCCACCCGGCGAGGACGAGGAGGAGGACGCGGTCCTCGCTCAGCTCGCGGCGAAGTTCAGTGCCGAAGACCTGCAGCTCCTGTACCAGATCGCGATCAATTCACGCCGCGACCTCGATTTCGCACCGGACGCACGCGCGGGATTCGAGATGACGCTGCTGCGCATGCTGGCGTTCCGGCCGCAGGGTCCCGGCCCGGCGTCGAACCCGGCGGCGGGCAGCGGCGGGGGTGCCGCGACACGGACGCCGTCGCGGGCCGGCGCAGCTGGCGTCGCACCCGCCGACACCGCGCGCGCGACTACGGGTGCTGCGCGACCATCGGCCACCGCTTCATCGGCGGCCGCTTCGCGCTCCGGCGCGCCGACGGGCGCCGTGACGACCCGCAGCGCACCGCCGCCGTGGGAAGAGGGCGAGGCACCGGTCGCCGTCACGCCACCGGCCGCGGACGTCAGGCCAGGAACTGCCGCGAACGTCGACGAGCGCTGGGAGACACTGGTGTCCACGCTGGGGCTGCATGGGCCGACCAGGCAGTTCGCCGCGCACTGCCTGCTGCTCGAGCGCGCTCCGGGCGTGATCAGGTTGCAACTGGACCCCGCGGGCGAAGCGTTCCGTCGGCCGCAGATCGAGCAGCGCATCGCGCAAGTGCTGTCGGAGCGTTTCGGCGAGCCGATCAGGCTCGAGATCGTCCAGGCCGAACGCGGCGGCGAACTGCTGACGCCCGCGAAGCGTGAGGCGCGTGCGAACGAAGACCGGCAGCGGGCCGCCGAACAGGCGATCGAGGCCGACCCCGCGGTGCGCGCGATGCGTGACGTGTTTGGCGCGACCGTCAAGCCCGGTTCCGTGAAACCGTTGTGACGGAAGAAATGAGCGCACCGACCATTCGACGACCGTTCTGGCCCCGAGGAGATTCGACGCGATGAAAGGCGGCATTGGCAA
>DASUMQ010000212.1:0-3638 GCA_036277615.1 Steroidobacteraceae bacterium
AACGATGGGTGGTGAGACGATCGACTACCTGCTCGACACCGGCTGGATACCCTCGCACATCGAAGCCGCGTACGAGTCGGTCGCCAGCGACGCGCTCGACCTCGTCGCGCAGCGTTTCGACGAGGCGCGTCCCTTGCGTGAGCAGCGTCTGCACGGCGACTGTCATCCCGGCAACGTCCTCTGGACGGAGGCCGGCCCGCACTTCGTTGACCTGGACGACTGCATGACCGGACCGGTGATCCAGGACCTCTGGATGCTGCTGTCGGGTCGGCCCCCCGAAATGCGAGCGCAACTCGACGACCTGCTTGCCGGGTACGCGGAGTTCGCCGATTTCGACGCGCACGAAACCACGCTGATCGAACCGCTGCGCACGCTGCGGATCATCCACTACGCCGGCTGGCTTGCGCGGCGATGGGACGATCCCGCGTTTCCCCGCGCATTTCCGTGGTTCGAGGAACCGAAATACTGGGAGCAGCACGTGCTCAACCTGCGCGAGCAGATTGCCGCGATGGAAGAGGAGTTCTGAGGGGGCGACCGCAGTATTCACGCATTTTTCACAGGGATCGTCACGGGCCATTGACGCCCCACCCGTACCTTGCGCACCCATCGACAACGCATCTTCCAACGACACGCAAGGAGACGACCATGAATAGCCTGATTCGAGACGTCCTGTTCCCGTCGGCCGCGGCCATCGGCCTGCTCGGTGCCGCAGTCATGGATTCCGCGGTGGCCGACGAGTCGACGATTGCCGACTCGGCCGTCGTCGCCGCGGCGGCCCCGATCGTCGCGGCGGCACCGGTCGCCACCGTGGCGCAGGCAGCTCCGGCGCCGTCGCGGCCCGCGGTGGCCAACGAGGCGCTCGCGGACGAAGCCCGCCCCACGGGCATCGAGCGTCGCTGCGAACGGACCGGTCGCATCGGCAAGTTCAAGATCACTCGGTGTGACTGACACCCCGCACCTCTCCCACTGCGGTGGGAGAGGTGTAGGAATCGTCGAACCGTGAACCGTCGCGCAGCCGCACCGTCCCGCGCGGTGCGGTGGCAAGCCCGCCGCGCGAAGACTTGATAAATTGTCGGGATGAGCAATGCATCCCCTGCGACGATCCTGGTCACCGGCGGCGCCGGCTACATCGGCAGCCACGTCGTGCGCCAACTCATCGAGCGCGGCGATCGGGTCGTCGTCCTCGACGACCTTTCGACTGGCTACCGCAGCGCGGTGCTTGGCACACCGCTCGTCGTCGGGAACACCGGGGATCCGCAGCTCGTCGCGCGTACGTTGCGGGAACACCAGGTCGACACGGTGCTGCATTTCGCAGCGCACACGATCGTGCCGGAGTCGGTCGCCAATCCGCTCAAGTACTACGGCAACAACACCTGCGCGACGCGCAACCTGCTCGAGCAATGCGACCAGGCCGGCGTAAAGCGTTTCGTCTTTTCCTCGACCGCGGCGGTCTACGGTATCCCGGCCCAGGGGCTCGCGCGCGAAGACTCACCGACCGTGCCGATCAATCCGTACGGGCTCTCGAAGCTCATGAGCGAGTGGATGCTGCGGGACCTCGCCTCGGCCTCCAAGACACTGCGCTACGTTGCGCTCCGGTATTTCAACGTCGCGGGCAGCGAACCCGGCGGCCGCATCGGTCACAGCGCACCGGCGGCAACGCTGCTCGTGAAGGTCGCCTGCCAGGTCGCGGCCGGCGCGCGCGAATCCCTGTCGATCTTCGGTACGGACTATCCCACGCCGGACGGCACGGGCGTCCGCGACTACATCCACGTCGAGGACCTCGCCGCGGCGCACCTGAACGCGCTCGATTACCTGGCGCAGGGCGGCGAGTCGGCCACGCTCAACTGCGGATACGGGCACGGTTACAGCGTGCGCGAGGTGCTGCAGATGGTCGAACGGATCGCGGGCCAAAAGCTCCGCGTCGTCGAGGCGCCGCGGCGTGCCGGGGACCCGCCCTCGCTGGTCGCGCAGGCCGAACGCATACGGCAGGTGCTCCGCTGGACCCCGAAATTCGACGACCTCGAGACGATCGTCCGTTCGCAGCTCGAATGGGAGCACCGCCTGCAGCGCGAGCCGGACCTGCTCCGCAACTGAGGTTGGGTGCCGCCAGGCGCGCGGCGACGGGTGAGGCACGCTCCGCGGCCCTCAGCGCGCCCGGCTGCCACCAGCGTCAAGCGCCAATTCTTTCCTGCTATCCTTCGGCACCCGTGACTGTCCGCCCCGGAGACTTCGTGACGCGACGCGCCTCCGCTCCCGCGCCAACGTGCCTTTCTATCCTGCCGTCGTCCTGTCGGTTCGCGTCGATCGTCGTCCTCGCGAGTGTCCTGACCGCCTGTGGCGGCGGTGGCGGGGGCAGCGACGGGGGTGGTGGAGGCGGGTGCAGTTCGAATCCCTTGCCGGGCGCCACGGTCACCGTGAGCGGCCAAGTCGCCTTCGAGCGCGTCCCGTTCTCGACGAATGTTTCCGCCGGTCTCGACTACGCGGCAATCACGACCGAGCCTGCCCGCGAAGTCATCATCGAAGTGGTGTCGGCGACGAACCAGGCGGTGCTGGCGAGCACCGTGACCGACGCAAACGGTCATTATTCCGCCACCGTCGCCTCCAATACCGACGCGTTCGTTCGGGCCAAGGCACAGACGCGTCATGCCGCGCCCGGCTGGGACGTGCGTGTATTGAACAATGCCAACGGTAACGCACTCTTCGTGCTCGACTCGTCGACCTTCTGCACGGACGCGACGACCATCGCCCGGAACCTGACCGCCGATTCCGGCTGGCCGGATTTCGGCGGCAATACCTATTCGGGCACGCGGGCGTCGGCACCGTTCGCGATCCTCGATTCCATCCATCGCGCGGTGCAGTTCCTGCGTGCGAACGGCGCTGGCGACCTCGACCTCCCGGCGTTGAGCGTGTTCTGGAGCCCGGAGAACCGCCTCTCGGAAAACTGGAACCCGGCCACCGGCGCGATCCTGTCGGGAACGCAATACGCGGGCGTCGCCATCGACGGATTTCCGGCGGGCATCTACGTGCTCGGCCAAGAGGGCGTCGACACGGACGAGTTCGACCAGCACGTCGTCGTGCACGAGTTCCAGCACTTCCTCGAGGATGCCATCAGCCGCACGGACTCACCGGCCGGTCCACACTCGATCAACGAGCGCCTCGACATGCGCCTCGCCTTCAGCGAGGGTTACGCCAACGCGTTCTCGGCCATGGTCCTCGACGACCCGATCTATCGCGACTCGTTCGGCACGCGGCAGGGGGAGGTCTTTGCCGTCGACTTCGAGCGCAACCTCTACAGCCCCGCCGGGTGGTTCAACGAGGGATCGGTCCAGTCGCTGGTCTGGGATTTGTACGACACTAGCTCCGACGGCCAGGACGACGTCTCGGTTGGGTTTGCGCCGATGCTTGCTGCACTGACGGACGAACTGCGCACCGGGACGGCCTTCGTGAGCCTCTATTCGTTCGTGGCCGCGCTCGAGCAGGATCCGGGCGCGCCGCTCGACGGCATCGACACGCTCGTCGAGTCGCAGCAGGTATTCGGCACTGGTGCGTTCGGCGCGGGCGAGACCAACTTTGCGGACGTCACGGAGGCGAATCCCGTCTATACGGACCTGACCTTAGGCGGCGGCGCCCAGCGGGTC
>DASUMQ010000213.1:0-14958 GCA_036277615.1 Steroidobacteraceae bacterium
GATCTTGTCCGGTCCCCAGTTGAGGTCGGCGAACCAGTCCTCGAGGTGGCGTGCGTCGACCGGTTTGCATTCAGGAAACCGCTGGACGATCTCCTGGATGCCGTCGATCGTTGCCCGGACGACCCCGGCGGGTCCCTCGGCCATGAAGAGCAGCACGCAGTCATCCTCGGCGGCGAACCTGGAGAAATGGAACGCGCCGTCCGGCGGGTCGTAGAGGCGTGCGACGGAGGGACGGTAGCCCGCAACCATGACCTGGCGCAGCGCCTCGAACCCGGTGCGCATGCTCTTGAGCGTCCAGCCGACGAACGTGTCGTTCTGCGGCAGGTACGGGAACAGCTTCACCGTGACTTCGGTGACGTAGCAGAGCGCGCCCTCGTTGCCGATCACGACGTGCCGGATGTCCGGGCCGACCGCGCGGCGTGGAACGTTCTTGATCCGCGTGACCGTCCCGTCGGCAAACACGGCCTCGCAGCCCACGACCATGTCCTCGATGCCGCCGTACAGCGTCGAGAACTGGCCGATGCTGCGCGTGGCGACGAGGCCGCCCATCTGCGCGATCGGCTTCGACTGCGGCGAGTGGCCGGTGGTGACGCCGTGGGGGCGGCACTGGTCCTCGAGTGCCTGCAGCGGCACGCCGCACTGCACGGTCGCCTGCATGTTGTACGTGTCGATCCTGAGCACGCGATCCATGCGCGAGCCGTCGAGCACGATCGAATCGGGCACGATCGTCTGCAGTCCGCCCTCGGTCGCGGTGCGGCCCGTGCGCGCGACGACGTTGAGCCGGTGGGCATTGGCGAACTTCAGCACCTCGGCGACGTGCTGCGTGCTGCGCGCCATCGCCACGGCGGCCGGCAGGGGCTGGGTGTAGACGCCGTGGACGTCCTCGTACAGGTGGAGACGGTCGACGCTGCTGCGCTTGAGTTCCTGCTCGTCGGTGACGACGTTCTCGGCGCCGACCAGGCGGGCGAGGTGATCGGCGATCGCGGTTCTGCTCAAGGCCATGGGGATTCCTGGGGGCGGAGCGGGGCGAGGGGTCCGGTCACTGGAAGATCGGGTACGAGCGTTGCAGGATCGGGTCGGTGGCGTCGCGGACGTGACGAAACACGGTTTCGCTGACCTGGCGATACAAGTCCACGTGCTCCTGGCGTGGCAGGAAGCGCTGGCGCGGCTGTTCCATCTGCGCGATCCCGGTGTCGAAATCCGGGTACACACCGAGCGCGACGGCGACGCAGATGGCCGCACCCAGGCTGGCGCCGCCGGGCCCGAGCGCGCGCGCGGACGGCACGCCGAACGCATCGGCGAAGATCTGCATCAGCAGCGGACTTTCGGAGCCACCGCCCGAGACGACGACCTCGTCGAGCCGGGCCCCGAGCTCCGACCGCATGGCCTCGACCTTGTCCGCCATCGTCAATGCGATCGCCTCGAGCATGGATCGATAGAGGTGACCGCGCGTGTGGCGCGCGTCGAAGCCGAGCATGACGCCCTTGCGGTACGGGTGATCGCCCGGTGCGAGCCAGTCGAGCACGGTCAGCAGGCCGTCGCTGCCGGCGGGCACGGTCGCGGCTTCCGCCTCGAGGATCGCCTCGCGCGTGCGGTGCTGCGCGGCAGCGGACTCGGCGAACTCCGGGCCCAGCACGTCCATCAACCAGCTCAATGTCCACATGCCGCGGCGAATGCCGTGGCTTTCGTAGAGGTAGCGGTGCGGGGCGCAGGCGAAGTTGGTCCAGAAGTGACTCGCATCGGCCCGGTGTTCCCGGCCGTGCATCATCCCCGCGATGTACGTGCCGAGCGAGACGAGTGCCGTGTGTTCGTCGAGTGAGCCGGAGCCGAGCGCCTCGACCGCCTTGTCGTTCGCCGTCACCACGACCGGCAAGCCCGCGGGAATGCCGGTGGCCGCCGCCGCGGCCGACGTGACCCGCCCGGCGACCTCGCCCGGCATCAGCAACTCGAACAACATGTCGCGCCGCAGGTTGAAGCGCCGTATGAGCGCGTCGTCGCGGCTCCATTGCCATGCGTCCACGTCGATCGGCCACTGCAGGGCGATGCTGTTCGCGGCCGTGTCGCGGAATTCGCCCGTGAGCCGGTGCGTGAGGTATCCCGACGACGTCGTCGCGTAGGCGACGGCCGGATCCTCGGGCAGGTACGGTTCGTATGCCCGCGCGTCCATCCAGCTCATGACGGGTTGCACGAGCGAGCCGTCCTCGCGCAGGAACGCCTTGCAGCAGCGGATCGTGCAGAGCCCGACGCCGACGATCTCGGCCGGATCGCCCCTGAAGGTCCCTAGAGCCTGCCGGGTCGCGGCGGTCACCGAGTCCCAGAGGTCGTCGTCCGGGTGCTCGACGACCCCCGGCCGGGGACGGTTGGCCGGTCGCAGCGCTTGCCGCCCCGCGGCGACCGCATGCCCCGCGAAGTCGTAGATCACGACCTTGGTGCTCTGCGAGCCGTTGTCGATGCCGAGGATGTAGCCCCCGCTCATCCGTGTCGACACCTCATCGCACCAGGTAGCCGCCGTCGACCACGAGCAGGTGCCCGTTGACGTAGTCGGACGCGCGGCTCGAGAGGAAGACGAGGGCACCCATCAGGTCGATGGGCTCGCCCCAGCGCCCGGCGGGTATGTGGTCGAGCACACGCTGGTTCGTCTCGGGATTGCTGCGAGTCTGGCGCGTGATCTCGGTCGCGTAATAGCCGGGGGCGATGCCGTTGACCTGGACGTTGTGCATCGCGAGTTCGTCGCAATAGGCCTTGGTGAAGCCGGCGAGCCCGTGCTTGGTCGCGGCGTAGGCCGAGGACCATCGCCCGCCGAGGAACGAAAACAGCGAACACACGTTGATGATCTTGCCGCGTCGCTGCGGGACCATGCGCTTGGCCGCCTCGTAGCTCAATTCGAACGCCGCCGTCAGGTTCACCGCGACCGTCGCGTCCCATTGCGGTCGGCCGAAGTCGAGCACCTCCGCGAGCGGGCAGATGCCGGCGCTGTTCACGAGAATGTCGAGACCGTCCAGCCGCTCGACGCAGTGCTCGATCACGCGGGCCGCACTGCCCGGCGCGGTGAGGTCGACCTTCAGGTATTCGTAACGTCGCCCGACGGCCCGCACCATTGAGCCGGTGCTGCCATCGTCGTCCGCCACGCTCGGCACGAACACGTCGGCCCCGGCCTTGGCCAGCGCGAGCGTGAAGGCCTGGCCGAGTCCGGTGTTGCCGCCCGTGACGATGGCCTTCCTGCCCACGAGCGAGAAGAAGTCCATCGAGAAATCGCCGATCCCCATCGCGAATCGCCCCGTGAGCCGGTGACCGCGCAAGTCGCGCGGGGACGGCTCGTCATGTTCTGGCACGTGCAGTCGAGTATAGCCTGCAGGTTTCGTTCCGCCCGGCGATGCACGCGAGGTGCCGCAGCGGTTTGACGCGCACGCCGTGCCCTGTTACCTATGCGTCACAACGATCGAAGCACGCAGGGGGAACGGTCATGCGCATGAGCCGGTGCCGTGGTGCGAGCGCCTGGCTGCGCACACGCGGCACGCCGGACCTGCTGCTCGCCATGCTGCTTGCGCTCGCGAGCGTCGGCAATGCTTTTGCGGCATCGGCCGATCCCGTGGCCTGCCGCACCGTGCGTCTCTCGGACGTCGGGTGGACGGCCGAAAGTGCGACGACGGCGATCTTCGGGCAGATCCTGACCGAGATCGGCTATCAGCCCACGATCACCGTGCTCTCGGTGCCGGTCACGTTCGAGTCGATGCGCAATGGCGACATCGACGCGTTCCTCGGCAACTGGTTGCCGGCGCAGGGGCAGATGCTGCAACCGTTCCTCGACGACGGCAGCGTCGAGCAGGTACGGGTCAACCTCGAAGGCGCCAAGTACACGCTCGCGGTCCCCGCGTACCTGCACGACGCCGGGCTCAGGGACTTCGCCGACATCGCGAAGTTTCGCGACGAACTCGGCGGCGTGATCTATGGCATCGAGCCGGGCAACGACGGCAACGGGCTCGTGCTCGACATGATCCGCGAGAACGAGTTCGGCCTCGGTGGCTTCAAGCTCGTCGAGTCGAGCGAGCAGGGCATGCTGGCGCAGGTCGAACGCGCGGTGCGCGCGAAGCAGCCGGTCGTGTTCCTCGCGTGGGCGCCGCACCCGATGAACACGCACTACGACGTGCGCTACCTCACCGGCGGCGACGAATATTTCGGTCCGAACTTCGGCGCGGCCACGGTCAATACGGTCGTCCGCAAGGGCTACCTGCAGGAATGCCCGAACGTCGGTCGACTGCTCCAGAACCTCGATTTCACGGTCGAGCTCGAGAACGAGTTGATGGACCGGATCCTCTCCGGCAAGGTTTCCGCGGACGCGCTCGCGCTCGAGTGGGTCCGGCGCCGTCCGGCGGAACTCGACCGCTGGCTCGACGGCGTGCAGACGTTCGACGGCCGCCCGGCGATCGAGGTGTTCCGCAAGACGGAGCGCGCGAGTCGCCTGTCGGCGTTCGAGCAATGGGTCACCACGCACAAGATTCCCGTCGGGGACTGGGCGACCGAGGCTGTCGAGTGGACCAAGCGAGACCTGCGCGGATTCTTCGACGCCGTGGCCGGCTTCCTGACCGTGTCGACCCGGTTCGTCGCGACGACACTCACGACGGTGCCGGCGCCGGTGCTGATCGGCCTGATCGCGGCGCTCGCATACCTGGTGCGCCGTTCCTGGGGGCTCGTCGTGTTCGTCGTGCTCAGCCTGCTCTTCATCATGAACCAGGGTTACTGGCAGGCGACGCTCGAAACGCTGACGCTGGTGCTGGTCGCCGCGATCATCGCGACCGCGCTGGGCGTGCCACTCGGCATCTGGGGCGCCAAGCGGCCCGCCGTGTACGCGGCGATGCGCCCCGTGCTCGACCTGATGCAGACGCTGCCGACGTTCGTGTACCTGACCCCGACGCTCGTGTTGTTCGGCCTCGGCATCGTGCCGGGTCTCATCTCGACGATCATCTTCGCGCTGCCCGCCCCGATCCGGCTCACCCAGCTCGGCATCGTTTCGGTGCCGAAGACGTTGCGCGAGGCCGGCCAGGCGTTCGGCGCGACGCCGCTGCAGCTGCTGCTCAAGGTCGAGCTGCCGAGCGCCGGACCGATGATCCTGGCGGGCATCACCCAATGCATCATGTTGAGCCTGTCGATGGTCGTGATCGCCGCGCTCGTCGGCGCGGGTGGTCTCGGCGTGCCGGTCGTGCGCTCGCTCAACACGGTGCAGGTCGGCATGGGGTTCGAATCGGGCATCGCGATCGTGCTGCTCGCGATCATGCTCGACCGCATCAGCCGGCCGCCTGAGCGGAAGGACCAGGAATGAGCGCCGCCCTCGAATTCGACGCGGTGGACATCCTGTTCACCCCGGGCACCGGGCGGCGGCGCGACGCCGCCTTGCGGGCCGCGCTCGCGTTGCTCGACCAGGGCCAGGATCGCACCCAGATCGAGACGGCCACGGGCGTCGTGGTCGGTGTCAGTAACGCGAGCCTCACGGTGCAGCGCGGACAGATCTCCGTGCTGATGGGGCTGTCGGGCTCGGGCAAGTCGACGCTGCTGCGCGCGGCCAACGGCCTCAACCGGGTCACGCGCGGACGCGTGCTCGTCCACGACGGCGAGAAGCACGTCGACGTGGCGCGGTGCGACGCGGCGACGCTGCGCAGGCTGCGCCGCACGAGCATCGCGATGATCTTCCAGCAGTTCGGGTTGCTGCCGTGGCGCACGGTCCGCGAGAACGTGGGCCTCGGGCTCGAACTGCGCGGCGATTCGGCGGCGACACGCAAGAAGATCATCGACGAGAAACTGGAGCTCGTGGGCCTCGAGCGCTGGGCCGATCGCTACGCACACGAACTCTCCGGCGGCATGCAGCAACGCGTCGGCCTCGCGCGCGCCTTTGCGACCGACGCCGCCATCCTGCTGATGGACGAGCCGTTCTCGGCGCTCGATCCGCTGATCCGGACCAAGCTGCAGGACGAACTGCTCGCGCTGCAGTCGCGCGTGCGCAAGACGATCCTGTTCGTCACGCACGACCTCGACGAGGCGCTCAAGCTCGGCAACCAGACGTCCGTGCTCGAAGGGGGCTGCATCGTCCAGACCGGAACGTCCGAGGACATCGTCCTGCGGCCGGCGAGCGCGTACGTGGGCGAGTTCGTGCAGCACATGAATCCGCTGTCCGTACTGAACGGACGGATGGCCATGCGGCCCTGGTCGGAGCTGCCGACGGACGGGGAACGGCGCTTCCTCGACGCCGCGCGGCACTACGCGGTCGCCGTCGACGACCAGGGCAGGCCGGTGAGTGCCAGCTGCGGTGGGGCGCCGCTCGAGCTTCGTACCACGCCGGCCGACGGGCCGGGCCTGCTCGTCGCAGACGTCGGCACGCCGCTGCGCCAATTGATCCAGTGGTGCCGGTCGGGGCACCCCGTGCTGCTCGCGGAAGGCGGGGCGGTCCAGGGCGTCTGCGGCCCGGCCGAGGTGATCCGGGCGCTCGCGACGAGCGATGCTCGCGCGCGCGCCCACGGCTGATCGATACCAACGAAAAACGAGACCAGGAGTCCGTCATGCCAGTTCGTCGTCGTTCGATGCATGCGTCGAAGTCGCTCGTGGGAACGGCGGTTGCGCTCGCGGCCGCCGGCGCACCTTTGCCGCTGCAGGCGCAGCAAAGCCCCGCGCCGGAATCGCGGCTGGAGGAGATCGTCGTCACCGCCCAGCGACGCGAGGAGCGCCTGCAGGACGTCGGCATCGCGGTCACGGCGCTCGGCAACGACATGCTGACCGACCTCAACATCACGACCGCCACCGACATCACCCGGGCCGTGCCGAGCCTCAAGATAAACGCGTACTCGTCGTCGCAGGTGGTGTTCAACATCCGCGGCGTGTCGCAGAACGACTACGGCGACCAGCAGGAACCGCCGGTCGCGGTGTACCAGGACGACAGCTACGCGAGCTCGATCAACGTCGCGAGCTTCCCCGTGTTCGACCTGGCGCGCGTCGAAGTGCTGCGCGGACCGCAGGGGACGCTGTTCGGCCGTAACGCGACGGGCGGCGCGATCCAGTTCGTCTCGAACCGCCCTACGGAAGAACCCGAGGGCTACGCGACCGCGACGGTCGGCAGCTACGGCCAGTTCATCGTCGAAGGCGCGGTGTCCGGTCCGCTCACCGAGACGGTGCAGGCGCGACTCGCCGGCATCAGCAACACCGACGACGGGTACATGGAGTCGGTCGTGCCGGGCGTCGGCGACCGTGCCGGCAACGACCATTACGCGCTGCGCGGACAGCTCGCTTGGCAGCCGTCCGAGACGACGGACCTCAACCTGATCGTGCGCTACATGAAGGCGGACAAGGAGACACAGGCGGGCATCTATTCGCACGCGCCGGCGTGCCCGAACGACAGCTTCCAGGGCGAGTTCACGCGGCGCGATCAATCGTGCGAGTTCTGGGGCACGGGGCCGGGCGAGGCGGGCACCGGCTATCGCAACGATGCGATCACGCCGCAGTGGGGCGGCGATCCCTGGAAGACGGCGGAAACGCAGCGCTCGTACGTCGATCGCGAAATCACCGGCGCGACGCTGCACTTCGATTGGGACATCGGCGAACTGCGCCTGGTGTCGATCACCGACTACCAGAGCGCCGAGAAGTTCTACCTCGAGGGTGGCGACGCCTCGCCGGTCGACGGCGTGCTGTTCTACCAGGGCAGCGACCTCGAGCAGTACTCGCAGGAATTCAGACTCTCGGGCACGTCAGGAGCGCATACCTGGGTCGCAGGTGTCTACGGCATGGACGTCGACGGCGACTACACCGGCAAGTTCGCCGACCCGTTCTACGGCTACGATCCCACGGTCGAGATGGGGCAGCAGACGACCTCCTGGGCCGTGTTCGCGCAGGACGAGTGGGCGTTCGCGGAGGCGTTCAAACTCATCGTCGGCGCACGCTACTGGAGCGACGAACGCGAGGGCTCGTACTACGGCACGGCGCCGGAGGTGCCGGGACTGTCCGCGCCCGTCACGATCGTGTTCAACACACGCGAAGTCTCGCCGGTCGGCAGCAGCATCTCGCCCGGGGACGCGAAACGAACCTTCGACGGCGTCACGGCCCGGGTGCAGCTCGACTGGAAACCGAGCGACACCGTGCTCTGGTACGCGAGCTTCAACCGCGGCAGCAAGAGCGGCGGCTACACGTTCTCGACCGGCACGCCGTACGACCCGGACGGCAGCCTGACGATCCCGCGAAGCTTCCTCGAGGGCATGCCGTTCGACGAGGAAACCCTCGATGCGTTCGAACTCGGCGTGAAATCGACGCTCGGGGGGTACACGACGCTCAACGTGGCGGCATTCCGCTACGACTATTCCGATTACCAGGCGTTCGCGCAATTCGGGCCGGTGCAGACGGTGATCAATCTCGATGCCGAGCTCACGGGCCTGGAGGCCGAGCTGACGTCGCGTCCGCTCGACGGCCTGACGCTGCAGCTCGGCCTTTCGCTGCTCGATTCGACCGTCAAGGACGTGCCGTTGCCCGACGGCGTGACGATCGAGGACCACGACCTGCCACAGGCGCCCGAGTTCTCCGGCAACCTGCTCGCGCGCTACGAGTTCGCGGCCGGGCCGGGCCTCCTCGGGATCCAGGGCGACGCGCAGTATTCGGGCGAGTTCTGCTTCACCGTGCTGTGTGCCCCGGTCGAGGAGGAGGACGCCTACACGGTCGCCAATGCGCGCATCGATTACACGGGCGCGAGCGGGCGCTGGAACGTCGCAGCGTTCGTGAACAACCTGACCGAGGAGAAATACCGCGTCTACGCGTTCGACAGCTCGCTGTTCTCCGGGGTCGTGGCCGGTGTCTACGCGAAACCGCGCTGGTACGGCTTGAGCGCGACCTACCGGTTCTGATCCGGCGGCGCCCCCGGAGGCGCATGGCGCACCGGGGCACGCCGTTGTCGCAAAAGGATCAGCCGTGGCGGGTCCTGCCGCCCATACTTTGGGCTCGTCCCCGCCGCCGACCCTGGATCCACCATGTCCTCGATCACGGACGAACCACCGGCCGCGAGCCCTACCGAACGACGCAGCCTGCGCAGCGGACGCGACGCCAAGCGCGCAGCGCGCGCGGCCCGCGCTGCGGTCTCGGTGCCGTACATCAAGCGAGCGATCCCGCGCTTCGAGGTCCTGAGCGAGGGCGGTCTCGAGACGATCGAGCGCAACGCCGACACGATCCTGGCCGAGATCGGGATCGAGTTTCGCGAGGACGCCGAGGCACTGGCCCTCTGGCAGGCCGCGGGTGCGGACGTGCAGGGCGCGCGCGTGCGCTTCGAGCGGGGCATGTGCCGGGAGCTGATCCGCACGCACGCGCCGCGCGAGTTCGAGCAGGTCGCGCGCAATCCGGCGCGCAGCGTTCACATCGGCGGCGACTGCACGGTCTTCGCGCCGGCGTACGGCTCGCCGTTCATCCACAATCTCGACGAAGGCCGTCGCTATGCGCGGCTCGAGGACTTCGAGAACTTCGTCAAGCTCGCTTACCTGGCGAACTCGCTGCACCACTCCGGCGGCACGATCTGCGAGCCGGTCGACCTGCCGGTCAACAAGCGGCACCTCGACATGGTGTACGCGCACGTCAAGTACAGCGACAAGCCGTTCATGGGTTCGGTCACGGCCCCGGAGCGTGCGGCCGACAGCGTGGAACTCGCGAAGCTCGCGTTCGGCCCCGAGGCTGTAGATCCTGCGAGCGGCAGGCTGCGCACGATGCTGGTCAGCCTGATCAACGTCAATTCGCCGCTGGTCTACGACGCGACGATGCTCGGTGCACTCAAGGTCTATGCGCGCGCGAACCAGGCGACCATCGTCACGCCGTTCATTCTCTCCGGTGCGATGTCGCCAGTGACGGTGGCCGGCACGGCCGCGCAGACACTTGCAGAAGCCATGGCGGGCATGGCCTTCGCGCAGCTGGTGAATCCCGGCTGCCCGGTCGTGTTCGGCAGCTTCGCCTCCTCGATCTCGATGCAGTCCGGCGCGCCGACGTTCGGCACGCCGGAGCCGGCGCTCGTGCTCTACACGATGGCGGCGCTCGCGCGGCGTCTCGGCGTGCCGTTTCGCTCGGGTGGAAGCCTGTGCGCGGCGAAAGTGCCTGATGCGCAGGCCGCGTTCGAATCGGCGCAGACGCTGCTGCCGACCTGCCTGGCGGGCGTGAACTTCGTGCTGCACACCGCCGGCTGGCTCGAAGGCGGGCTCGCCATGGGTTACGAGAAGTTCATGATGGACGTCGACCAGGCCGGCATGATGCACACGCTGCTCGCAGGCGTGGACCTGTCGCCGAACGGCCAGGCCCTGGACGCGATTGCGGACGTCGGTCCCGGCAACCACTTCCTCGGCTGCGCGCACACGCAGGCGAACTTCGAAAGCGCGTTCTACCGATCGCCGCTCGCCGACAACAACAGCTTCGAACAGTGGCAGGCGGAGGGGTCGCTCGACATGGCGCATCGAGCGAACGCGCAGTGGAAACGCCAGCTGGCCGAGTACGTTCCGCCGCCGCTCGACCGCGCCGTCGACGAGGCGCTGCTCGAGTACATCGCGAAGCGCAAGGCCGCGGCGCCCGACTCGAACGTCTGAGGCACTTGACCTCTCCCGCAGCCGCGGGAGAGTTCCGCGCGACGCGCGTCCGGCGCGCGCAAGGCGCGCTCCGCGCCGGCGCAGGCGATTCCGGACTCGTTCGCAAAGCTGTGCGAGGCATGGATGCCGAGCCCAGAGCCCCCAGGGACGGGTTTACGGCGTCTTTGCGAACGAGTCCGGAATTGACTGGGGCGGCGCTCCCACGCAATCGACGGCTGCCCTCGCGCGGCCGTGCGGGCGACTGCTCCAGTCGATGCGGGAGTGGCGACGATCAGCGCGCGGGCCGGCGGCTCTTGCGCTCGCGACCGCCCGCGGCGACCGACTGCGCGACGACCTTAGGCGGCGGCAGGTCGACGGCCTTGCGCAGGTTAGGGTAGGCAGCGGTCTTGTGGGGGATCGCCATCGCCTCGACGAAGTGCTCCTGGAACCGCGGCTCGATCGCGGTCTCGATCTTCTCGACCCGCCGCACGAGCGACTCGATCGTCGCGCGCGACCGCGAGTCGAGCAGTGCGATCCGCGCGCCGGTGCCCGCGGCGTTGCCCGCCGAAGTGACCCTGCTGAGGTCGCAGTCCGGGATCATGCCGAGCACGGTCGCGTACTTGACGTCGATGTGAGCGCCGAAGGCGCCGGCGAGCCGGATCCGGTCGACGGTCGCGATGTCGAGGCGCTCCATGAGGAGCCGGATGCCGGCCATCAACGCCGCCTTGGCGAGCTGTATCGCCCGGACGTCGTTCTGCGTGATGGCGAGAGTCTGGTGCGGGCCCGTGTGCAGCACGTACGAAAACGTGCGGCCCGTTGCCACGACGCGCGGCGACCGCGCCGCCAGTGAGCCGTCGAACAGCCCGTCCTGCGTGATGATCCCGGCGAGGTACAACTCCGCAATCACCTCGATGATGCCCGAGCCGCACACGCCGGTGACGCCCGTCGCCCCGACCGAATCCGCGAAGCCCGGATCGTCGGACCACAAGTCCGAGCCGATGACCTTGAACCGCGGTTCGAGCGTGTCGCGGTCGATGCGCACCCGCTCGATCGCGCCCGGCGCGGCCCGCTGGCCGCAGCTGATCTGCGCGCCCTCGAAGGCCGGGCCCGTCGGGCTCGAACAGGCGACGAGCCTCCGTCGGTCGCCCAGCACGATCTCGGCGTTCGTGCCGACGTCGACGAGCAGCGTCATTTCGTCGGTGAGGTCGGGCCGCTCGGCGAGGATGACGCCGGCCGTGTCCGCGCCGACGTGTCCGGCGATGCAGGGCAGGGCATAGACACGCGCGTTCGGGTGCAGCGCGACGCCGAGTTCGGCAGCCGTCACCGTGACGGCGCGGTCGATGGCGAGCGCGAACGGCGCGCCGCCGAGTTCCACCGGGTCGATGCCGAGCACGAGGTGGTGCATGATCGGGTTGCCGACCAGCGTGACCTCTAGGATGGAGTCGCGCTCGATCCCCGCGTCGGCGGCCACTTCACCGGCGAGTTCGCTCAGCGCCTCGCGCACGGCCCGCGTCATCTGCGCCGCGCCGCCCGGGTTCATCATCGAGTACGACACGCGGCTCATCAGGTCTTCGCCGAAGCGGATCTGCGGATTCATGCGGCCGACCGAGGCGACGACCTCGCCGCTGACGAGGTCGCAGAGGTGCGCGGCGATCGTCGTCGAGCCCACGTCGACCGCGAGCCCATAGGCCGTCTCGTGAAATCCCGGCCAGACCGCGACGATCCGCGAGGTGTCATGGACGGCGACCGTCACCTTCCACTGGCCCTGCCGCAGGACGGCCTGCAACTGCTGCAGTACGGAGAGGTCGCACTCGAGGCCCTGCAGCTGCCACTCGCGCTCGAGCGCGTGCTCGAGCCGCTGCAGGTCGCCGGTCGGATCCTGCATGTCGGGCTCGGCGACCTCGACGTAATGCAGCTTCACGAGCGGGTAGAGCTCGATGTCGCGCGCCTCCGCCGCCTTGCGCACGACCTGCCGATGCACCTGGCTGTTCGACGGCACGTCGACGACCACGTCGCCCTCGACACGCGCCTGGCACGACAGCCGCCGTCCCTCGGCCAGCCCCTTGCGCGCGCCGTAGCGGCGTTCCGTCTCGGAGAATGGCGAGAGCGATGCCGCGCTCGACCGCACGCCGTGCTTCGCGAACTCGCCCTCGGCGACCAGCACCTGGCAGCGGCCGCAGATCGCGCGACCGCCGCAGACTGAATCGACGTCGACGCCGAGCTGCCGTGCCGCTGTCAGCAGCGGCGTGCCGAGCGGAAAGCGGCCGCGCTTGCCCGAAGGCGTGAAGACGACGAGCGGGTCCTGGCCTTTCACGACCTGCGGGACCCCGGTCAGTTGGCGCCGGGCGTCGGCGTGCCCGAGGGCGCGGCCGCGCGGCGACGCATGCCGCCCTCGCGGCGACCACGCGGCGCATCACCGCCGCCCGCGGCCGGCGCACCCGGCGGCGGCGCGTCGCGAAACCGGCGGATCCAGCGGGCGCAGTCGGGATCGTGGCCCATCATGACGTCGGCCGCCATGCAGGCGCGCACGATGTCGCCGTGGAGCGGGTTGGTGATGGCGGAGGTCATGCCTGAAGCGATCGCCATGGTCAGGAACGCGCTGTTGATGCCGTCGCGCGCCGGCAGTCCGAAGCTGATGTTCGACGCGCCACAGGTCGTATTGACCTTGAGTTCCTCGCGCAGTCGCTTGACCAGCCGCATCACCTGCATGCCCGCCCCGTTGATCGCGCCGATCGGCATCACGAGCGGGTCGACGACGACGTCGCTGGCCGGGATGCCGTGGTCCAGCGCGCGGTGCACGATCTTCCGGGCGACCTCGAAGCGAACGTCCGGGTCTTCGGAAATGCCGGTCTCGTCGTTCGAGATCGCGACGACCGCGGCGCCGTACTTCTTCACGAGCGGCAGCACCGTTTCGAGCCGCTCCTCCTCACCGGTGACCGAGTTGACGAGCGCCTTGCCCCGGTACGCTTCGAGGCCCGCGGCCAGCGCCGCGACGATCGAGGAGTCGATCGACAGCGGCACGTCGGTGATCGACTGCACGAGCCGCACGGCGCGGGCGAGGATCGCCGGCTCGTCCGCCAGCGGGATGCCCGCGTTGACGTCGAGCATGTGTGCCCCGGCCGCCACTTGTGCGAGCGCATCTGCTTCGACGCGGCTGAAATCGCCGGCTGCCATTTCCGCGGCGAGCAGCTTGCGCCCGGTCGGGTTGATGCGCTCGCCGATGATGACGAACGGCCGGTCGAAGCCGAGGACGACCTCGCGCGTGGCGGAGCTGACGACGGTATCGGTCATGAAAGAACTTTCCTGTCTGCGGACACTGGCTGGTCGCGACCCGGGTACCACGGGACGCGGCCCTCGAGCACGCCGGAGCGATCGATGACCTCGGCGACGGACTCTTCCTGGCGGTAGGCCATCACGTGGACGCCGTGGATGCCCTTGATCTCGCGCACTTGCTGGACCAGTTCGACGCAGAGTTCGATGCCTTCGCGCCGCTGGTCCTGCGCGCCCTCGAGCCGGGAGATCACGGCGTCGGGAATGTGGACCCCGGGCACGTGCGTTCGCATCCACTCAGCCGCCTTCGCCGAGCGCAACGGACCCACGCCGGCGATGATGAAGACCTGGTCGACGAGCCCGGCGTCCTCGACGTCACGCATGAAGCGACGCAACCGCTCGAGATCGTAGCAGTACTGGGTCTGGATGAACTGCGCGCCGGCGGCGACCTTCTTGGCGAGGCGCTGCATGCGGTACTCGAGCGGCGGCACCGTGGGATTCTCGGCGGCGCCGAAGAACACGCGCGGCGCGAACGAAATGCGGCGTCCGCTCTCGAAATGGTGGTCGTCGCGCAGTCCGCGCGCGATGCCGAGCAGCGAGATCGAGTCGAGGTCGAAGACCGGCCTGGCCCAGGGATGGTCGCCCGCCTGCACGCCGTCTCCGGTCAGGAACAGCATGTTGCAGACACCCATCGCGGCCCCGCCGAGGATGTCGCCCTGGATCGCGATCCGGTTCTTGTCGCGGCAGGAAACCTGCATGACCGGCGCATACCCGAGGCGCGTCAGCAGCGCGCACACCGCGATGCTGGACATGTGGCAGTTGGCGCCGCTGCCGTCGGTCGCATTGATCGCGTCGACGTAGCCGTCGAAGACGCGCGCGCGCTTGTAGACGTCGTCGGGGTCCGCGGAATCGGGCGGCGCGAGTTCAGCCGTGACCGCGAACGCGCCCGCCCGCAACACGCGTTCGAACCGACCCGGCGAGGTGTGGCCCGGCAGGATCGGCAGCGGATAGCCCGGGACCGGCTCGTCGTCAAACTGCACGGCGGGCCTCTGACTTCTCGCGCGCCACGCGCAGCCAGGCGGACGTACCCGCGAGGCGGCGGTCGACCGGCGCCTGCACGACCGCAATC
>DASUMQ010000214.1:0-9337 GCA_036277615.1 Steroidobacteraceae bacterium
TCCGCGAACTGCAGGAGCTGCGTACGCAACTGCTGGCGGTCCCGGCTGATCGCCTCCTGGAACTGCGCTTCGAGGACTTGCTGGACGATCCACTCGTCGAGCTCGAACGCGCGGTGCGATTCCTCGGTCTCGAGTTCACGCCGCAGTATCGCGCGGCCATCGCGTCGCTGCAGCTGCGCCCCGTACGGCCGCGCTGGGGCGAGGAATGGGACGACCGGCAGCTGGAATCCGTGCTCCGTGAAGCGCAGCCGTTGCTGCGCCAGCTCGGGTACACCAAGTGAGCCGGCCCGTCGGCAGCACCGGACGATTGCGCACGGCGCGACCGACGTACGTCGGCATCGGCGCGCAGAAGTGCGCATCGACGTGGCTGCACCGGATCCTGGCCGAACACCCGGAGGTCGCGGTGCCGGTGGCCAAGGAGATCGACTTCTTTTCGTATCGCTACGATCACGGGTACCAATGGTACGAACGCTGTTTTGCGGGCGACGGTTCACTGGTGCGCGCACGCGGTGAGGTCTCGCCGTCCTATTTCTGCGAACCCTCGGTGCCGGCGCGGATTGCCCGTTATGCGCCGGACGTGAAGATCCTGCTGTCGTTGCGCGAGCCCGTCGAGCGCGCGCTTTCGAACCATCGGCACGAAGTCCGTGAAGGGCATTTCGCGGGCCCGGACCTGAGTTTCGAAGCCGGACTCGCCAATAACCCGATGTACGTGGAGCAGGGACTGTACGCGACGCACCTCAAGCGCTGGCTCGAGCACTTCCCGCGCGAGCAACTGCTGGTCGTGCTGATGGACGAGGTCGAGCTCAGGCCGGACGAAGTCTGCCGCACCGTCTATCGCTTCCTCGGCGTGGACCCGGCCTTCACGCCCGCCGGTCAGAATGAGCGCTACAACCGCAGCTTCGCCAGCCGCGCGCGGTGGCTCACCGGCGTGAAGGACACCGTGTACGCCGCGACTCGCGCGCCCGGCCTGCGCTGGGCCTGGGACGCGGCGGCGGGGCTGGGCCTGCGCTCGGTCTATCGCGGCATCAACGAAGTCCCGAGCGGCGCGGTGATTCCGCGGCCGCGGCCAGAGACCATCGTCCAGCTGCGGCGTCGGTTCGAGCCGGAACTTCGTGAGCTCGAGGCGCTGCTCGGGCGCTCATTCGAGGATTGGCGGAAAGACCGGGCGACTCCGGTCGAGGCGGTCGCATGACGACAATGGTGCAACGCGCAGGGCGCGAACTGTACATCCTCGGCATCGTGGGCATCCTGGCGTTGATCGGCGGCGTGCTGAGCGCCTCGGGCCGGCTCGCGTTCGTCGCGATCTTCGTCGGGCTCGTGATCGCCCTGCTCGTCGCCTCTTCCCGCGTGGCGGTGTTCTGGCTCGTCGTGGTGATCGCGCTCGTCGCCACCGGACTCGCGCAGCTCTACCTGCCGGGTTCGGGCGCGCGGTACGTTCGCTACGTCGCGCCCGTCGCATCGCTCGCGCTCGCGCTGCACTGGTTCACCGACCAGCTCATGGCACACCCGCGTAACCGCACCGACGTGCTGCCGATGCCGATCGTCTGGGGCCTGGCGTTTGCGGCGACCGGCATCGTCTCGGTGCTGGTGAACCTCGCCAACCCGGACGTCGCGATCATGGGCGCGAAGAACTACTTCCAGATGGGGCTGTTCTTCCTCGGCGTGGCGTTGCTGCGGTGGGAGCACGAGCGGATCGACCGCACTCTCGTGCGGGCGCTGGTCCTGATCGCCGTGCTGCAGGTCCCGTTCGCGTTTCACCAGTACTTCTACCTCGTGCCGCTGCGCGTCGGGCTCGGCGGGGGCATCGTGCCCGTGGACATCGTGGCCGGGACGTTCGGCGCGACGCTCTACGGCGGCGGTGCGAACGCCGTGCTCGCGGCGTTCCAGATCATCGTCGTCGGCGTGATGCTCGCGCTGTGGAAAAACGGGGCCATGTCGCTGCCGCGCATGGCCATCCTCTCGGCCGTGATCCTGTCGCCACTGCTGGTCAACCAGGCGAAGGTCGCCGTGCTGTACCTGCCGCTCGTCTTCCTGGTGCTGTTCCACCGCGACTTCATCGTGCGCCCGGGAAAATTCCTTGTCGCCGGGGTCGGCGTCGCCGGCGTCTTCGCCGTGCTGATGACGGCGCTGATGGTGAGCCACCCCGCGGGCCGCCTGCAGAGCTGGGGCGAACTCGTGGACTTCGTGGTGGCGCGACAGACGGCCTCGATCGCGGAGCGCGGCGAGGAGTACAGCGCGCTGACGCGCTGGACCGCGCTGACGTTCTGGGCCGAGAAGCATGCCACCGCGAATCCCGTCCACACGCTGGTCGGGCACGGCCTCGGTGCATCGCGCGAGCAGGAGGAGAGCGGCGAGGTGCACACGCTTGCCGAGCAGCGCTATCCGGGACTCAACATCGGCTACACCGCGATCTCGGCGTTGCTGTGGGACACGGGCGTGATCGGGCTCGTGACGGTCCTGGGCATGATGGCGTCCGGCTTTTTCATGGCCGGGTCGCTCGCGCGGCACTATCGCAACCGCGATGCCTTCCGCTGCGGGCTCTTCGAGGGCCTGCAGGCCGCCATTGCAGTGCTGACGCTCGGTCTGGCGCACAAGGATTTCTTCATCGTCAACATCCCGTACCAGACCATCACGTACCTGTTCCTCGGCTACATCGCGAGCGCGTGGCTCGCCATGATGCGCCGGGAAGGCAAGAGGCATGTCCGCTGGCGCCTATAGCGTAGGGCGCTTCCGCAAGGCGGCGTTGCAGCTCGTCGGTGGTCGCGTGGCGCAGGCCGCCGCGCGCGTCGTGCTCGTGCTCGCGGTCGTGCGCGTGTTGCCCGTGGAGGACTACGGCGCCTACATGCTGATCGTCGGCACGGCCGAGATGATGCTGCAGGTCGGGTCGTTCGGCATCCTGCCGCTGGCACAGCGCTACCTGCCGCAGATGCTGACGACGCTGCCGCTGCGCCGGCTTTACGGCTTCGTGGGGTTCCTCGTGATCGCGCAGCTCGCGATCTTCGCCGTGATTGCGGCGCTCATCGCGACGTTCTGGGACGCACTCACGCCGGTGTTCGGCATGACGCCGGCACAGACCGACGCCACGCGTGTCGCGGCCTGGATGTTTCTCGTGATCCCGGCGTTTCGCTTCACGGCGGAGCTGCTCGAGTCGATGCTGGGGTTCGGGCAGATCGCCCGGGCGGTCATGGTCATGACCCGCGCGAGCGCCGTGCTGCTGCTGATCATGCTGCTGCCGGTCGTGCACCTGCGCGACGTGCTGCTGGTCGACATGGTCGCGACGGCGCTCTGCGTGCTGTTCGTGCTGACCCGGATCCGCAGCAATCTCACTGCGCTGCACGCGCCCGCGGCCGTTGGTTCGTTGCCCGTCGCGGAAATGTGGCGTTTCGCGCGGCACATGGCGCTGGTCGGCCCGATGGGTGCCACCTCGAACCCCGGCGCCGTCCGGCTCGTGCTTGCCAACGGCCTCGGGCTGGCGGAAAGCGGCCTGTTCGCCTTCCTTCAGACGCTCGAGCGGCTCGTGAGCCGGTACCTGCCCGCCACGCTCCTCAAGAACCTGATCCGGCCCGTGCTGATCTCGCGTTTCGTCGGCCGCGGCAACTCCGAACTGCTCTCGGCCGGCACGGGCCTGCTGCTCAAGAGCAACATGCTGGCCGTGATCGGCGGCCTCGTGGTGATCGCGGTCTGCGGCGACCAGATCGTCGCACTCATGAGCGGCGGCAAGTTCATGGGCGCCGGGCTGACGCTGCTGCTGCTGTACGTGAACATGATCGCGACGTCGCAGCGCGGCGTGCAGGAGATGGTGATGCAGATCACGGGCCACACGCGCGTGCTCTGGATCACGTCGCTGGTCTCGCCCACCGCCCTGCTGCTGATCTGGCTGTTGTCCGATTACGGCCTCAACGTCGCCGTGCTGATCATGACCGCCGGCAGCATGACCGCAAACTGGCTGGCGGCGGGCGTCCTGCAGAGCCGGACCGATTGGTTCCGCGTGGACTGGCGCGGCATGGCGGCGATCTTCCTGCCCGGCCTCGCGGCCGCCGTGGTCGGGATCCTGCTCACCGGCTGGACCCGGCCGCTGCTGGCCGGGGCTCTGGCGCTCGTCGCGTTCGTGATGTTCGTGCGCATCGGACGGCCGTTCAACGGCGGCGAGATCGGTGCGGTCGAGCGAGTCGTCGGCCGTCGGGCGGTGCGACTGCTGCGAGGCTTTGCGGTGTCATGATCACGGCCGCGACGACCCACACGCCGGTGCTGCACCTGATCAACGGCGAGTTCTACGCCGGGGCCGAGCGCGTCCAGGACCTGCTCGCGCAACGGCTCGGGCGCTTCGGCTTCGACGTCGAGTTCGCCTGCCTCAAGGACGGCCTGTTCGAGGAGAAGCGGCAGTGCACGGACGCGGCAGTGCACCACGTGCCCATGAAATCCCGCGCGGACGTTTCGATGTGCTACCGGCTGGCGCGCATGGTGCGCGAACGCCGGATCCGCCTGTTGCACACCCATACGCCACGCAGCGCCTTGCTGGGGTCCATCGTGTCGCGGATGACCGGCGTGCCGATGGTGCACCACGTGCACAGTCCCGCCGAGGCCGACACCGAAAGCGGGTTGCGTAACGCGCGCAATGCGCTGGTCGAGCGGTTGAGCCTGCGTGCCGCACGACGGCTGATCGCGGTCTCGAGCAGCCTTCAGCACTATTTGCGCGAGCGCGGCTACGCCTCCGCGCGGATCCGCGAGGTGCCCAACGGCGTGCCGATGACGGAGCCGGCACGGCTTCCGTACGTGCCGGGCAGTGAGATCGTGCTCGGCACGGTCGCGCTGTTCCGGCCGCGCAAGGGCATCGAGGTGCTGCTGGACGCGATGGCGCGGATGCGCGCGACCGGAGTGCCGGTCCGCCTGCACGCCGTCGGCCCCTTCGAGACCGCTGCGTACGAAGGATCTGTCAACGATCTGACGCGGTCGCTGGGCTTGCAGGACGCGGTGACTTGGGCAGGCTTCCGCTCGGACGTGGGTGCGGAGTTCCGCCGCATGCACGTGTTCGTGCTCCCGAGCCTGTTCGGTGAGGGCATGCCCATGGTCGTGCTGGAGGCCATGGCGGCCGGACTGCCGGTGGTCAGTACGCGCGTGGAGGGCATCCCGCAGGTCGTCCGTGACGGGCTGGACGGGCTCCTCGCGACGCCCGGCGACCCGCAGGACCTCGCCGACGCATTGCTCCGGTTTGCGCGGGGCGAGGTCGACGCGGCCGCCATGGGCGACAGCGGCTGGCATCGACAGCGCGAACATTTCTCGGACGTCTCGATGGCTGCTGGTATTGCTTCGGTTTACAGAGAGGTGCTGGAGTGTTGAACACCCGCGAAAAAGAGTGCGAGCCCGTGTTCGTGGTCGGCATGAACGGGTCAGGCACCACGATGCTGCTCGACTGCCTCGGGCGACATCCAGCGCTGTATGCGTTTCCCAAGGAGACGCGGCTGATCCCTTACCTGATGGCCCGGCAGTCCGCGTACGGCGACCTCCGCGTCGACGACAATTTCCGCGCGCTGTGGGAGGACGTGCGCAACCTCGCCGTGTTCCGCGAGGTGAACGGGCACGAGTCAGTGCCGTTGCCGGACGACTGGCGGGAGCAGCCACGCAGTCTCGCCGCGATCCTCGACCGTGTGTTCAGCCATTTCGCGACGGGGCGGGGCAAGCGTCGCTGGGCCGAGAAGACGCCGCAGCACGTGCAGCACCTTCTCTCGCTTGGCGACCTCTTCCCGGCCGCGCGCTTCGTCCACGTGATCCGTGACGGACGCGACTGTGCGGTGTCCTTTCATCGACGCTGGAGGCGCCAGCCCGAGCTCACCGTCTTCCGCTGGAAGAAGGTCGTCACGATGGGGCGCCGACAGGGGCAGCGGCTCGGTCCGGCGCGTTACCTCGAGGTCCGCTACGAAGACCTCACGGCCGAGCCGGAGCGTTCGCTGCGCCGGATCTGTCGCTTCCTCGGCCTGGAATTCCACCCCGCGGTGCTGCGATCGGCGCAGCCGTACCTGAAATCGGGTGACGGTGCGCGGCCCGGCAGGTTGCAGCGCAACTCCGGCAAGTGGCGCACCTATTTCCCCGCGCGCACCGTCGAGGGCCTCGAACGCATCGCAGGCGCGACGCTCGCGAGCTGCGGCTACACGGCCCGCTATCCGGAGGCGGACATCGACCTGTCCGGATGGCGCAGGCGTTACTGGTCGGCGAGCGAGACGCTCCGGGAGTACGCGAGCGAGGTGTGGCGCAAGCTCAACGGCGAACTCGAGCGTCCCTGGCGCGTGATCCTCGTCAAGCCGATGAACGCGCTGCGCCATCGCCAGCACAACGTCTACTGATGAGCGCGGCCATCCCATTGCGCGAAGGAGCGGTCGTCCCGCTGGCGCGGCCGCTGCGCGTGTCGGTCGTGATCAAGGCGTTGAACGAGGAGCGTCACATCCGCGCCTCGATCGAATCCGCGATCCAGGCCGTCATGCGGGTGGGAGGCGAGGTGATCCTCGCGGACAGCGGCTCGACCGATCGCACGGTCGAGATTGCCCGCGAATACCCCGTGACGGTGGTGCAGCTGAAGCACCCGGCCGAGCGTCGCTGCGGGATCGGGCCGCAGCTCGGGTACCAGAAGGCCCGCGGCGAATTCGTCTACATCCTCGACGGCGACATGGAACTCGACCCGGCGTTCCTGCCCGAAGCGCTCGCCGCGATGGACGCGGACTCACGGATCGGCGGGATCGCGGGCCTCGTCGAAGAGGAGAGCGATGCCAGTTACCAGTTCCGGGGCCGCAAGCGGCGCGGACACGAACGCAAGGTGCGGGTGTGCGAGTGGCTCGACATGGGCGGGTTGTATCGCGCGGAGGCGTTGCGCGACGTGGGTTACTTCTCGAATCGCAACCTGCACGCGTTCGAGGAAATGGAACTCGGTCTGCGTCTTTGCGCCGCCGGCTGGACGCTGCGCCGGGTCGCGACCCGTGGCGTCCTGCATCACGGCCGTGTGGAAGGCAACTGGCCGCTGCTGGTTCGACGCTGGAAAAGCCGCTACCTGGACGGCACCGGCGAACTGATCCGCGCCTCGATCGGTCGGCCATATTTCTATCGGGCGCTGCAGACACAGCAGCACCTGTTCGTCGGGCTGCTCGTGTGGGCCGGCCTGCTGCTGGGGCTCGCCGTCGCGCCGGTCACCCCGCTGCCGCTCGTCGGGATCCTGGCAGCCGTGGTCGGCCTCGTGCTCGTGCGGGCCCGCCGGATCGGCAGCCTCGCCGACGCCTGGTTCGGCCAGCTGGTCTGGCAGGTGACCTCGCTCGCGATGGTTCGAGGACTGTTTGCGCGGACGCGGAACCCCACGGAACCCATCGAATACGTTCTGGTCCACGAGGCACCCGGGCCGCGCCCGGTGGCACAGGTCGGCCCGCAGCGGCCCCTGTAGGCGCTTCGGCCGTCCGTCACGGGAAACTCGAGAATTGTCGTCGCTGGAAGCGCGCGTGATCATTACAGCGCGTTTCGTTTACTGGCGACAAGGAAGTCGGCGCTCCATGCAAATTCGCGTTCCAAGTCTCGTTGCGGCGCTGTGCGTCGGGCTCGTCGGACCGGCGGCGCACGCCGCCATCTCCTTCAGCGACGTTTCCGCGACCGCCGGCGTCGACCGTCGTGGCGAAAGCTACGGCGCCTCGTGGGGCGACCTGAACGGCGACGGGTTTCCCGACCTGTTCGCGAGTAACCATCGGCAGCAGCCGAGCCTGTTCCTGAACATGGGCAACGGCACGTTCGCCGAGACGGCCCCGAACGTGCTCACCTGGCGCAACCGCTCGCGCGCGGACACTCACGGCGGCAGCTGGTCCGACTTCGACAACGACGGCGACCTGGACCTCATGGTGACCACCGGCACCGGCAACCTGAGCCAGTTCCTCGTCAACGAGAACCAGCGCCTCGTCGATCGCACGGTCGAGCTCGGGCTGAACGTGAGCAACGTCGGCGGTCGCCTGCCGGTCTGGCTCGACTACGACGGCGACAAGCTCACCGACGTCATCAACACGCAATACGGCGGCATCGCCAAGCTCTATCACCAGAACGCCAACGACACGTTCACCGAGACGACCGGCAACGCCAAGCTGGTGTGCAACCGTGTCCATTACGGCCACCTGTACGACGTCACCGGCGATGGGCGCCCCGAGTTCATCTGCCCGGGCGAGACCATGTTCCCGCAGAAAATCTACGACACCGGCTCGATCCCGTGGCGCAAGCTGTTCGACGTCACGAATCCGAACCAGCTGTTCCCGGTCGTCCAGAAGGTCGCCGACAGCGTGCTCGCGGATTTCAACAACGATGGCCGTCTGGACATGTTCCTGTTGAGCGGCGTGCAGCTGCGCCCGGCCTCGGTCGTCAAGGGCGACGACCGTCATTTCGAGTCGCAGCTGACCGGCGGCACGAAGGGCTTCAAGTTCGTCACGGCCGGTCGCGTGACGCTCAGCGCCGACTGGAACAAGACCGACAACGACACGACCGTCGATTTCAAGAAGATCCAGTACGGCGCGCAGGGGAAGAATCCTGCGTCCATGCCGTTCACGCTCGACCCGGCCGACCCCTCTGTCGCCGGGTTCCCGCAAAAGCCGACGCTGGAATCACAGCTGCCGTTGATGCAGATCGGGTACGACCCGTCGACGAAGCTCTGGACGGTCGTGATCCAGACCAAGCTGACGCCGACCAGCAAGAACATCTTCAGCGAAGCCTACGTGATGGTCGACACCGAGTTGCCGTTCACGAACCTGGTCGGCACGGGACTGTGGCCCAGCGACAAAGCCGCGCGTCCGACGCTGCTGCTGAACCTGCCGGGCGGATTCGTCGACCGGACCGATGAAGCCGGTCTCGGTGCCCCGGTTCAATGCGTGAGCGCCACGCCCGGCGACTTCGACAACGACGGCGACCTGGACCTCTATCTCGCCTGCCGCACGGGTGCCAGCAACCTGCCGAACGTGCTGTACGAGAACCTCGGCAACGGCACGTTCCAGGTCGTCGCGAACGCCGGCGGTGCGGCCGGACCCGTCGGCATCGCCGTCGCCAGTGGCGCCGGGACGGCGGACTCGGTCGTGAGCGCGGACTACAACCTCGACGGGTTCCTCGACCTGTTCCTGACCAACGGCTTCAATCTCCGGCCGCTCGGGTTCGGCGGCGCGAACAAGCTGTTCCGCAACCAGGGCAACGGCAACCGCTGGGTGCAGGTCGACCTGGTCGGCAAGCAGTCGGACGCCGGCGCGGTCGGCGCGCGCGTCTACGCGATGACGGCGGGTCTCACGCAGTTACGCGTGCGGGACGGCAGCTATCACCGCTGGTCGCAGGACATGCCGCG
>DASUMQ010000215.1:0-10324 GCA_036277615.1 Steroidobacteraceae bacterium
GCCGTCCTCGACTCGGCCTTCTCGGCCGCCGTGCACACCATGGTGCCTTCCACGCGCGCACCGCACGTCATCTGCAGCGTGCGATACCGGATGGCGCCGGTGATGCGCGCGTTGGCCTGCAGCTCGATGAAGTTCTCCACCTCCAGGTCGCCGCAGATCGTGCCGTTGACGACGGCATCGTGCACGTGGACATTGCCTTCGATGCGGCCGTGCTCGCTCAGCACCAGCAGTCCCTGGGTCTCCACTTTCGACACCACGTTGCCGACGACCTGGCCGTCGATTCGCACGCCATCCGTGACGATGACGTCGCCGGCGATCTGCACGCCGGTGGCGATGAGGCTCGACAACCGCGACACGTCGATGGAGGGCTGGTCGGTTTTTCTGCGAAACATCGTATGGTCCTCGAAGTTGTCCGGAGCCGCGTCGGCGCCCGCGCGCGTCAGCGCGTCTTGCCCGTACGGCCGCTCTGCGCGTTGAAGAACGCCAGTCGGCTCTCCAGCGCGTTCGCTTCCTCGTTCAGTACCGCGACCTGGCGCGCCAGCGCTTCACGCGTGGAGCGCTCGAGCTCGAGTTCGGTGCGGGTCCTCTCCAGTTCCGCTCGCAGCGCGGAGTTCTGCTGCGTCGCGTCCTCGAGGGCCGTCGCCGCCGCGAGATTGTCTGCCATGAGCTCGCGCCCGATCGCGACGGCCAGGAACACGAGCGCGGCCACGGCCACGAACTGCAGGACCTGCGTGAACCGACGGTGGCTGCTGAACTCCAGCCGCGCCGTCGCGAGCTTGAGCGTGGGTGTGATCGCGGTCCCGCGCATCAGTTCGCGTTCCGGGCGAGGACGTTCTTCAGCACCTGGCCGGGCGCGACGCGCTCGCCGTTGCGGATCACCTCGAAATGCAGGTGCGGCCCGGTGGAGCGGCCGGTGGAGCCCACGGCGGCGATCTTCTGCTGCGGCATCACGAGTTCGCCCGCGCGCACGTACAGTTTCGAACAGTGCCCGTAAAGCGTCTGCAGGCCCTGGCCGTGATCGATGACGATGGCGTTGCCATACGGTCCGCGGAAGCCGGCCGAGATCACGCGGCCGCCACCGCTCGCGAGGATCGCCGTGCCGTGCATCGCGGGAATGTCGAGCCCCATGTGCCGCGCCAACCGGCCCGTGAACGGGTCGTGGCGGACGCCGTAGCCGGAGCTGATTCGCGGCATGCGGCCCTGCACCGGCGAGCGGTTCGGGTACGCGAGCGTCGTGAGTTCGCGGTCGGCGAGGACGCCTGCGATGCGATCGAGCGATGCCTGCATCAGCGCAACTTCCGTCTCGAGATGGTCGAGCCCGAGGCCGTAGTCGCCGACGGCCTGCTGCGCGGCGGCGGTCGCAAGCGATGCCTCGCCGCCCACCGGCAGCAGGGGACCACCTCGAGGCGAGTCGTCATCCGTCCGCGACGCGTCGCCGGCCTGGGTTCGCGTGTCCTTCTTCGACGGGGCGATGCCGAGCCGCCTCGCCAGCGCCGCCGCCTCGATTTCGAGGCGCGTCAGTCGGCCGGACAGTTCACCGATCCGGTCGACGACCGCGACACCCTCGGGCCGCTCGGTGTCGATCGAGCCGGCGGCCGCTGCGCTGCGGGCGGCGTATGTCACGTGCGCATCGTGCTGCGCCATGCGATACCCCAGCACGGTGCAGGCAGACATCAACACCATCGCCAGGATCGCACCGCAGGCCAGCACGCGACCTGCGGCGATCGTCCGCATGCGACTCGCTGTCACAGGACCTGCAGCGACGATGATGAAAGCCACGGACCACCCGATGTGTGCGCCTGCGGTACTTAAGCGCGGCTAGCCGCCGGAGACAACTTTTGCGGGCGCGGATGCACCAATGTGTGAAGCGCTCCGCAGTCCGGAAACACCGCGACGGCGTGCTCCCGGAATGCAGATCAATGCTCGGAATTGGCTGACTTCGGCGGGTCAGTGCCCGCTTCGTCGTAGGCGCATCGCCCATCGCATTTCGGCGTCCGGTTTATTGTTGGCGGCGCTGCGGGACGCCGATGATCACCGCACCTCCCCCGAAGCGCGGTGATTCGACATGGCGACGCGACGCTCCACGGCTGCATCCTTATTGCCCGCTGCGCTCGCGACACCGGTGCTGTGGTTGCTTCTGCAACCCGGTGCCTCGGCGCAAATCGCCTTCACCGACGTGTCGGCGCAGGCCGGCGTCGCCCATCGCGGCGAGAGCTACGGCGCGTCGTGGGGCGACCTGAACGGTGATGGCTTCCCAGACCTCTTCGCGAGCAATCACCGGCAGCGACCGAGCCTGTTCCTGAATGTGGGCAACGGCACGTTCCTCGACACCGGCCCGCAGGTGCTGCCGTGGCGCAATCGGTCCGGCGCCGACACGCACGGCGGCTCGTGGGCCGACATCGACAACGACGGCGACCAGGATCTCCTCGTGAGTACCGGGCAAGGCAATCCCAGCCAGCTGCTCGTGAACGAGTTCGGGCGGTTGATCGATCGTGCGGCGGAGCGCGGGCTCACCGACCTCACGATCGGCGGCCGGCTGCCGATCTGGCTCGATTACGACAGCGACGGCCTGCTCGATTACGTGCTGGCGCAGTACGCCGGCATCGCGAGGCTCTACAAGCAGCAGCCCGGGGGCACGTTCCGCGAGACGACCAGCGAGGCGCAGCTGGTTTGCAAACGCTCCCACTACGGCCATCTGCTCGACGTCTCGGGCGACGGGCGCCTCGACTTCCTCTGCGCCGACGAGCCGCTCTTTCCGCAGAAGATCTACGACACAGCGTCCCTGCCCTGGACGAAGCTCTTCGACAACACGGCACCGTCGGCGCTGTTCCCGATCGTGCCGCGCGTCGCCGACTCGATCCTCGGCGACTTCAACAACGACGGGCGCATGGACATGTTCCTGCTCGGCGGAGTGCAGCTGCGGCCCACCACCGTCGATCGCAGCAGCGCCTCGGCATTCGAGGCGAACCTGACCGGCGGCACGAAAGGCGTCCGGTTCGTGTCCCCGGGTGTCGTGACGGTCGTGCTCGACTGGAGCAAGCGCAGTGAGAAGTCGGAAACCGACCTGAGCAAGATCCGGATCGGCGCGTCGGGCCGAAGCCCGACGAGCCTGCCGCTCGTGCTCGACCCGGCCGACCCCGGCGTGCACGGTACCCCGCCGGCCGCGACGACCGCGGCCTCGCTGCCGCAGATGCACATCGGTTACGACCCGAACCTGCAGCAATGGACGATGGTGATCCAGACCAAGCTGACTCCGACGAGCCCGAACATCTTCAGCGAGGCTTATCTCCAGGTCAGCTCGACGGCCCACATCTCCCAGCTCACCGGCACGGGTCGCTGGCCCTCCGACAAGGCCGCTCCGCCCACGCTGCTGATCAACGACCCGGTTCAGGGGTTCGTCGACCGGACCGCGGCGGCGGGTCTCAGTGCGCCGGTGCAGTGCGGCAGCGTCACGACGGGCGACTTCGACAACGACATGGACCTTGACCTGTACCTCGCATGCCGCACGGGCGCTGCAAACATTCCGAACGTGCTCTACCAGAATCTCGGCAACGGCACGTTCCAGGCCGTCGCGAACGCAGGCGGCGCCGCCGGCCAGGTCGGCACCGCCGTCGCGAAAGGCGCGGGCACGGCAGACACCGCCGTGACGGCGGACTACGACGTCGACGGATTCCTCGACGTGTTCGTGACCAACGGTTTCAGCCTGCGTCCGCTGCAGTACGGCGGCGAGAGCAAGCTGTTCCGCAATGCGAGCGGCAATGGCAACCACTGGATCCAGCTGGACCTGATCGGCCGTGGATCGGTACGCGAGGCCGTCGGCGCGCGTGTGTATGCCATCGCCAATGGCGTGACGCAGATGCGCGTGCAGAACGGCGCCTACCATCGCTGGGCGCAGGACATGAAGCGCGCCCACTTCGGCCTCGGCTCGGCGACCAGCGTCGACCTGCGCGTCGAGTGGCCGAGCGGAGCGGTCGAGACGTTCGCGGGCGTGCCGGTCGACCGCCTCTATCGCCTCACGGAGGGCGCAGGTCTGGCGGAGGTCACGCTCGGACTGGCGGTGGTGTATTCGTGCGGTCCTCCGCCGCTGAACGGCGCAGTCGACTCCGGCATCTTCCTGTGGCGCGACTGCCCGAGCGGTGAGTGGCGGCTGAAGACCGTGGCGGCCGGCGGGCAGGTCAACTACGCCGCGACGATCACGTCCACGGCGCCGTTCGCGCGCGTGAAAGGGCTCGGCCTCGATTCGGACGATACGCTCGACTGGACCAGCAACCCCCTGCAGATCGCGTTCGATTTCACGACGCAGGGCAAGGGTGCTGACGGCGTCAATTTCATCCCGGCGGACGGCACGACTGGATGCCTGCGCGTGACTGCGCCCGCAGGCGCACCCGTCTACTACGGGCCGTTGCGCGTGCGGCTGACGCCGCCGTTCAGCCTCGAATCGCAGGCCGCGTGTTGACCTCCGGTTAGTTGACGGGCGCGCGTCACGAGGTCCTGAGCAGTCGCAGGGCCTCGCGTTCCTGTGCCTCGGTGGGCCAGCCCTCCGGGTGGGCGCGGCGATCGGCCGGTTGCGAGCGCCACCAGTCGAGCGTCGCGGTCGCGGTGTCGGCCAGCGGCCGATAGATCAGCCCCGACGCCTGCGCCTGCGTACCGTCGAAGTTCAGCGATGCAACGCCGCGAGCGGTCGAGCGTACGAGGGGCAGGTCAACGTCCGCACGCTGCAGCACTTCTGGCGTGGCCCAGCGCAAATCGACGGGTTGCGACGACAACGTGGCGAGTTGCTGCAGGACCTCCCGCCACCGCATCGGCGGCCCCGCGGCGTTGAAGATGCCCGACACGTTCCGCTCGGCGAGTTCCACGGTCCAGGGACACAGGTCGCGGACATCGACCCATTGCAGCCGCGCGTCCGGATCCGGCGGTGCGAGCACTTCGCCGCCGCGCGCCAGGCGCTCGACCCAGTACGTGAAACGGTCGGTGTCGTCGCCGGGCCCGACGACGAACGTCGGCCGCACGATCGTCGCCCGGGAGCCGAGCCGGGCCTGCACCGCGCGGTCGCATTCGGCCTTCAGCGCACCGTACGTCTCACCGGAGATCGTCTCGGTCGACGGTTGCGGCGCGGGTCGCAGCGGCGCCGATTCGCCAATGCGCCTGCCGTCCAAAGCAGGTTCGTACACTGCCACGGTCGACACGAACACGTAGCGGTCGCACCGCTGCTGCAGCACATCGATCGAGTCGTGCACGTGCCGCGGCACGTACCCGGAGTTGTCGATCACCACGTCCCAACGACGCGTGCCCTGCAATGCCGTGAGTCCCGGATCGAGGCGGGCATCGCGGTTGCCAAGCAGCACTTCCACCTCGGGCCCGAACAGGCCGGGCGCACTGCGGCCGCGGTTGAACAGCGTGACGCGATGTCCACGCTCGAGCGCGTACCGCACCTGGTGCGGCCCGAGGAAGCCGGTACCGCCGAGAAACAGGATGTCCAGTCGCTTCCGGGTCGCCGGTCGAACCGGGGCAACCGCCTCGGCCGCCATGACCTGCGGTGCCGCCACGAGCGCCGGCAGCCACTGCAAGATGTCGCGTCGCGTCGTCATGTCTGCCTCGCCGGGGACGGGCCCGGACGGGACACTACTGCTGCTCGACGCGAGTATCCAGCAGGCTCGTTGCGGCAGCGGTCCGTGATGCGCGCGAATCAGGGCAGGAGGTGCGACCGCGGTGGTAGACCGACGGGCGGATCGAGCCATCGGGTCGCAACGACCCGCCCGCGGTCCACCGATGGATCAGTCGTCGTCGTTCGCTTCGTGGATCGCCGCGATCACGCCGACCGCCGCGGCCCCGATGACGATGCCCCGCAACAGGTCGTCGTTGTCGTCGTCGCCATTGCTGCGGCCGTCCCCGGCGCGGTAATAGCGACCGACGTAGTCGTATTCGTTCCAGTACCGGCCGTCGCGGTACCAGCGGCGGTCGCCGCGATAGTAGTTGTCGCGCAGGTGCACGATGTGGCGGCCGTCGCGACAGTACTGGCCGTTCGGATGGTAGTGCGCATCGCGGTAATCGGCGCGGTAGGAGCGACCGGCGTAAGGACGATCGTTGCGGTGGTAGGGAGGTGCCGGCCGATAGTAGTCCTCTGCCCGCTCCCGGCGGATTTCGTGGCGCGCCTCGCGGCGTTCACGATTGACCTCCCGCTGGCCTTCGCGGATCTCGCGCCGCACGCAATCGCGCGTCTCGCAGCGATGTATTTCGCGTGCGGCCTCGCGTCTCTCGATGGCGACGCTGCGCGCGCCTTCACGAATTTCGCGCCGGACCTCCCACGGGTCCGCGCCGGCCAGCGTCGGCACGATCGAGGTACAGCACAGGGCGGCCGCCGCCAGGGACATTCGGATCTTCACGACGTTCATCCTCCATTCGCAGGGACTCCGCGCCCGGTCCGTGGTACCGAGGTGCACGAATTCCGGGCTCACGGGAGAGGAGAACGCGGCGAACGGCGTGCGGTTGACGCGCGTGGCATTGGAACGGTCGGTCCAGCGCCGCCGGCGGCCGTTTCCGGCCAACCGATGAATCAGAATCGCGTGATGATTTCGAAGCTTCCACCGTGCCGCGCGAGGTCCCGCTCGCGTCGGTCGCGCATGCGCGCGTGCAAAGCCTCGCGCTGCGCATCGAGCCAGTCCGCGCGCGAGACGGTGCGCCCCGCTCTTCGGGCGGTCTCCGCCGCACGATAGGCGTCGAAGTCATCGTAAGCATCGAGCTCGTGCTGCAGTTCCCGCAGGACAAGCTCGAGCATGATCGCGTCGTCGAGCAGGCCGAGCGCGGGCACGTCGTCGGGCACCAGGTCGTGAACATCGGCCACATAGGCCAGTCCTTCCAGGACACGACGGCGCTCCGGTTCGGGCAACTGCCATTCCGGATCGTCAAGCATCGCGACCAGGCGCCCGACCCGATCGAGTCGACGCAGGATGAAAGGCGAATGCGCCGTCGAGCGCAGCCTCCCGACTTCGCGAGCGGCGGCCTCCGCCGTCTGCTGCGCGCTCCGGCCGTTGCCGCGCGCGTGCATGCGGTGCATGACCGAACGGAAGTAGTCGAGGTCCGCGTCCGAGATTTCGAGCGTGATGTCGAGTGGCATTCGGGGTGCGCGCACTTACGGGCGGCCGCCTCCCTTGATCGGGTCGGTCGCGATGCCCACCTTGACCATGCCGGCGTTCTGCGCATCCGCCATCACGGTGGCGAGTGCCTGGAACTGCAGCGTCTTGTCGACGTGCAGGTGCAGTTCCGGTTGCGGTTTGCGCTGTGCCTCGACCGCGAGCCGCGAGATCATGGCCGTCCGATCGACCGCGACGTCGTTCAGGAACATGCGCCCGTCGCCCATGATGGCGATGACGATCGTGTCGGGCTTCTCCTCGAGCAGCACCGTCGAGGCCTGCGGCAGGTCGATCTTGATCCGGTGCGCGATCAGCGGCGCCGTGATCATGAAGATGATCAGCAGCACGAGCATGACGTCGACCAGCGGGATCATGTTGATCTCGGCCATCGGCGAGGAATTCGACCCGTGGCCGCCGCCCGCTCCGAGTCCACTGAATGCCATGGCTGCTCCTTCCGCGCGGCTCAGGCCGCGACGTGCTCCGGCTCGCGCCCGCGCTGCTTCGGTTCCTGTTCCTGCCGCCGGTGCCCGCGGTTCCCTCGCTCCGTGCGGTGATGGTCCATCGACGACGGCACGCGCGCGCCCGTCGTCAGGTATGCGAGCAGGTCTTCGGCGAAGGCGTGGAAGCTCGCGATGATCACGCGGTTGTTGCGCACGAGCAGGTTGTAGCCGAGCACCGCGGGCACGGCCACGGCAAGTCCGAGCGCGGTCATGATCAGCGCCTCGCCGACCGGGCCCGCGACCTGGTCGAGCGAGGTTTCGCCCGACGCGCCGATGCGCACGAGCGCATGGAAGATGCCCCACACGGTCCCGAACAGGCCGACGAAGGGCGCGGTGCTGCCCACCGTGGCGAGGAACGTGAGGCCGGTCTCGAGCCGTTCCATCTCGCGGT
This sequence comes from Steroidobacteraceae bacterium, assembly GCA_036277615.1. Lineage (GTDB taxonomy): Bacteria > Pseudomonadota > Gammaproteobacteria > Steroidobacterales > Steroidobacteraceae > RPQJ01. Next base: position 8,022 of record DASUMQ010000215.1, read on the forward strand.
TGATCGACGCGCGCAGCGCGCGATCGAGGAACTCGGCCCGGTGCAACGTGCCGGAGACCCGGTCCTGCGCCAGCCGGTCGTGGTGATCCATCGCGAACTCGCCGTCGAGTGCGATCTTCGAGAACGGCTCCCAGTCGGGCTGTCGTTCGAGAAAGTCGACGGCCTCGTCGGCCGGCGTGCGCCAGAACGTCGAGACGACGCGGGAGCTGCGCCTGCGGATGCGGGCGACACGCGCCGCCTTGAGCAGGATGAAGTACCAGGAAACGACCGACATCAGCACGAGCAGCGCGAACACGAAGATGCCGACCGCGTCGGTCTCCCGCAGGAAGTTCGCGAAACTCATCGTCGTCAGGGCTTCGGTGGGATGCATGATTCGCTCCCGATGGGTCAGTCGACCAGCTTGAATTCGATGGGCACGACGGCCCACGCGGCCATTGGCGCGCCGTCACGACGCGCGGGTTCGAAACGCCAGCGCCGCACGGCGTCGATCGCGGCCTCGTCGAGCAGCTCGTCGCCGCTGCTCCTGCCGAGGGTCACTTCGCGGGGGCGTCCGTTCTCACCGACCAGCACGCGCACGCGGACGATGCCCTCGACGCCCATGCGGCGGCATCGCGGCGGATAGACGGGCTGGACGATCTCGAGCGGCTTGAGCTTGACGAACACGGGTTCCGGCGCGACGTCCGGGCCGGCGCCGTCGAGGGCGCCTTCGGGCGCCGGGGGACCCGGCACGCCGGGCAGCAGCTCGTCCCCGAGCTCGTACTGCTTCACCTGTGTGTCGGGCGGAACGGGATCGGTCGTCGGCGTGTCGACCAGGATGGGCACCGGCCGCGTGAGCCTGGGTTTCTGTCGCTCGGTGTCGGGCGGCGCCTCGTTCGGCTTGGGCGGAGTCCGCTCGAGTTCCTGCGGCAACCGGGGCGGCGGCAGTTTCTGCAGGCTCACCTCGAAGACGGGCGCGCGAACGTCGCGATTCACGTCAGGCTGCAGCAGCAGGAGACGCCCGATGCCGGCGGCATGTATCGCGCTCACGAACAGCAATACGCCCGCAGCGCCCCACGTGAGGCGTTCGTCGTGGACGTAGCGGTCGATGCGCATCGTTGGCCGGTCCAATCCGGCCGGGTCTGTGCCCTCGGTACCGGGGTCGACTCTAGCCCAAGCGCCCCGGGTCGGCTGCAGCGCGGATGTACCTAGGCAACGCGCGGTTGACGCAGCGGCGGCCGCGCTGGACTTCGTCTCGAACCTCGTGACGATGGGTGCCGCAATCGGGGTGCGCGCAACGACCTGCGGGCAGGCGCCCGAATATTGCGGCGTCGCAGCACGCGGGCGCATAGTCGGGCCGGGCACGGGCGAGTGGCAGGGGACGCAGCAGTGATGACGATACTCTGGTTCGTGATCTTCGCCGGCGGCGCGCTCTACCTCGCCTATCAACGGGTGTCGCTGCGCGTGGCGACCCTCGTCGCCGGCATCGCGCTGCTCGCGTACACGGCGCTGGGCACGGGCTCCGCGGCCTGGCTGCTCACGCTCTGGCTTGGCCTGGCGCTGCTCGCATTGCTGAACGTGGACCCATTCCGCCTGCGCTACCTGACCCGGCCGTTCCTGCGTACGTACCGCCGCCTGCTGCCCACGATGTCCGACACCGAACGCGAGGCGCTCGAGGCCGGCACGGTCTGGTGGGACGGCGAACTGTTCACGGGACGACCGAACTGGCAACGCCTGCTCGCAGCGAAGGCACCGCAGTTGACGGCCGAGGAGCAGGCGTTCATCGACGGGCCGTGCGAAGAACTGTGCCGGATGGTCGATGACTGGGACGTCACGCACCGGCGCGCCGACCTGCCGCCCGAGGTCTGGGACTACATCCGCAAGAAGGGCTTCTTCGCGATGATCATCCCGAAGAAGTACGGCGGGCTCGAGTTCTCGGCCTACGGGCATTCCTGCGTGCTCGTCAAGCTCGCGAGCCGCAGCGCGACGCTGGCCTCCACCGTCGCGGTGCCTAATTCACTCGGCCCCGGCGAGCTGCTGCTGCACTACGGGACCGATGAGCAGAAGAACCACTACCTGCCGCGGCTCGCGCGCGGCGAGGACGTGCCCTGCTTCGCACTGACCGCTCCCCGCGCGGGCTCCGACGCCGCGTCGATCCCGGATACCGGGGTGGTCTGTCGTGGCGTCTACCAGGGCCGGGAAGTCGTCGGGTTGCGGCTCAACTTCTCGAAGCGCTACATCACGCTCGCGCCGGTCGCCACCGTCGTCGGCCTCGCTTTCCGGCTCTACGACCCCGACAGGCTGCTCGGTGGCGACAAGGTGGACTA
>DASUMQ010000216.1:0-4884 GCA_036277615.1 Steroidobacteraceae bacterium
GCAGAGCACGGCCTGCTCGCCGAACAGGTCCGTCTCGGTCTCTTCCTTGAACGTGGTCTCGATCACGCCGGCGCGGGTGCCGCCGATGCCGTCTGCATAGGCCAGCGCCTTGGGCTTGGCCTTGCCCGAGGCGTCCTGCGCAATCGCGATCAGGCAGGGCACGCCCCGGCCTTCCTGGTACTGCCGTCGCACGAGTCCGCCCGGACCCTTCGGTGCGATCAATACGACGTCGAGGTCCTTGCGCGGCTTTATCTGGCCGAAGTGGATGTTGAAGCCGTGTGCGAAGAGCAGCGTGGCGCCCTGCGCGAGGTTCGGCAGGATCTCCGCGTAGTTCTGGGCCTGCGTCGTGTCCGGCGTCAGCAGCGCGACCAGGTCCGCGCCCTTGACGGCCTCGGCGGGCGTCGCGACCGCGAGCCCGTCCTTCTTCGCCTGTTTCCAGCTGTCGCCCTTGCGGACGCCGATCACGACGTCGTAACCGGAGTCCTTCAGGTTCAACGCGTGCGCGCGACCCTGGCTGCCGTAGCCGACCACCGCGATCCGGGCCCCCTTGAGGGCCTTCTTGTCGACGTCCTTCTTCGAATACGCACGCATCGTTGTCGTCTCCAGAAAACTGACCAAGCAGAAAACAAAGTCGCCCAAATGTAAGAACCCCGCTCCGGCCGTCTCGCCGTGCGGGGTTCCTGGTATCCAATCGCGCCGTCTCGTTGCGCTCTCAGCCCGGAGCCCCGCACCTCCGCAGGGGAAGCAGGGTAAGGGACGCGAGCAGCAGGGCGACCCGCGCAGCGTGCGCCGGGGTGTCGATCGGGAAGGAAGTGTCGAAGGACGACTTCATCCTGCGCCTGCAACTGACAGCGGGTGAAAGAGCACGCATAGCAGCACAGCCCCCGACGCATTGTCAACCGCAATGCAAAAAGAGTGACCAGTGGCCAGTGTCTGGTGTCTAGTAAGAATAAGAAGACCGCACGCCGACGCGGTCGGCTTCCGACTAGCCACTAGCCACTAGCCAAGACACTTTTCGCGAGGTTCCCTTGGATTTCCTGATCGATGCGTCCGACTCGAACGGCGGGCCGACGGGCGAACTCTGGCTCGTGATGCAGCGTGACCGTGACGCCTGGCTTGCGACGCGCGACGACGCTGCACGCGCCTGGTTGTCGGCCACGGGCTTCACGGCCGACAAGCAGCAGCTTGCACTGCTGCCGGGCCCGGACGGTACGGTACGCGCGGCGGCGCTCGGCCTCGGTTCGCTCGAGTCGATCGAGCAGCTGGAACTCTGGCACGTCGCTGGGCTGCCGGACCGCCTGCCCGCCGGCACGCGCTGGCGGCTCGCCGGACCGGAACTGACGCGCGAGGTGGCGACGACCCTCGTCCTCGGCTGGGCGTACGGGAGCTACCGCTTCGAGACATATAAGAGTGCCGCGACGGCGAAGTCTCCGGCCGCACGCCCGAGGCTCGTCGCGCCGGCCGGGGCCGACCGAACGTCGGCGGAACGCATCGCAGCAGGGACGGCGATGGCGCGTGATTTCGTCAACACGCCGGCCGCCGACATGAATCCTGCGCGACTCGCGCAAGAAATGACGCAACTGGCCCGGCAGAACGACGCGGTCGCGCAGGAGATCCTGGGCGTTGCACTTCAATCCGGATTTCCCGCGATCCACACGGTCGGCCAGGCTGCGGCCGTTCCGCCACGCCTCGTCGAATTCACGTGGGGCAATCCTGACCACCCCAAGGTGACGCTGGTCGGGAAGGGCGTGTGTTTCGACACGGGCGGACTGGACATCAAGCAGGCCGCCGGAATGGCGCTCATGAAGAAGGACATGGGCGGCGCCGCGTGCACGCTGGCGCTCGCGCGCCTGGTGATGGAGGCTCGATTGTCCGTGCGGTTGCGCGTGCTGGTCCCGGCCGTCGAGAACGCGATCTCCGGCAGCGCCTACCGCCCCGGCGACGTGATCCGCACGCGCAAGGGGCTCACGGTCGAAGTCGGCAACACGGACGCGGAAGGCCGTCTCGTGCTCTGCGATGCGCTCGCCTGGGCTGACGAGGAGCAACCCGACCTGATGATCGACCTCGCGACTCTCACCGGCGCAGCACGCATCGCACTTGGGCCCGACCTCCCTGCGGTGTTCGGCACCCGACAGGGCACGGTCGACGCGGTGCTGCGGCATGGACGTCGCGTCGCCGACCCGCTCTGGCCGATGCCGCTGTGGGCGGGGTACGACGACGATATCGCCAGCAAGGTGGCAGACCTCAACAACGCGTCCGCCTCCACGTTCGCCGGCGCGATCATCGGCGCGCTGTTCCTGCGGCGCTTCGTGACGCGCACGACGGATTGGCTGCACGTCGACCTGTTCGCGTGGAACCCGAAGGAGCGCCCCGGCCGCCCGGTGGGGGCGGAAGCCCACGCGGTGCGGGCACTGTTCTCGATGCTGGCGGAGCGCTACGGCTGAGCACCGACGACCCGAATCGCGCACGGCCGGACTTCGGATTCGAGCGCCGCGCCTGGACGCTGATCTACTTGTGTCTCGGCCTGGTCGAAGGCGGCACGGCTGCGGTCATGGTCCGTGCACTGTTCGGCGACCAGGCGCCGCGCGTGGCGGTCGACCTGGTGCTGGCGTTCGTGAGCTCCGCACCGGCCTGGTCGAACCTGGCGAGCATGGCGTATGCGCGTCGCGCCCAGGGACGGCCGAAGGTTGCATTTCTCGTGCCGCTCCTCGCGGCGATGACGGTCTGCGTGGCGACGCTAGCGCTGGTGCCGAGGACCGGGCTGGGCCTGCTGCTGTTCTTCGGGTTCTACGCCACGGCGCGGCTGCTCTGGGCCGGCGTCGAGACCGTGCGCGCCGTGCTCTGGAGCGTGAACTACCCGACCCGCATGCGCGCACGCATCACGGGGCGGATCACCATCAACACGTCGATCGTCGTCGCCGGCGTCGGCGTTGCGCTCGGTTGGCTCGTCGGGCAGGAGGGTCCGTGGTGGCGGCTCGCGCTGGTTGCCGGTTGCGTCTGCGGGCTCGCCGGCACGCTGGCATTCCGCCGCATCCGGGTACGGCGCGAGGACGACCTGCTGCAGGCGGAGCGTACGCGCCTGCTCGAAGGCGCCGAGTTCGGTTTGCGCGGCATGCGCGCGCTGCTTGCGGGCGATCCGGCGTTTCGTGAGTACCAGCTCGCGATGTCGCTGTTCGGCGCCGGCATGCTGTCGTTGACGCCGCTGATGGTGGTCTGCCTCAACGACGTGCTCGGCCTGCCGACGCTCGCGCAGGTGGTCGTCACGACCTCGCTGCCGATCATCGTGATGCCGTTCGCGGTACAGCCCTGGGCCCGGTACCTGGACCGGCATCGGGTCGTGACGTTTCGAGCGTTGCACGGGCGCGTCACGATCGTCGCAGTTGCGCTGCTGGTCGCGGCGGTACTGCTGCACCAGCCGTGGCTCCTGTGGCCCGGCGCGGTGCTCATGGGCGTGAGCCTGGCGGCGGGCAGCCTCGGCTGGACGCTCGGTCACAACGACTTCGCACCGCGGGGCGAGGAGACGCGCTACATGGCGCTGCATGTGACCCTGACCGGCATGCGTGGCCTCGTCGCGCCGCCGCTGACGATGGGCGCGTACCACTTGCTGGACTCCGTCCACGAGGGTGCCGGTCCATTCGCGCTCGCGCTGCCGTGTGCGCTGGTGGCGGCGGGCGCGTGGCGCTTCCAGAGGATGCACCGCGCGCGTCCCGCGCCTGCGGCTGCGTGACCGCGGCGAGTGGACGCCGCACAATATCCCGTTGCACGTGTTTCCCGTCGTTCCCCGGAGCCCACGCGATGAGCCGCCGCAAAGTTGACGTCCGCCCGTATTCCAAGCTCGTGTTCGACGGCGTCAAGCAGACGGCGAGCCGGGCGATGCTGCGCGCGGTCGGGTTCCAGGATCGGGATTTCCGGAAACCGCAGGTCGGCATTGCCTCGACCTGGAGCAACCTGACGCCCTGCAACATGCACATCGACAAGCTGGCCGTGCTGGCGGCGAAGGGCGTCGACAGTGCGGGTGCCAAGAGCACCACGTTCGGCACGATCACCGTCTCCGACGGGATCTCGATGGGCACGCCCGGCATGCGCTATTCGCTCGTGTCGCGCGAAGTCATCGCCGACTCGATCGAGACCGTGGTCGGCGCGCAGGGCTTCGATGGCCTCGTCGCGATCGGCGGCTGCGACAAGAACATGCCTGGCTGCATGATGGCGATCGCGCGACTGGACCGCCCCGCCGTGTTCGTCTACGGCGGCACGATCCGCCCCGGCGAGAAGAAGCGCGACGTCGTCTCGGTGTTCGAGGCGGTGGGCGCACACGCGAGCGGCGCGATCGACGACCGGCAGCTGCGCGAGGTCGAGCGCACCGCGATTCCCGGGCCCGGCAGTTGCGGCGGCATGTACACCGCAAACACGATGGCCTCGGCGATCGAGGCGCTCGGCATGAGCCTCGCCAACAGCTCCGCACAGGAAGCGGTTTCGCACACCAAGCGCGCCGACGCGGAACGCGCCGGCAAGGCGGTCGTCAACCTGATCAAGCTGGGCATCCGGCCCTCGATGATCCTCACGCGCGAGGCGTTCGAGAACGCGATCACCGTGACGATCGCGCTCGGCGGATCGACCAATGCGGTCTTGCACCTGCTCGCGATCGCACACGAGGCCGGAGTCGCGCTCGAACTCGACGATTTCACGCGTATCGGTGCGCGCGTGCCCGTGCTCGCGGACCTGCGCCCGAGCGGCCGGTACTCAATGTCCGACCTGGTCCGGATCGGCGGGATCCAGCCGCTCATGAAGTCGCTGCTCGACGCGGGACTGCTGCATGGCGATTGCCTGACCGTGACCGGCAAGCCCCTGCGCCAGAACCTGGTCCGGGTGCCCCCGTACCCGGCG
>DASUMQ010000217.1:0-2428 GCA_036277615.1 Steroidobacteraceae bacterium
TGAGTCGGGACCTGCAGGGCGGTCACAGTGCCCGGCAGATGCCTCGCCAGCCATCACCGGTTCCTGCCCGACCGGGGTTCGCCCGCGTCGGCCACCGGCCGGCGCTCCCCGGCCGCTTCCCTGCCCGCCCTCGGTCGTGCCGCCGCGCCGCCGGGCATGAGTTTTTCAGACGCGACCGTCGTTCACCTATGATGCGCCGGCCGACCCGCCGGCGCGGGTCGCGCACCCCCCCAGTCCCCGAGGTTGCCGCCCGATGACGACGGACGTCCTGCTGTTCCCGTTCGCCGAGTACTGGTGGTTCTACGCCGGTTTCACGGCGTTCGTGCTCGTCGTGCTCGCCCTCGACCTCGGCGTGTTCCATCGGGAGGCCCACGAAGTCAGCGCCCGGGAGGCCGCAACCTGGAGCGTCGTCTGGGTCGCGCTCGCGCTTGCGTTCAACTACCTCTTCTATCGCTACATGCTCTGGCACTTTCCGCAGGTGCCCGAACTGGCGGGCATGGACCACGACGGGCTCGCCCGCGATTCCGCGCTCGAGTTCCTCGCCGGCTACGTGGTCGAGAAGGCGCTCGCGGTCGACAACATTTTCGTCTTCGTGGCGGTGTTCTCGTACTTCGCGGTGCCGTTGCGGCTGCAGCACCGGGTGCTCTTCTACGGCATCCTCGGTGCCCTCGTGTTCCGCGCGCTGTTCATCTCGATCGGTTCCGTGCTGATGCAATACCACTGGATCGTCGTGCTCTTCGGTGCATTCCTGATCCTGACCGGCATCAAGATCCTGTTCCTGCCGGAAAAGCCGATCGAACCCGAGAAGAATCCGGTCATCCGGCTCCTGCGTCGCTTCGTGCCGCTCTGGCCGAGGATCGAGGGCGACACGTTCTGGCTGCACCGCGACGGCGTCCGCTACGCGACCCCACTGTTCGTCGCGCTCGTGTTCATCGAATTCTCGGACATCATTTTCGCGATCGACTCGGTGCCGGCGATCTTCGCGCTCACCAACGAGCCGCTGATCGTGTTCACCTCGAACATCTTCGCGATCCTCGGCCTGCGCGCGATGTACTTCCTGCTCGCGAGCGCCGTGCAGTATTTCCAGTACCTCAAGTACGGCCTCGGCGTGATCCTCGTGTTCGTCGGACTGAAGATGGTGTGGCTCAACCAGGCCTTCGGCGGCAAATTCCCGATCACCTGGTCGCTCGGGATCATCGGCGCGCTGCTCGCGGTCTCGATGCTGGTGTCGGTCGCCGCTCGCCGGGACGGTCGCGCCGAGCGCTCAGGCCACTGAGGCGACTGGCCCGAGGTCGACCACTTCGACGTCACGCGCGTCGAGCGGTCGGCCCAGGAACACGGCGCCGACGCGCGCGAACCGTTCCGCACCGTCGGTCGCCAGCAGTCGCACCCGTCCCGGTCGTCCGTCGGCTGTGCGCGCAAGGCCGCGCACGGCGAGCACCTCGTCGAGCGCCGTGGCGGTGGTGGCCGCCGAATCCACGATCGCAATGCCGGGGCCGAGCACTCGTGCAAGTGCGGGCGCGAGCACGGGGAAGTGCGTGCAGCCGAGCAGCAGCGTGTCGGGGCGCGGGCGCTGCGCGTGCGGCCCGAACACGTCGTCGAGATAACGATGGATCACGGCCTCGACGACCGGGCCGTCGATCCACCCCTCTTCCGCGAGCGCCACGAACAGCGGACACGCGCGCATCGTGACGACCGCGCCCGGCAGGCGGCGGGCGATCGCGGCCTGGTAGGCGCCGCCGCGCACGGTGCTCTCGGTCGCGAGCACCGCGATGGCGCCGCTGCGCGTGGCGCGGCACGCGGCCGCAGCGCCGGGCTCGAGCACCCCGATGACCGGCACGGGCGCGAACTCCTGCGCCAGCGCGTCGAGGGCGATCGCAGTGGCGGTGTTGCAGGCGACGACGAGGCACTTCACGCCGCGCGCATGCAGTTGCCGCGCCGCCTGCAATGCGTACTGTCGAATCGAACCCGGGCTCTTGGTGCCGTAGGGCAGTCGCGCAGTGTCGCCGAGGTAGACGAAGTCCTCGTGCGGCAGTCGCTCGAGCAACGACTTGAGCACCGTGAGGCCGCCGACGCCCGAGTCGAACACGCCGATTGCGAGGTGGTGCAGTGCTGCAGGAGCGACCGTGTGCTCTCGTTGCATGTAAGGTTTCCCGACGCCGCGCAGCATACCCGAGCACGACGCGACATAACGCGTGCGCACGTCGTTTTTCACACTTCACTCCGGCCGCGCGAAGTGCATAATTGCGCGCGACAGCCCTCCGACACACATAACGAGAAGAGCGGACCGTGGAGAGAAGACTCACGACGCGTCACCGGGCCCGGACGTCGGTGTACGTGTTGCTTCCGGGCAAGCGCCATCGGCTCTGCAAGGCGCGCAACCTGAGCGCCACCGGCGTCTTCGTGGAGACGGGCGACATGGGCCTGC
>DASUMQ010000218.1:0-5161 GCA_036277615.1 Steroidobacteraceae bacterium
GTAGTCCTCGCCCTTGATGAGAGGCGCCAAGTACTTGCGGCCCTTGGCCGTTATGTGGAAACCGTCCTCTGTGATGTAGTCGCGCGGCAGCATCTTTTCGACGTTGGCGACCTGGTCGAGCGGCGCCATCCCGATCTTCCAGCGGTAGGGGCGGTTGGAGGTTCGGACGATCGCCGGCATGACCGCGTTGTGGCCCTGGACCGCGAATTCGACGGCGGCCTTGCCTACAGCATAGGCCTGCTCGACGTCCACCTTCGACGCGATGTGCCTTGCGGAACGCTGCAGGTAGTCGGCCACGGCCCAGTGATACTTGTAGCCAAGCTTGTCCTTGACGAGCTGCGCGACCACGGGACCCACGCCGCCCAGTTGCGCGTGGCCGAACGCATCGCGCGTGCCGGCGTCGGCCAGGAACTTGCCTTCCGCGTTCTTCACGCCTTCGGAAACCACGACCGCGCAGTACCCGTACTTCTCGACGCACTCCTTGGTGCGGGCGAGGAACGCCTCTTCGTCGAACCGGATCTCGGGAAACAGGATGATGTGCGGCGCCTCGCCAGCCTTGCTTGCGGCGAGGCCACCGGCGGCCGCGATCCAGCCGGCGTGCCGACCCATCACTTCGAGTACGAACACCTTGGTCGACGTCTTCGCCATCGAGGCGACGTCGAACCCGGCTTCACGGATCGAGACGGCGACGTACTTGGCGACGGAGCCGAAGCCGGGACAGCAGTCCGTGATCGGCAGGTCGTTGTCCACAGTCTTCGGGACGTGGATCGCCTGCAACGGGTACCCCATCTTCTCCGCCAGCATCGACACCTTGAAGCACGTGTCGGCCGAGTCGCCGCCGCCGTTGTAGAAGAAATAGCCGATGTCGTGCGCCTTGAAGACTTCGATCAAGCGCTCGTACTCGCGCGGGTTGTCCTCGAACTTCTTGAGCTTGTAGCGGGCGGAGCCGAAGGCGCCCGCGGGAGTGTGCCGCAGTGCCCGGATGTCCGCGGCGCTCTCCTTGCCGGTGTCGATCAGGTCCTCGTGCAGCGCGCCGAGGATGCCGTTACGGCCCGCGTAGACCGTGCCGATGTGACGCTTGTGCTTGCGCGCGGTCTCGATGACGCCGCAGGCCGAGGCATTGATGACGGCGGTGACGCCGCCCGACTGGGCATAGAACGCATTGCGTGGACGCACCGATGCTTTCATCGCGACTCCAGCAGGGGAAAAAATTACGCAAAACGGGGACTTAGATCCGGAATGATAACGGATGGACAGAGCCCGTCGGCAGGTCTCGCGGCACGTCCGGGTCTGGACACTGGCGGTTCGCTGCGAGTAGGGTGCAGCCCCCTTCGAACGGACCGCGGACGGCAAACCAGAATGAGACTCGTACTACTCGGGGCCCCCGGCTCCGGCAAGGGCACGCAGGCTCAACGGCTGCGTGACCAGAAAGGCATCCCGCAGGTCTCGTCCGGCGATCTGCTGCGCGATGCCGTGGCGCGCGGCACCGAACTCGGCCAGCGTGCCAAGGCCGCGATGGACGCGGGCGAGCTGGTCACCGACGACATCGTTCTCGGGTTGATCCGTGAGCGGCTCGGCCGTCCGGACGCCGCCGCGGGCTTCATTCTCGACGGCTATCCGCGCAACTGCGCCCAGGCCGACGCCCTCGAGCGGGTGCTGGCGGAACTCGAGCAGCCGCTCGATGCTGTCGTGCTGATGAAGGTCGATGAGAAGGCGCTGTTCATGCGCCTGACCGGACGACGCACCTGTCCGGTCTGCGGCAAGGTATTCAATGCCTACTCGGCGCCGTCGGAGAAAGGGGAGCGTTGCGACAACCCCGTGCACGGCGCCGACGCGCCCACGCTGAAGCAGCGCGACGACGACAAGGAAGACGTGATCGAGAATCGGCTCAAGGTCTACAACGAGCAGACGAGCCCGCTGATCGAACACTACAGGGCGCGTGGGCTGCTCAAGGTCGTCAATGCCGACCAGCCGATGGATCGCGTGTATGCCGAGTTCGTCAAGGTCGCCGGCGCCTGATCTTCACTCTCCCGCACTCGGCGGCATTACGGAGATAAGTACACCCCAGGCTGGTGTTGGTCGCGATCGGGTGGCCTGGAGCGAGCGGTAGCGTGGCCCCGCGCTGAAAAATACTCATTGTTTCCGCCACCCGGGGCGCGACACTGGCAGCAAAGGACTGCGCTGGCCGCGGTACCGAGACCCGACCGCTCCCGGCCGTACGTGCCCGCGCCCGAGGGTGCACCATGAAGACCTGGTGTTCGGTACTCGTCGCCCTGGCGATGAGCGGTGTTCTTTCGTCTTGCGGCGGTGGTGGCGATGGCGGTAATGGTGGCGGCGGCCACGGGACGCCGCCTGACCTGGCCGGGGTGTGGGCTGGCAACTGGCAAGGCGCCGATCCCGCGCTCGGCGAGGTGACCGGCACGTGGCAGGCCACGGTCAACCCGGCCGGGACGAACGGCGTCGCCGGCAGCGGCTTCCTGACCGGAGACGTCGACTGCATGGACGGCACGTTGTCGGGATCCGCGAGCGAGAACAACTACACCGGCACCGTCAACCGCTCCCCTTGCATGCTCAACGAATGGCAACTGCGTGCGCTCAGCTCGCAGGACGAGATGGCGTCGGGCAGCTGGACGCAGCGCAGCACCAACGCCAAGGGGACGTTCTCGGGCATTCGCATCGCCCGCGTCGGCGGGCCGCGCATCGATTTCGTCCATCCCGCCTCGGCCGCACCGGGTGCCGTAGTCACGATCGTCGGCTCCGGCTTCGATGCCGCCTCGGCGGGCAGCGTGCGGTTCGGCGATGCGTCGCTCCCTGCGGCACCGTTGATCACATCGTCCACGACCTTGACCGTGCTCGTGCCGAACCCGGCCTACACCGCACCGGTTGCGGTGACGACGACGACGGGTAGCAGGGCGCTCAGTCCGCGCGCCTTCGTCGCCGACGTGACTGCGCCGGCGCCGATCCTGGCCGCCACGGTCGCGACCTCGACACCGCCACGGGCGCTCACGTTCAGTCCGGACGGCCACAAGCTCTACGTCGTCAATGCAGGCTCCGTCGGCCTGCTGGCCACGCAGGCCAATACGACCGTCATCCCGACCGGGAGTTACCCGAGCAGAGTCACAGCCGCACCGCTCGGCGTCGCCGCGACCGCGAATGGCCGGCGCGTCTATGTGGCGGCAGGGACCGCGGGCATCGTCGCTGCCGACGCCGCGCTGCTGCAGCCGGTGTCCGGTGAATCGATCACTGGATTTGCGACGGCAATGAGCGCCACCCCTGGGACGGCGGCGCTAGCCTTGAGTCCGGACGGCGCGCGGCTGTACGTCGCCGACAACCTCGCGGGGGGCGTCCTGCGCATCATCGATCTGGGATCGCGCACGTTCACGACGTCGCAGGTCATGGGCACCGGCCTCCTGCCGGTGTGCGTCGCGGTGAGTCCGGACGGTGCGCTGGTGCTCCTGGGTGTGCGCGACCTGGCCGGAGTGCAGAGCGATTTCGTCGCCGTGCTCGACCCGCTGACCGGGCTGGTCACCGGCGCGACGATACCGCTCGGCCTGGAGGCCTCGCCCGTCGCGATCACGTTTTCGCAGGACGGCACGCGGGCGTACGTGTCGAACCACGGCCTCGGCACGGTGGCTGTCATCGATCCGTTGAACCGCTCGGTCGTGTCGACGCTCACCGGCTTCCAGTCCCCCACCGGTCTCGCGCTCGCTCCCGACGGGCAGACGCTGCTCGTGGCGAGCGAGGCCGACGACAACGTCACGTTCATCGACCTGTCGACGCAGGAGCGCCGGGTGGTGCCCGTCGTGCTGCCCGGTGTCGCGCGGACCGGTCCCGTCGCCGTGGCGGTCAGCCCCGACGGCTCGCAGGCGTACGTCGCACTCGGTGCGGGCAACGCGATCGTCGAACTCGGCAACTCGGCCGCACTCACGATCCGAGTCGCAGGCCAGGGCATCGGCACGGTGACCTCGTCGCCCCCCGGCGTGCAGTGCGGTACGGCCTGCCGCGCACGCTTCGCAGTCGGCACTCGCGTCGCATTGTCCGTGCAGCCGGGCTTCGGTTCACAGTTCGGGGGATGGAGCGGCAGCGGATGCGGTTCGGGCAGCGTCACGCTCGCGCGACCCGGCGTCACCTGCACCGCCAGCTTCGACAACGTCTCGGCCTCGACGGGCTCGAGCGGCGGCAGCGGTTGCTTCATCGCGACCGCAGCCTATGGCAGCGCCATGGCGCCGCAGGTCGCAGCGCTACGCGAGTTTCGCGATCGCTATCTGGTCACCAACGCGCCCGGACGGGCGTTCGTGCAGTGGTACTACGAATGGTCGCCCGGTGCCGCGGCCCTGATCCGTCGCGACGAAACCCTCCGAGGGCTCGCACGGGCTGGGCTCTGGCCGGCAGTGGCTGCGATCACGCACCCGGCGTCGTTCGGGTCGGCCGTCGCCTTGCTGCTGTGGCTGAGCTTGAGCGTGAGAAGGTGGCACCACCGGGCGCAGCGAGGCGAGCCTTGTTCTGATCTTCAGGAACGGTGAGGCAGTGCTCCTGCCTCAAGACGGCACATGCGTCCGACGCTGGGTGAGTTCCAGCACCTTGTTGCCGAGCACCGACTCCCGCCAACCACGCAACAACGGACTCTGCTCGGGCGCCACGGATCCGAACGCGATCGCCTCGACGTCCTTGCGCGTCGCGAGGACCTCGGCTGCGATCCCCAGCGCCGCGGCTTCGTCGCGTACGAGTTTCAGCAGCGCGGCCGCGAGGGACTGCTCGTCGTTGGTCGGCTTGCGCGGCACTTCGAGCGGTGCCGGCGGCTCGCCGTCGCGGGCCGCACGCAGCAACTCGAGCAACTCCTCGCCACGGCGGCGCACGATGCCGGCCGGCAGCGAGTCGATGGCCTCCAGTGCGGCGATCGACGCCGGTGCGCGCGTCGCGATCGCGTAAAGTGCCTCGTCCGACAGGATCCACGTGCGTGGCCGGTCCGATTCGAGCGCGCGCCGCTCGCGCCACTCGGCCAGCGCGCGCGCAGCGGCCTGCTCCTGCGGGCGCAGCCGGTTGAGTCCCTTGAGCCGCTTCCAGGCCGCGGTCGGATCGGTTCGATACAAGGCCGGATTCGCGAGCGTCGCCGTTTCCTGCTCGATCCAGCCGTCCCGGCCTTGCGCGGTGAGCGCGGCCT
>DASUMQ010000219.1:0-2934 GCA_036277615.1 Steroidobacteraceae bacterium
GTGGAAGCACGCCGACGTGCAACTCGTCGCCTCGCGGTTCTAATGCTGCTCGTGCAAGGAGGACCGGGCATGGCAAAGGACAAGGAACGCAACGAACCGTCGCGCCCCGGGAAGCCGCAGCAGGAAGGCCAGCAGGATCGGAGTGCCGGCCGGCAACCGGCCCAGGGCGGCACCGGCGACCGCCAGCAAGGCGGAGGCGGGCAGGTGACCAGGACGGACAAGCCGGGGCAGCGCGCCGGCCGCATGCGCAACGGCGGCCAGGACAGCCACTGACCGCTCGCGTTGGAACGAGCCCGCCCGCGGACGTGACCGCGGGGCGTGCGGTGACGGCAATCGCTACCTGGGCTCGAGCCGGTTGTAGCGCGCAAGGATCGTGCGCAGACGCTCGTGGTCGATCGCGACGAGCGTGTTTCCGTCGATCCCCGTCATCGTGCGCGCCGCCACCATCGCGTTGACGATCGACTCCTCGACCGCGAGCACCGTCGCCTCGAACAGGCCGTCGAGCTGGTCGTTCGGCACGAACGACACCTGCTGCAGGCCGCGCTCGGCGCGGGCTGCGGTGCTGTTCGCGGTCGAGAACGCGAGGAAGATGTCGCCGGAACCGTTGCCTGCGCTGCCGCCCGTGCGTGAAATCCCCATGGCGGCACGTGTCGCGACGCGCTTGAGCTGCGTCGGCAGCAGCGGTGCGTCGGTGGCGATCACGACGATGATCGAGCCGAGTTCGTTCGTGGGTCCATAGGCCTGGGTGAAAGGCGCGTCCTCCGGCCACTCGCGCCCGACCGGGATGCCGGCGACTTGCAGTTGCCAGCGGCGCCCGAAATTGGACTGCACGAGCACGCCCACCGTGTAGTCGCCGACGTCCTTGACCCGCACGAGCCGCGACGACGTGCCGGTGCCGCCCTTGAACTCGAACGTGTGCATGCCGGTGCCGCCGCCGACGTTGCCCTCCGCGATCGGGCCGCCGCGCGCGCCGTCGAGCGCGGCGAAGACGTGCTGTGGCTTGACGTGGAAACCGTTCAGGTCGTTGAGATACCCGTCCCACGTTTCGGCGACCGCCGGCAACCCCCAGAGCTGCTCGGTGCCGCCGTTGCGGATCATCCAGTCGATCACCGCATCGCGCACGACGCCGACGCTGTGCGTGTTGGTGATGCAGATCGGGGTGCCCACGATCCCGGATTCCTCGATCCAGATCGTGCCCGTCATTTCACCGTTGCCGTTGCCCACGGCATACGCGCCGAAGACGCCGCTCACGCCCTTGCGCCCGCGCGGCAGGATCGCGGTCACGCCGGTGCGGACCGGCCCCTTGCCGACCTGTAACGCGCCCTCGCCCTCGACGAGCGTCGTGTAGCCGACTTCGACACCCGCGACGTCGGTGATCGCATTCAACGGACCGGTTCGGCCCGCAAACGGGATGCCGAGGTCCCGTGCACGCGTCCGCTCAGCGGCGGGCGCAGTTCCGGACGCGAACACCGCGCCGATCGCGGCCATGGCAAGGCAATGCGTGATGCCGGGACCGATGTTCATGCGTCGTTCTCCTGCGTCCTGGGGCAGCGATGATCACAGGCTGCGTGTCCTGCGTGCAACGGTTCGCTGCGCCGCGCGTGGCTCGCGCATGCCCGCTTCGTCATCGCGTGAGTGTCGAGCGGTGCGCGCCGAGACTCGCTTGCGCCGCGGTCGGCGCCTGCCCGATTCCGTTGTCGGTGCTCACGCTGCCTCCGAGGGAGGATGCGCTCGATTTCGGCAGCACTGACTGACTGCGCGCCACGGCGCGCCAGACTGTTCGCACAGCCAAATTTTTCTCACATCAGTCATTCGAAAAGGGGGAATCGAGCATGCAGTCGAATCGACTCGCCGTCGTGGCCGCGTCGACGCTGGGCCTCGCCTGGGCTCACGGCGCGCAAGCGGCCCCGGGCGAGACGTCGCTCGTGAGCGTCATCGCCTCGGGGGTGCAGGCCGCCGGGGACAGCAACCTGCGGCACGGCGGCGGCGCGTTGAGCGCCGACGGCCGTTACGTGGTCTTCCATTCGTTCCGGCCGAGCCTGGTGCGCAACGACCGCAACGGCGTCGCCGACGTGTTCCTGCGCGACGTCGAGCGCGGCGAGACACGTCTCGTCAGTGCCGCGTTCGCTGGCAGCACGGCCAATTCGTACTCGGCGGATGCGAGCATCAGCGCGGACGGCCGCCACGTCGCGTTCTTCTCGCCGGCGTCGGACCTCGTGAGCGACGATCGCAACGGTTCCGGCGACATCTTCGTCTGGAACCGGGAAACAGGCGTGCGCGAGCTCGCGAGCGTCGCTTCGAGCGGCGCGCAGGCGAACGACGAAAGTCTCGAATCCGCGATCAGCGCAGACGGCCGATACGTCGCCTTCACGTCCTTCGCCAGCAACCTCGCGCGCAACGACACCAACGCGCGGTCGGACGTGTTCCTGCGCGACCGGCAGGCCGGATACACCGAGCGCGTGAGCGTGGCGTCGGACGGCCGCGAGGCCGACGGGTACAGCTGGCAACCCAGCGTCAGCGCCGACGGCAGGTTCGTGGCGTTCTACTCGACTGCCACCAACCTCGTGCCGGACGACCATGGGGACATGCAAGACGTGTTCGTCCGCGACCGGCAGACACGCGAGACCCGACGGATCAGCGAGACCGCGGACGGCACGGCGGCGAACGGCTACAGCGTGCAGCCCGCGCTCAGCGGCAACGGCCGATACGTCGCGTTCGTCTCCGCCGCCGACAACCTCGCGCCCGGCGACACCAATGGCCTGATCGACGTGTTCGTCAAGGACCTGCAGACGCACTCGGTCGAACGCGTGAGCGTCTCGTCCAGCGGCACGCAGGGCAACGGCGGCAGCTACGAGCCGGCCCTCAGCGCGGACGGCCGCTACGTCGTCTTCGAGTCGTTCGCGTCCAACCTCGTGCCGGGTGACACCAACAGGA
>DASUMQ010000220.1:0-9744 GCA_036277615.1 Steroidobacteraceae bacterium
AGCTTTGCGCGATGCGCGTCCGGCTCTCCGTGGCCAGCCGTTCCTGTTCGATCTCGAGCACGTCGGCCTCGGCGCGGTAGACGAGGTCGCGCGTGACGCGGCCATTGCGGTAGAGGCTTTCGTTCGCCGCGAGGTTTGCGCGCGCTGAATCGAGCGTCGCGTCGAGCACCGTGACCGCCTGTTGTGCGGCGAGCCAGCGGTAGTAGGCCTGCTTGACGTCGCGGATCACCTGCGCACGGAGTGCGGCGAGGTCCGCTTCAGCGCTTGCGACTTGCGCGCGGTTCGCGTCGACGGCGGGGCCGAGCCGCGGCTCGTACAGCGGCTGTGTCAGGACGAACCGGGTTTCCTGCTCGGGGTTTCGCAGCAGCTCGATAGATTCATTCGCGACGCGGGGAAACTGTCGCGGGTTGCCTTGCGCGGCGAGGAGTTGCTCCAGCGTCTCATAGACCGGGTTGACGAGATCGCCGACCGGGATGTCGATCGTACGGCCGCCGTCGGCCACGGTGTAGCGCGCGGCGAAGTCGATCGCAGGCAAGTAGCGCGCGCGTGCCTGCGCGAGGGCCGCGAGTCGCTGCCGGACCGTGAGCGTCGACGCGTGCAACTCCAGGTTTGCGACCAGAGCCTCGTCGACCAGGGGCTGCAGGCCGTCCTCGAGCATGACCGCGGACTCCGCAGGCGACGCGTCCGGATCGGCCGGCGGCGACTGGGCGAACACGATCCCTGGCAGCGCAATCGCGCCGAGCACCAGATGCGGCCACGCGCAGGCCCGCCGGGACGTCATGGCCGCAGCGACCTTAGCGCCAGCGCCAGGGCATGCTCGATGAACGCCGCGACCGGCGTGCCTTCGTGCTCGATCTGGCCGCCTTTCGTCGAAGCGATCTGGATCAGCCCGTGGGAGAACGCCCAGAGCGAGAGCGCCGTGACGTAGGGGTTGCCCAGGTCCCCGCGAATCGAGCCGTCGGCGACGCCGCGATTCAGCGAGGCGACGATCACCTCGTGGCAGCGGTGGCCGGCGGCCATGCAAGCCGCTTCGTTCGGCTGGGCCTGGAGGTCGCCGAGCTGGCGCGCCTGGAAGCGTGCGCAGGCGTCGAAGTAGTGGGGCTTGTCCTGCGAGTACGCGATGTACGCGCGCCCGATCGCCTCGACCTCGGCAATGCCGGTCGGGTGGCCTTGCTTGGCTGCCTCGAACGAGTCACGCAAGGCGTCCAGCGCGCGCTCCACCAGCGCCATGTGCAGGTCGTTCTTGTCGTTGAAATAGACGTACAGGAGCGCGCGACTCAGCCTCGCACGACGCGCGACCTGGTCCATCGTGATCGCGTCCCAGCCCGTCTCCGCGTACAGCGCTTCCGCCGCGTCGACTATTTCGGCCCGACGCCGGTCCTTTTCTTCCTGCCGACGCTGGCTGATGTACGACATGCTGACATCGTGACTTCGTATTGACACAGTGTCAATAACTGGACTTGAGTATAGGTCGATCGCTTTCGTCGATCGGCCCGATCCACAAGTACAGTTGGTTCCGGTCGAAGGCGGCCGGAGAATCCCACCGCGTACGAAATGCTCATGCGAAGGGAAGCCCAGGAGGCGCCATGCACCCGACCCGAAACGATCTTTCCAGCAAGACCCGCAACCGGGTCGTCGACCTCCTCAACGCCCGGCTGGCGGACGCGATCGACCTGCAGCTGCAGACGAAGCAGGCCCACTGGAACGTAAAGGGCCCGAACTTCATCGCGCTGCACGAGCTTTTCGACAAGATCGCAGACGAGGTCGAGGGCCACGTCGACGAGATGGCGGAACGCATCACGTCGCTCGGGGGCATCGCCGAAGGCACGGTGCAGGCGGTGGGCGGCCGCTCGCGACTCGACGCCTATCCGCTCGGCATCGCCGAAGGGCGCGCGCACCTCGAGGCGCTCGCCGGCGCATTCGCCCGCTTCGGCAAGAGCGTCCGCAAGGCGATCGACGAGTCCGGCAAGGCCGGCGACGCGGACACGAGCGACCTGTTCACGGGCGTCTCGCGCGACGTCGACAAGAGCCTCTGGCTGCTCGAGGCGCACCTGCAGGCCGACCGCTGACGCGCTGCTCCCGCTGCGGCTGAGGTGTGCGGAGCGCGCGAAGCTCCGCGCGCACGCGCGTTCCGCGCCGGCACGGACGGTTCCCGGACTCGTCCGGAAAGCTGTGCGAGGCATGGATGCCGAGCCCAGAGCCTCCAGGGACGGATTCACGGCGTCTTTCCGGACGAGTCGGGAATCGTCCGGGACGGCGGATGCGCAAAGCCTCCGGCAACGTTCGCACCCCTGAGCGCCGCTAGCTCAGCCCATCAACAATCGGCTCTCGACCTGTTCGAGGTCCTCGGGTCGTCCCCAGAGCACGAGCACGTCGCCTTCGCGCAACTGCGTCTCCGGCGCCGGTGAGCGGCCGGTAATGCCCTCGCGCCGGATCGCACTCACCGTGACCGGGCCCCGGTCGAGCCCCATGTCGCGGATGCTGCGGTCGACCGCCGTCGCGCCGGGGGGCAACACCACGGTGTAGAGCTGCTCGCGCGGCCGCTCGCTGTCGTCGGCGCCTTCGGGCAGCCGTGTGACGTCGCGTCGACGGAACACGCTGCGCAGGATCGCGTAGCGCTCGTGCCGGATCTGCTCGGTCGTTTCGAGGACCTCCGCCGCCGGCACCTTGAGGAACAGCAGCAGGTGCGAGGCCAGCGCGAGGCTGGTCTCGAATGTGCCCGGGATCACCTCGGTCGCCCCCGCCGCCAGCAATGCATCGAGTTGTCCGTCGTCCTCGGTGCGCACGAGCACGGGCACGTCGGCGCGCAAGCGTCGCACGGTGCTCACGATGCGCAATGCCGTCGCCGGTGCATCGAACGTGATCACGACCACCGACGCCTGCTCGAGGCCGAGCGTGCGCAGCACTTCGGGGTGCACTGCGTCGCCGTAGACGATCGGGTCGCCCGCCATGCGCGCGTCGCGGACGCGCAGCGGATCCGACTCAAGGCCGACGTACTCGAACCCGCGCCGCTCGAGGATCCGCGCCAGGTTCTGCCCGACCCGGCCGAAGCCACAGATGATGATGTGCTCCCGAGCCGCGATGTCGCGCGTAGCCACGGTCTCGAGCGCCATGTCGGACGTCGTCGTGACTTCGCGGCGCAGGAGCGTGTCGGCGATGAGCCTGTTGTACCGCACGAGCAGCGGTCCCACGAGCATGCTCAGCGCGATGGCCGTCAGTAGCACCTGCAGGGTCTGCGGGTGTACCGCTGATCCGCGCAGCAGCAGCGTGAGCAGCGCGAAACCGAACTCGCCGCCGAGGCTGACGACGATGCCGGTGCGCAGCGCCTTGCGCGTGTTCGGCACGAAACGGCTCACGACGAACGTCACGATGAGTGTTTTCGTGACCAGCAGGACGACGAGCACCAGCAGCACGAGTGGCAGCTGCGCCAGCAGCTGACCGAGGTCCAGCAGCATGCCGACCGACACGAAGAACACGCCGAGCAGGATGTCGTGGAACGGCTTGATGACCGCTTCGGTCTGGTGCTTGAACTCGGTCTCCGCGAGCAGCATGCCGGCGAGGAAGCCGCCGAGCGCCATCGACAGTCCCAGCTGATGCGTCGCCCAGGCGCCGGCGAGCGACACGAAAAGCACGGTCAGCGTGAACGTCTCCGTGCTGCGGTCGCGCGTGATCTCGCGAAACAGCGGACGCGCCAGGACGCGCCCGAGCACGAGCACCACGAGCAGCGCGAGCACCGCGCGGCCGGCCATGCCGAGCAGCCACAGTGGCCCGGTCACGTCGCCGCTGTCGAGTGCGGTGGCCAGCCCGAGCAGCGGCGCGAACGCGAGGTCTTGGAACAGCAGGACGCCGAGCGCGAGCCGCGCGTGCGTGCGGGCCAGTTCGAGCTGGTCGCCGAGCTGGCGCAGCACGATCGCCGTGGACGACATCGCGAGCGCGCCGCCGATCACCACGGCCGCGCCCGGCTCGATGCCGGCGGCGTAGGCCATGCCGCCGAAGACCAGGCTGCACAGCAGCACCTGCAGGCCGCCCACGCCGAGCACCTCGGACTTCATCGCGACCATGCGCGCGAGCGAGAACTCGAGCCCGAGCGTGAAGACGAGGAACACGACGCCGATCTCGGCCAGCCGGTGGATCGACTCGTCGTTCGAGACCAGCCCGAGCGAGTGCGGCCCGAGCAGCATGCCGACGACGAGGTACCCGAGGATCGGCGGCAGCCGGAACCGACGCACGATGCTCAGCACGAGCAGCGAGCCCGCGAGCAGGATCAGGATCTGGGTGAGGAAATCGCCGGGCATCGGGCCTCACGTCGCCGTCGTGCCGATGCTAGCATTCCGGCGGTCCCGGAACCGGCGACGGAGGTCGCGCGTCGATGCGTGCTCGATGACGATGGAACGCACGCGCGCTCCTGAACGCCCGGCGCGACAGCATCGAACGGACTCGCATCACCACCATGCCGCACACCGGTGAGTTCCAGGCGCAAGTCGACGCAGGCACGGGGACGCTGCGCCTGTCGGGCGACTGCCGCGCACTCGACCTCGATGCGCTCGAACGCGCGCTCGCGGACTGGTCGCGCGCCGGCGCGCGCACGCTCGACCTGACAGAGGTCGGGCGCCTCGACATCGGCCCGGCCTGGCTGCTCGAACGCGCCACGGCACGGGCCGCCACGACGGGCGGGTCGCCGCCCACGCTGACCGGCGAGCCGCCCGGGCATTTCGCCTACCTCGCCGAGTTGCTCGCACTGGACCAGACGGCGGACGTGGAGCCCGAGCCCTCGCGGTCGTGGCTCGTCCGGTTCGGCCACGCGCTCCACGAGCGGTTCCACACCTGGTACGAGGCGCTCACGTACGGCGGGGCGCTGATCGAAACAGCGGGCCAGGCCTGGCGGTCGCTCCGTCGCCTGCGCATTGCTTCGGTCGTCCGTCACGTGCACGAGACCGGCTTGCAGGCAGTGCCGGTCGTCGCCGTCATCGCGTTCCTGATCAGCGTGATCTCGGCCTACATCGGCGCGCAGCAGCTGCGCCCCTACGGAGCGGAGATCTTCACGGTCGACCTCGTCGCGCTCGGCGTGCTGCGCGAGCTCGGCGTGCTGCTCACGGCGATCATGGTGGCCGGACGCACGGGCAGCGCCTTTGCGGCCGAGATCGGGGTCATGAAGCTCAACGACGAGATCGACGCGCTCGAGTCCATGGGACTGAACCCGTACGAGGTCCTCGTACTGCCGCGTGTACTCGGCCTCGTGATCGCGCTGCCACTGCTGACGATCGTCGCAGACTTCATGGGGCTGCTCGGCGGCGGCCTGCTCGCCCGCTACCTGATCGACCTGCCGTGGCCGCAGTTCTTCCAGCGCCTCGACGACGCCATCGCGCCGACGACCTTCTGGGCCGGGCTGGTCAAGGCGCCCGTGTTCGGCATGCTGATCGCGCTGACGGGCACGTTGCGCGGACTGCAGGTGCGCGAGTCCTCGCGCGAACTCGGGCGGCTCACGACCGTCGCAGTCGTGCAGTCGATCTTCCTCGTGATCTTCGCCGACGCGTTGTTCGCGATCTTCTTCCTGGAGATCGACTTCTGATGACCGCGACGCCCCCCGAAGTCGTGATCTCGGTGCGCGACGTGGTCAACCGCTTCGGCGCGCAGACGGTGCACGACGGCGTTTCGTTCGACGTCCACGCCGGCGAGGTGTTCGGCATCGTCGGCGGGTCGGGCAGCGGCAAGTCCGTGCTGCTCAAGACCATGCTCGGACTGCGCCAGCCCGACGCGGGCGCGGTCGTGCTCGAGGGTCGCGACATCACCGGCATGACGGATCGCGAGCTGCGCGAAGTCAAGCGGCGCTACGGCGTGACGTTCCAGCACGGCGCCCTGTTCACGTCGCTCACGGTGCGCGAGAACATCATCCTGCCGCTGGTCGAGGCGATGCAGCTCGAGGAGGCAACGCTGCAGAGTCTCGCCGAGTTGCGCCTGCGCATGGTCGGCCTGCCGGTCGAGGCCGGCGCGAAATATCCGGCGCAACTCTCCGGCGGCATGGTCAAGCGTGCCGCACTGGCGCGCGCACTCGCGCTGGACCCGGTGCTGCTGTTCCTCGACGAGCCGACGGCGGGCCTCGACCCCATCGCCGCGGCGGCGTTCGACGACCTCGTGCTGTACCTGCGTCGCACGCTTGCGCTGACGGTGGTGATGGTCACCCATGATCTGGACACCCTTGCGCGGACGTGTGATCGTGTCGCCGTGCTGGTCGATCGCAAGGTCATCGTCGATACGCTCGAGGGCATCGTCCGCAACGACCATCCCTGGATCCGCGAGTATTTCCACGGCGCGCGCGGCCGCGTAGTCGGCGGCGCCGAGGAGGCCGGCCGTGGAGCGTGACGCCAAGTACGCGACCGTTGCCTTGTTCGCGCTCGCGTGCATCGTTGCCGCGGTCGCGTTCGTCTGGTGGTACTCCGGGCGAGGCGACCGGCGCGACTACGATACGTACGAAATCTACTTCGAGGGCACCGTGAGCGGCCTGTCGAAAGGCAGCCCCGTGCGCTACCTGGGCGTGGACGTGGGTCGCGTCCTTTCGCTGGCCGTGGATCGCCAGGATCCGGGCCGCGTCAAGGTCGTCGCGGATATCGACGCAATGGCACCGGTGTCCGGCGCGACGCAGGCCAAACTCGGCTTCCTCGGGCTCACCGGCCTGCTCTACATCGATCTGCAGCAGAACGCGAAAGCCTCGCCGACGCGACGGCTGCCAAAGGGCGAGCGTTACCCCGTCATCGCCGCACGCAAGGGCAGCATCGAAGCATCGGCCGAACGATTGCCGGAAATCCTCGGGCAGGCCTCGGAGATCATGGCGCGCATCGAACGGCTGCTGGCGGACAAGAACGTCGACGCGATCTCGGCGACGCTCGCGAACCTCGAGGAGGCCACGGAGCGACTGCCGGCCACGCTCGCTGACGCGCAGGCGCTCGCGGCCGACCTGCGCAAGATCTCCGCGTCGACGCTCGAGCTCACGCAGCGCGCGAGCTCGACTATCCAGACGGCCGAGCCTGACCTGCGCGCAGCGCTCGTCAATGCGCGCGTCGCGTCCGAGAAGTTCGCGCTTGCCGCCGACGGCGTCGATCGGCTGATCAACGCCAACGACGGCGCATTCGCGCGCTCTGCCGGCGCCGGCGTGGCCGAACTCCAGCAACTGGTGATCGACGCGCGCAACGCGAGCACCGAGATCCGCGACCTCGCGCGTGAGTTGCGCGAGCGGCCCTCGAGCCTGCTGCTCGAACAAGCCGATGGCGGCGTGGAGATTCCGCAATGAGCCGAGCACGGGCATCGTTACCGCTGTTGCTGGCCGCGACGGCACTGCTGCTGCAGGGCGGCTGCACGTCGAACCTGCTCAGATCGAAGGTGCCGGCGCCGGAGACGTATCGTCTTGGTACGACGACCGGTGCGGAAGCGGCACCGTCGCCGGCGACTCGTGCGTCCGGCCTCGCGTTGACCGTCGCCCGGCCGCGCGCCTCGACCGCACTCGAGACGGATCGCATCGCAGTGGTGCCTGGGCCGAGTCGCTTCGACTACTACTCGGACGTGCGCTGGGCCGAGGCGGCGCCGCAGATGCTGCAGCAGAACCTCGTCGCCGCACTCGAGGCGTCCGGTCGGTACGCGGGCGTGTTCGCCGCACCGGCACGCGCGCCGGCGGAGCTTCTGCTCGACGTCGAGCTGCGACACTTCGAGGCGGTCGCCGCATCCGCAGACGCGACGCCCGCCGCGTTCGTACAGGTGCAGGCGAACCTCGTCGATTCGCGCCGCGCGGTGCGGATGGTGAGCTTCGTCAGCGAAGCGCGCGTGCCCGCCGCGGACAACCGCCGGCGCTCGGTCGTCGCCGCGTTCGAGCAGGCCAATGCGCGCGTCATCGCCGACGTGGTCGCGCGGGTGGGAGATGCCGCAGCCGTGCCAACGGCGGCAACGCCAGCGCAATAGGCCCATCGACTCCAGCGGCGCAGCAAGGTTAGCCGACGCCACCGGGTCGGATGGCCGATGCCGGTCTTTTCGGCAAGACCGTCACGAGCCATGGACGGCGAGTGCGAGCCCACAGGGACGTGCTTGCGGCGTGTCTTGCCGGAAAGATTGGCATCGGCCGTCCGACCGAGACAGCCGTTGCGCCGTACTGAGCGCTGCCGCGCCCCGCTGGCGCTCGAGCGTCAGGCCGGCAGCCGCAGGATCGGGTGTTCGCCCGTCGCCTGCCGCACGAGCAGTTCCAGAAACGCCGTGCTGGTGATGGGCTCGCCGAAGAGCCGGCCCTGGCCCAGCTGGCAACCGCTGTGGAGCAGGAAGTACCGCTGTTCGTCGGTCTCGATCCCCTCGGCGATGACCTGCAGGCCGAGGCTGCGGCCCATCTCGATGATGGTCCGCACGATCGTCGCATCGTCCGGGTCCGTCGCGGCGTTGGTCACGAACGAGCGATCGATCTTGAGCGTGCTGATCGGAAACTGCTGCAGGGCGCTCAGGCTCGAATAGCCCGTGCCGAAGTCGTCGATCGAGAGGTGCACGCCCATGGCGCGCAGCTCGTCGAGCAGCGGCAGTGTCCGCTCCGCGTCGAGCATCAGGGTCGTCTCGGTGATTTCGAGCTCGACGGCCGCCGGCGCGACCTTGTGCCTTTCGAACACCGAGCGGCAGCGCGGGATGAAGCTCGCCTGGCTCAGTTCCTTGAGCGAAAGGTTGATCGCGATCCGTCCCGGGTCGCTCACCTGCTGCTTCCAGATGGCGTAGTCGGAGCAGACCTGGTTCAGCACCCAGGCGCCGATGTCGAGGATCAGCCGCGACTCCTCGGCGAGCGGGATGAACTGCGACGGCGCAATCTCGCCGTGACCCGGCAACCGCCAGCGCAGCAACGCCTCGGCGCCGACGACCTCGCCGCTCGCGAGGTCGACTTTAGGCTGGTAACGCACGACGAATTCGTCGCGCTCGAGCGCACGCCGCAGCTTGCTCTTGAGCAGCAGCCGTTCCACCGCGGCCGCGTTCATCTCGGGCACGTAGAACACGTGGCAGTTCCGGCCCTGCCGCTTGGCGTGGTACATCGCGGCGTCGGCGTTGCGGATCAGGTCGATCACGTTGTCGGCGTCCTCGGGAGTCTGTGCGATGCCGATGCTGACGGTCACCTCGATCTCGTGCTCGCCGACGTGCAGCGTCTTCGCAACCTCGGCGAGCAGCTGGCGCGCGAGCGACGCGGCCTGAGCGTGACGTTCGCGGCCGAGCTCGCCGCCTTCGACGAAGATCGCGAACTCGTCGCCGGCCAGCCGGCCCACGACCGACTCGCGCGGCAGCGAGCGAATCAGCCTTTCGCTGACCGTTTCGAGCACGCGGTCGCCCGCGGCGTGACCGAACGTATCGTTGATCTCCTTGAAGTTGTCGACGTCCACGTAGAGCAACGCGAGACCTCGGCTCTGGCGGCTCGTGCGCGTGATGGCCTGATGCAGCATGTGCTGGAACTGCATCCGGTTCGGCATCTTCGTCAGCGCATCGAACCGGGCGAGGTAACGGATGCGCCGCTCGGCGCGCTTGCGCTCGGTGATGTCGCGAAGCACGTAGATCTGGCCCTGGAAGCCCGGGTCCGCGCTCGAGATCGCCGACAGCGTGACCGACACCGGGATCGTCTGGCCGCGCGCGTTGCGGATCACGGTCTCACCCGGCTCGGTGGAAACGACCTGCGTGTCGAAGGCGGCGAGGTGCTGTTCCGCGACCAGCGACTTGAACTCGCGCCCCGCGAGCTCGGTGCCT
>DASUMQ010000221.1:0-2807 GCA_036277615.1 Steroidobacteraceae bacterium
GCCAGCAGCGGCACCACCCCGGGCTCCCATGCGAGCCCGCGCACCAGCGCGGGCCCGGCCATCAGCCCACAGAGCGGCGGCAGGTAGAGCCGCAGCGCCGCTGCGAGCAGATGTGCCTCGTCGGTTTCGAGTTCGACCGGCTCACCGGGTTCGAGCGGCCGTCCGTCGAGCAGCCCCGGGACAGGAAGTCTTCGGGCGCCGCCCCGCGAACGCCACGCGCAGCCGTGGCCAGTGGCACAGGCGCCGCAGCCCGCCGTGTCGGCGCGGCATTCGATCCAGGCGCGGCCATCGCGGATTTCGACGACGGTCCCCGCGACCCGTGCCATGAGGCGTGCGTCAGGGCGTGATGGTGGAAGCGGCCGCGGCCGGCGCGGGCGCCGGATTCAGGGGCGCGACCGAGGAGGCGATTTCGCGCACCGTGGCAGGAGGCACCTCGCCGATCGCGGTCACGACGTGGCCGTCGATGCTGGTCGTGTACGCGTTCGCGGAGCCCATGCTCGACGCCTCAGGCGGGCGCGCGCCGGACGCGGGCTCGATGAACACCGAAATCGCGGCGATGCCGTCGGAGAAGATCAGGTGCTGCGCCGGCATCGGTGAGCCTGGCATGGCCTGCAGCCGGCTCGCGACCAGACGGAAGCCGGGCGGCACGCGCACCGGACGCCAACCGTTGGCCGGCACCTGCGGCATCGCCGCGAGCTTGCGACCCGTGCGGATCCACTGGAATCCCGTCGCGTCGACGGTGGGCTCGATGTCCCTGGCCGGGATCTTTTCCTTGAGTTCGAGCCGCGTGAACAGGATCTGCTCGATCTGGCGCCCGGCCCCGTCGCCGACCACGGAGCGCACCGGCATCGCCGTCTCCTCGTCGAGCCAGAGCCGGTAGCCGTAGCGGTAGCCGTCCTTCGGGCGCACGTCGATCACGACGATGTCGCGGCCGAGCAGCTTGTGGCCCTTGCGAACGGAGAGGTCGTAGTACCGGTCGAGCTTGGGTCCCGGCGTCGGCAGTGCCTTGAGCAGCGAACCTTCGTCCCCGCGCGGCTCCACGAGCACGACCTTGCGGTCCGGCAGGTAGGCGTGGACTTCCTCGCGCGTGCGCACGACCTCGCGACCGCTGCCGTCGAGCGAGACGAGGCGCTCGAGGCTGCGCGGCTCGTCGGCACGGTGCACGATGCGCATCGACTCGGTCCGGCCGGCCGTGCTGTGGGTGAACAGGCCGTCGTAGTTACGGCCGGCGAGCGCCTCCGACATGCGTTCGAGCCATGCGCGCGCATCGTCCGCCTGGGCCTGCGCGGCCTGCAGCGGCAGCGCCAGCGCGCCGGCAACGAACCACGCCGCGGCCAGCCTCATTCAGTTTGCCTCTCCCATGTCGTACGACACGTTCATGAGGCCTGGATCGGCGGCGAGCAGGCCCGTCAGCACGTTGCGGCGGACCATCGGGGTGGAATACTGGCTGTGCGCGACCATGTAGCTCGCGAGGCGCTGCGCCTGTGCAGGCGTGGGCGAATAGCTGGGGGCCTCGACCACGCGCTCCGGGGCCAGCTGGGCCACCTGGACGCTCGCCGAATCCGGGCGCAGCAGCAGCACGGCCGTCGCCGCCGCGCTGGCGGCCAAGGCCGTGCGGACCACGGGACGCTTCCAGAACGCAGCCTGCACGACGGCCGCCGGTGTCTTCGGCGCCGCCCCCGCGCCCGACCCGACGCCAACGTCCACCGCCGCACTGACGCGGCCGGCGAACCCGAAGCTCGCGACGCGGCCGCCGGGGGCGCGCAGCGTCTCGCCGATCAGTGCATACGCGCCGAACGTGCGCCGGAGCGCCGGATCCCGGTCGAGACGGCGCACGAGCAGGCCGATCTCGTCGCGCGGAAGTTCGCCGTCGAGCAACGCCGAAAGCTGTTCACGGATCTGGTCGGTCATTTGGTTTTCTCGGGCTGGAGCAGCAGTCAGTCGAGCAGTGGTTTCAGGGCACGGTCGATCGCTTCACGGGCGCGGAAGATTCTCGACCGCACGGTGCCCACGGGGCAATCCATGGCGGCCGCAATCTCTTCGTAGCTCAGCCCCTCGACCTCGCGCAGCACGATGGCCGTGCGCAGGTCCTCGGGCAGTTGCTCGATGGCCTCGTTCACCGTCTGCCGGATCTCCTCGGAGAGCGCCGTGGCCTCGGGCGTGTCCGTGTGCCGGAGCCGTGAGGCGAGGTTCGACTGTTCGCTTTCCGACAGCTCGGCTTCGTAATCGAGGGGTCGTCGCTGGCGCGAGGCGATCGCGTTGCGGGCAGTGTTGACCGCGATGCGATAGAGCCAGGTGTAGAACGCACTGTCGCCGCGGAACGATCCGAGTGCCCGGTAGGCCTTCACGAAAGCCTCCTGGGACACGTCCTCGGCTTCTGCCGGATCGCGTAACAGCCGCGCCACCAACTTGACGACCTTGTGTTGATACTTGAGCACCAGCAGATCGAACGCGCCGCGTTCGTTGCGCTGGGCCCGCCGCACGAGCTCGAGGTCGCTCTGCTCGGCCGCGCCCGCGGGCTCGGTCGCATCGATGTCCTCGGTATCTCGCGACTTCATAGACTCGTCGGGCGGGGGAAAGTTCTGCATGGCGGGCACGTCAAGGCTAGCGTAACGGGAGGTCCGTCACGAGCAAGCCGCACGCCCGCCATGCGGTAGGACGACGCTCCAGCGTCGCAGCCGGTCCGCCGGGACGTCGAACGGAGTCAGCCAGCATCGATACGACCTCGCGCGGCCGCCGGATGCGAACCGGACATCGAGGAAAACCGAGGGTCCAAGGCGGCGAGCCCCACCGCCGAGCACCGCGGG
>DASUMQ010000222.1:0-22921 GCA_036277615.1 Steroidobacteraceae bacterium
ACGCCGCCGCACTGGATCACCTGCTCGAGCAGCGGAATCAGCGCATCGCCGCCTTCGAGCGAAAACCGCTTCTGCGCGGGATAGCGTGTCGCGAGGTAGCGCTCGAGGCCTTCCGCCATCGTCAGGTGCCAGAGGATCTCCCTGCGCTGCTCGGGCCCGAAATGCTGCGTGGTCCGGCCCACCTGGAAGCGGTCCTGCAGCCACAGGCGCTCGGTCTCGTCGGACACGTGCGCGAATTCGGCGCCGATGGTGCCGCAGTAGATGTGCCTGAGCTGCGCGAGGATGTCGCGCAGCTTGAGCCGCGGCTTGATCGCCTCGTTGCGGCTGCCCGTCAGGAACTCGGTGTCGAGGTCCGATTCGGTCAGGCCGAGGTAGTCGAGCGTGAGCACCTTCGGCGTCGGTCGTATCGTGAGGCCAAGCGGGTCGATATTCGCGACCAGGTGCCCGCGGTTCGCGTAGATCTGGATCATGCGCGAGACGGCGCCCTGCTTTGCGGCAGCGCTGTCACTCGTGGGCGGCGAGCCGGCCGGCGCGACCGCGCCCGCCGCGGCCGTCGTGCGGGGCGCCCGGGCGCGTCGCGCGAGTTCCTCGATCAACGGACCGTGAGGCACGTCCTGCGCGGTCGCGCCGAGACTCGCGAAATAATCACGCCAAGCCGGGTCGATGGACTCCGGCTGCGCCAGGAAGCGTTCGTACATCGCCTCGACGTAGGCGTCGTTGCCGGCCGCGAGCGGCGTGGCCGTCAGCATCGGTTTTGGCTGCGTCATGTATCCCGTGGGTCCCGGAAACGGCAGAGACCCGTACAACGGTTCGAACAGGGGGGCCGCTAGTTTAGCGGAGTTGAGCCGTCGCGAGGCCACAACGGACCGGCCTGGCCGAAAGAACCGGAGGCCGGAGCCCGCGGTCGCCGACCGGAAGCGTCACGGCTCCTCGACGACGTAACCCGACCGGCGCAGCCGCGCGAAGTGGCCGTCGGGCCGCAGCAGTTCGTCGACCGAGGTCACGGCCAGCGTCGAGGCATTGCGTGCGAGTGCCTCCTCGACGGCCAGCAACCATGCGAGGCGTGCACGTTCGATGACGTCGCCGTAGCCACGTTCCTGCACCAGCGAAGACTCGAGCAGCACGCCGATGCACGCCGTGGCACGCTCGACCGGCGCCAGACGCGTGAGGCGCTCGACGTCACCGACCGCCCAGGCGTTGGCGCGTTCCCGCATCAGGCCCAGGTCGGTTTCGAGACGCCGCAGCGTGCGCTCGAAACATTCGACGTCGTCGAGCGACGTGCGCTTGAACTCCTTGACGGCTGCACGCGCCTTCTCGATCTTGACCTCGATCTCGGGTTCGACGACGCGCACGCCGGCCTTGCGCGCAATCTTCTCGACCCGTGGCCAGACACCCGCGTACGGCACGAGTTGGCTGCGCGCGAGCGCCGCTTCGTACAGCTCGCTGGCCGCGAAAATCGGGCGCCAGCGCTCGACGGCGTCGTTGTTCCCCAGATACTGCTCTTTGAGCGTCAGCCAGCGCGCGTACAGGTCGCCGGGAAGGATTTCCGCGAGCCGACGGCCGTCCGGGCTGTTGCGCGCGCCGATCAGCGATGGCAGCACCGTGATGCCACCGAGCGGACCCACGGATGCGTTGATCGAGGGCGGTGCGATGACGACCTGCGACGTGCGGATCGTCGCCTCGACCTCGGTCGGTCGCCAGACCAGCTTCTTCGGCAGCGGGCTGTAATTGCCCAGCACCCAGAGCACATGACCATTCGGGTCGCCCGGGCGGGTGACCCGCCAGAGGCCCGGACCCGGCTGTTGCCCGGTGACGAGGATCTCCTCGAGGACGGCCGAGGATTGACCCGGATCGGCCGGACTCGCGGCGGCAACGGCGGATCCGAGCTGGACGAGTACCCAGACCGCCGCGAGCCCGCGCGCACCCGGGAGAATCACGAGGGCCGCCGCTGCCGACGAAAAGGGGTCACTGTCGCTTCGGTGAGCACGCCTCGGACACCCGTTGCAAACCATGTGACCGGAATAGACCCCGGGAAATTGGCGCCCCGGATAGGAGTTGAACCTATGACCTACCGCTTAGGAGGCGGTCGCTCTATCCACTGAGCTACCGGGGCGCGCGGCGTGACGGGGAACAGCAGGGATAAGGAATGGTGGAGCGGAAGGGGATCGAACCCTCGACCTTCGCATTGCGAACGCGACGCTCTCCCAGCTGAGCTACCGCCCCACACGAGGGCGCGCATTGTAGCACCGGGTTTTCGCACCGCAACCAACCTGGTGGCTGCCCACCGGTATCCAACTCGATTCGCGCCCGACCTCGGGCCGCGGGCTGGGTTGACGAGGTGACTGAGCGCCAACCCGAATGCGCAGGCGTTGAACTCGGTGGACGCTCCGATGCGGACGGTTCCCGCGCTTTGCGCCGCCGTCGCAGTCTCGACGATGGCTCGAGCGGGAGGAACCGTCCTGCCCGGTCCACTCCGAACGTTGTCAGCGATGGTCGATTCGCTTCTGCACCGAACTGGCCATCACGGCCAATGGACTGCTGACGATCGTACGAATTTCGTTCCCGTGATCGACGATCACCATGCGCTCTTCGAGCGTGATGCCCGGCCCGGGTTGAAACAGCGTGATACCGGAGCAATCGGCGTTGACCTGATACGTTCCGGAGCCCGGCCGGTCGGGCACGATTCCGGTGACGGAGCCCTTGATGTTGTCGACCTGCGTGAAGCCGCCAGCCCCATCGTACGTCCGGACAATCACTCCGATGACGCTCTGGGTGCCGCCGCCTTGCGGAGGCGGAACGGGATTCGTGCCTTGCATCTGGCCGCCGTACGTGCCGCGTATCGTGGCCTCGGTACAGCGAAAGCCCGCCTCTTGCGCAACGGCGGTCCCGCCGCCCGTGGAGCCGCCGCCACTGATGATCAGGACGCCAGTCGCGATCGCGATACTTGCCTTTCCTAGCATTTTATTTGCCTCCTGTTGACAGTCTTCGGCCAGAACACCGGTGTCCTTCGTCGGCGCACCGTTACGACAGCTCGGGCGCGTGATCACCTCGATCGACGGTTGGAGTATTGCAGTTGGAAGACGTGCAGCTCGCGGTCGACCGAGGCGCTCATCGAAACTGGATTCGGCAGTGCAGGGTCATCCAAGCGAAGCGTTGGTAGTTGCCGAACACTGCACCGATCGCAGCGCAGCACGCAAGTGCGAGCTTGTCTTGCAGTTGCCGTGCAGTCAGGCACGGCGGGTTGAAGTCTCCAGGGAGGACGACCGGACGATCTGCTCCGCGAGGTCGGGCAATCATCGGAATCTTTTTTCGTCCTGTCTGGCGTGCGAGACCAGAGGCGCCCCGATGGACGGAACCTCCACCTTCGGTGCTCATGCGGCTCCGGCTTCGCGGAAGGCGTTCGCACCGCACCTGCGACGGCTATGATGGCGCGATGACGACCAGCATCCGCGTGCGCGACGCCGTCCCGGGCGACCTCGAGTTCCTCGCCCGCGGCAACGAAGCGATGGCGCTCGAAACGGAGCACAAGACGCTCGACGCGCGTACCGTCCGCCGCGGCGTCGGTGCGGCGCTCGCGAACGATGCACACGGCCGCTATTTCATCGCCGAGGACGAGACCGCCGCGCCGATCGGTCAGCTCATGGTGACCTACGAGTGGAGCGACTGGCGCAACGGCCAGTTCTGGTGGATCCAGAGCGTGTACGTGGTGCCCGCCGCGCGTCGCCGTGGCGTGTTCACGGCAATGTACGAGCACGTGGACGCCCTCGTGCGCTCGACGGCCGGTGTCTGCGGCCTGCGGCTCTACGTCGAATCGGACAACGTTGCCGCACAACGCACGTACGCGCGTTGCGGCATGCACGACGCGCGCTATCGCGTGATGGAAATCGACCATTCAGGCGCCATTACCGCCGCCACAGCGAGGAAATGACGATGCTCAGGAACGGCACCCGTGCCCCGGAATTCGATCTCGCCGACCAGGACGGCAAGCGGCACACGCTCAAGTCGCTGCTCGCAGACGGAGCGCTGATCCTCTATTTCTATCCGGCGGATTTCACGCCCGGTTGCACAAAGGAAGCCTGCAGCTTCCGCGACCTGCAGAAGGACCTGGTCGCCGCCCGACTCCGGGTCGTCGGTGTGAGTCCGCAGGATGCAGAGTCGCACCAGCGTTTCGCCGCAAAGCACGGACTCAATTTCACGCTGCTGGCCGACCCGGACAAGAAGGCGGTCAAGGCCTACGACGTGGACGGTCCGCTCGGCTTCGGCGTGCGACGCGGCACCTACCTGATCGACCCGGACGGCACGATCCGTGACTCGGTGCTCGCAGATTTGCGGATCGCCGAGCACGAGGCGTTCGTGCAACGCGCACTTGCGGCCGGAGCCGGTCTCAAAAAGTAGTTAAATCAGTATCTTGAAATAGCTATTTCGACTTAGGTCTAGCTTCGCGTGCGACCCCGTAGCGCAACCTGAGCACGCGGGTCTGCCCGGGACTGGGCATCACCACGACGTAGATCGCGTCGAACTCGTCGTCGCGCATTGCGAGTGCCTGCCCGCTCAACTGGTTGATCACGCCGGGCAGCGTCGTCGCATAGCCCACCACGACCACCGTCTTGCCGCGGTGCTCGCGCCGGATCCGCGAGGCCAGGCCCGCCCAGTCGCTGCTCGCCAGCACGTTGATCGGCAGACGGAACTGGTTCGCGACCGGCGCGGCCGTCTGCTGCGCGCGACGCGTGTCCGCCGCATACAGGTAGTCCACCCGCCGATCCGTCAATACGTCGTCGAGCAGGCCGCCGAGCGCGGCAACGCGTCTTTCGCCGGCCGGGCTGAGTTCCGGATCGCCGGACGTACTTTCGCCGGCTTCCGCGTGACGCACGAGCACGACGACGGTGGTCTTCGCCCAGGTACCCAGCCAGTACACGCCGGCCGCGCCCATCAGCACTGCCAGCAGCGGAAACAGCAGCGGCGCCATGAACGGTCGGCGCCGGAGCCTCGTCAGCGGGTCCATCGTCGAATGATAGCGAAGCCTACCGGGCGGGTCTGCGCAACTGCTCGAATTCGGGCGTCACGCGTTCGCGCAACTGCTGCGACTGGCCGATGCGCTCCAGGAAGAGCGCAGGCAGACCGAGTCTTTGGGCCACGGCAAAGCCCTCGTCAGGACCCAGCACCATCAACGCCGTCGCGTATGCGTCGGCGAGCTCCGCGCGCGGATGCGCGACCGTCACGGAGGCAAGCCCGTGACGCACCGGCTCGCCAATGCGCGGGTCGATCGTGTGCGACACGGTCCGGCCGTTCGGCAGCCGACGGAAGTCCCGATAGCTGCCCGACGTCGAGACCGCGAGATCGCTCAGCGCGACGCCTGTGTATGCCTCGCGCGCACCGGGAACCGGGCGCTCGATCGCGACCCGCCACGGCGCACCGTCGGCACGCTTTCCGGCTGCGCGCACTTCACCGCCGAGCTCGACCAGGTGGTCCGCGAACTTCGCGCGCGCGAGACAACCGCTGATCCGGTCGACGGCGTAACCCGGGGCGATGCCGTTGACGTCGAGTTCCAGGGGTGTGCGGTTCTTGCGCACGGCACGGTCGGGCGACGTGCGCAGCTCGAGCCAGGTGTAGCCGGTGATCGCCGCGGCATCGTGGATGAACTCGGGTGACGGCGGCAGTTCGGGCGCAGCATCCTTTTCGCCGCCGGGGCCGAACCCCCAGAGCCGCACGAACGGCGCAATCGTCACGTCGAACGCACCGCCGGTTTCTACGCTGACACGGTTGGCCGCAGCGAGCACCGCGAACAGGGGCTCCGACACAGGCATCCAGTCGGTCGAGGCGCTGCGATTCAGCGCAGTGATTTCGCTCGTGGGCGAGTAGGTCGACAGGTGCTCATCGACGCTGCGCAGCACGGTGTCGACACAGCGCTGCACGCTTCGCGCGCGCGCGTCATCCTGCGACAGTCCCGTGATCGTGACGTGGTAGGTCGTACCCATCGTCCGACCCGTGAAGCTCCGCATCGGCTCGGGTTCAGGCGCGCGCTCGCACGCGGCGAGCAACGACAGCATCGCGCCCGCCCAGCAGCAGGTCACCGCGCAGGCGCGCCGGGTCCCGGTCTTATGTCGCATTACGCAAAGGTTACACCGCGCGGCGCCCTCCGCTGCTCGGTGCGTTGCACCGTTCGCGGTCCCTGTTGTCCGACTCGTCGTCGCCGATGCAGGAATGTGTTTCCTTCGTAATAGCGCACGGAAATTGTTGTCCGCCACGCTCCGAAGCGGTTCCATTTCCCGCGCAAAACGCCTCGTATTTCGCCAAAGTTCCCATCGCGCCACGAGGCGTGGGAGTGCGTTCGAGGTCGTCGGCCCCGCCGGTCCGGCCGCGAGCAGATGGACGAACGATGAAGATCAAAGTGCTCAAGTCGCGGCTCGACGCGCGCGTCGCCGAATGCCAGCATCTCGTGACCGCCATTCACCCGGACTTTCCCGCAGTGGACTGCACGCTGTTCTCGCGACGGCGCGCCGCAGGCCTGGCATTCGGCAATGAGCACCGCATTGCACTGAACGAGGTGCTGCTGCTCGAGAACCCCGAACCGATGTTGCGCGACACCGTCGCGCACGAGTTCGCGCACATCGTCGTCTGGTGGCGATACCTGAAAGATAAGCACAGGGCCCCGCCGCGCGTCATGGTGCCCGCGCCGAGCGCGCACGGCGCCGAGTGGCAGACCATCATGCGTTACGTCTTCGACGTCGAACCGTCGCGCTGCCACCGCTTCGACACGAGCAACACCGGCGCGCGCGTGCAGCGTCGCTGGGAGTATCGCTGCGAGTGCCAGATGCACCTGATCACGACGTCGAAGCACCGGCGCGCGCAGGAAGGTGCACGCTACGTGTGCGCCGACTGCAGGGGCGTGTTGATGGCGGCTTGAGTGGCGGAGAGGGTGGGATTCGAACCCACGTACACCCGTTAAGATGTAACTGGAATTCCAGTCCAGCGCCTTCGACCACTCGGCCACCTCTCCGGACGGGGGCGAAGCGTACACGCCCCCGCCGTGCCGGGCTAGGCCCCGGTGACGCCGGCCGCCTTCATCGCCGCCAGCACGTCGTCGTGCAGCCGCTCCGACAGGGGCGTCAGCGGCAGACGGATTGCGGGGCCGACCAGCCCGAGTCGGGCGACCGCCCACTTGACCGGGATCGGGTTCGCTTCGACGAACATCGCGAGATGCAACGGCATCAGCTTTTCGTTGATCGACGCGGCCTGCGCGTGTTGCCCGGCGAGGGCCGCGGCGCACATGTCGTGCATCGCACGCGGCGCGACGTTTGCCGTGACCGAGATCACGCCGCAGGCGCCGCGCTTCATCAATTCGGCGGCGGTCGGGTCGTCGCCGCTGATCAGTTGAAAGCCGGGTCGCGCGCCGTGCAGGATCGTCTCCGCACGCGACAGGTCGCCCGTCGCCTCCTTGATGCCGGCGATCCGCGGATGCTTGGACAACCGCACGACCGTCTCGGGCAACAGGTCGCAGGCCGTGCGTCCCGGCACGTTGTAGAGCAGCACCGGCACGGCCACCGCGTCGGCGATGGCGTTGAAGTGCCGGAACAAGCCTTCCTGCGTGGGCCGGTTGTAATACGGCGTGACCGCGAGCAGTGCGTCCGCGCCTGCCGCCTCCATGGCGCGCGACAGCTCGACACTCTTGGTGGTCGAGTTGGTTCCGCTCCCCGCGATGATGGGGATGCGCTCGCCGATGCGGTCCCTGGCGCGGCGCACGAGCTCCGCGAGTTCGTCGAACTCGAGCGTCGGCGACTCACCGGTCGTCCCGCCCACGACGATGCCGTCGGTACCCTCAGCCACGTGCCAGTCGAGGAGCGTGTCCCACGCGGTGTAATCGACGGCACCGTCCGCGCACATGGGCGTGACCAGCGCCGGGATGCTCCCCTTGAACATGTTCTCAACCTCGCGCGGACGACCGCTCATGCTACTGAAGCGTCGAGCGGCGAAGCAAGGCACAATCGCGGTATCCGCGCAGGGCCTGCGCCGCTAAACTGAGTTCGACCACCCATGAAGCAACTGATCGCGATTTGCGCAATCGGCAACGACCGCACCGGACTGGTCTTCGACCTGACCCGGGTGGTGGTCGACTGCGGCGGCAACGTCCTCGAAAGCCGCATGACCGCGCTGGGCAACGAATTCGCGATGCTGCTGCTCGTGGCGGGCAACTGGCACACCCTGGCCAAGCTGGAAACTGAACTCACGAAGCTCGGCGAATCGTCGGGCCTCACCATCACTGTGCGTCGCACGGAGCAGCGGCCGCCGCGCACCGACATGGTCACTTACACGGCGGACGTCGTCTGCCTCGACCAGCCTGGCGTGCTGAATGCGCTGTCGGGCTTCTTCTCCTCGCGCGGCATCGACATCGGCGACATCACGACGCGGACCTACAACGCGGCGCACACCGGCGCGTCGATGTTCTCCGTCTACCTGGTCGTGCACGTGCCGACGAGGGTGCACATCGCGGCGCTGCGCGAGGAGTTCATGGATCTCTGCGATCACATGAACCTTGACGCCATTCTCGAACCCCTCAAGAACTGAAGACACCGATTCCATGGCCGACAAGACCGTTGCCCTGGACCGCAAGGTCCCTGCCTTTGCCCTGCCCGCCACGGGCGGCAGCCAGTGGACGCTCGCCGACGCGACCGGCAAGGGCCTCGTCGTCTATTTCTACCCGAAGGACGCGACCTCAGGCTGCACCAGCGAAGGGGAAGCGTTCCGGGACCTCTATCCGAAGTTCCGCAAGGCCGGGGTGGCGATCGTCGGGGTCTCGCCCGACAGCGTCGCCTCGCACGAGAAGTTCAAGCAGAAGTACGGCTTTCCGTTCGAACTGCTGAGCGACGAGGACAAGGTCGCCTGCCGTCTCTTCGACGTGTGGAAGGAGAAGAGCATGTACGGGAGGAAGTACATGGGCGTCGAGCGCAGCACCTTCCTGATCGACGGCAAGGGCGTCCTGCGCCGCGAGTGGCGCAAGGTCAAGGTGCCCGGCCACGCCGAAGAAGTGCTCGCGGCCGCGGCCGGGCTCTGAGCGGACGGCGCCCGTCCGTTTCCGACCGTTCCCCATCCTCGCCCACCATCGGAGCACGCCTTGGCCAACCGCAGGAAGCAAGCCGAGCCTCGCAGAATCTTCGTCCTCGACACCAACGTCATGATGCACGACCCCTCGGCCATCTTCCGGTTCGAGGAACACGACATCTTCATTCCGATGACGGTGCTCGAGGAGCTCGACGCCGGCAAGAAGGGCGTGTCCGAGTCGGCACGCAACGTGCGGCAGGTGAGCCGCTTCCTCGACGAGCTGATGGCCAACGCCGACAAGCCGCACATCGATCGGGGGCTGGAGCTTCCCTCGGCCCAGTACGCGCCGACCGGCAAGAAGCCGCCGAGCGGGCGGCTGTTCTTCCAGACCAAGCTGCTCGCGAGCGGACTGCCCGCCACCCTGCCAGGTCACGGCGCCGACAACGCGATCCTCTCGCAGACGCTCGCGTTGCAGCAGCAGCACCCGGACGCCAAGGTCACGCTCGTGTCGAAGGACATCAACCTTCGCATCAAGGCGGCGATCATCGGTGTGCACGCCGAGGACTACAACAGCGACAAGACCATCGAGGACGCCGACCTGCTCTACACGGGCGTCGAGGAACTGCCCGCGAACTTCTGGGACAAGGCCGGCCGCAAGCTCGAGTCGTGGCACGAGAACGGTGGGCGCACGTTCTACCGCGTGCGCGGCAAGTTCATCGCGGACTGGGCGCCGAACCAGTTCGTCTACCAGGCCGGCGAGCACGGCGTCGAGGCGGTCGTGCGCTCGCTCCAGGGCGACTCCGCGGTGATCGAACTGGTGCGCGACTATCGCAGCGAGCGCCACGGCGTCTGGGGCATCAGCGCACGCAACCGCGAGCAGAACTTCGCGCTCAACCTGCTGCTCGACCCGGACATCGACCTCGTGACGATCCTCGGTCCCGCGGGCACGGGCAAGACGCTGCTCACGCTCGCGGCGGGACTCTCGCAGGCGCTCGAGACGAATCGCTACACCGAGATCATCATGACGCGCGTGACGATCCCGCTCGGCGAGGACATCGGGTTCCTGCCCGGCACCGAGGAAGAGAAGATGGAGCCCTGGATGGGCGCGCTGATGGACAACCTCGAGGTGCTCACGCAGAGCCAGGAGGGGGGCAGCTGGGGTCGCGCGGCGACCAACGACCTGCTCCGGAACCGCATCAAGATCCGCTCGCTCAATTTCATGCGCGGGCGCACGTTCCTGAACCGCTACCTGATCCTCGACGAGGCGCAGAACCTCACGCCCAAGCAGATGAAGGCCCTCGTGACCCGCGCCGGACCCGGCACCAAGCTGGTGTGCCTCGGCAACATCGCGCAGATCGACTCGCCCTACCTGTCCGAGACCACGTGCGGGCTCACGTACGTCGTGAACCGCTTCCGTGGCTGGAAGCACTACGGCCACATCACGCTCACGCGCGGCGAACGCTCGCGGCTGGCCGACTTCGCCTCCGAGACGCTCTGACCGGGTCGAGGAACCGGGAGCGGACCGGCCGGTCAGAAGGAGCACATGAGACAGACAATCCGCCCGGGCGGCCCGCTCGCGTGCCTCGCCGCCACGCTCACCTTCGGCCTAGGCACCGGAACGGGGGTCGCGCAGAACTCGCAGGACAGCCTGCCCGAGATGGGGACGGCGGCGCAGGAGACCCTGTCGATCGACGACGAGAACCGGCTCGGGCGCATGGTGATGCGCGAGGTGCGCGAATCGGGCGCCCTGCTCGAGGACCCCGAGGTCGGCGAATACATCCAGTCGCTCGGGCTCAAGCTCTCGAGCCAGGCGCAGGACGGCGGGCGATCGTTCAACTTCTTCCTGATCCGCGACAATGCGATCAACGCATTTGCACTGCCCGGCGGCTTCGTCGGCATCCATTCGGGCCTGCTGCTCGAGACGCGCAACGAGAGCGAACTGGCGGGTGTGCTGGCGCACGAAGTCGCGCACGTCACGCAGCGGCACATTGCGCGCGGCATCGAGGCGCAGGGCCGCGCCAGCCTGCTGTCGACGGCTGCCGTGCTCGCGGCCATCCTGATGGGGGCCGGCGGCGGCAGCTCCGACGCGACCATGGGCGCGATCACGGCCGCGCAGAACATGGCGGTGCAGTCGCAGATCAACTTCACGCGCGAAAACGAGTACGAGGCCGACCGGATCGGCATCGGCGTGCTCGCCAACGCAGGCTTCGACCCCAACGCGATGCCGGCGTTCTTCGACACCATGTTCCGCCGCACGCAGCTCGGACCGGATCGCGTGCCGGAACTGCTGCGCACGCACCCGGTGACGAGCTCGCGCATCGCGGAGTCCAAGGACCGCGCGCTGCAGTACCCGGCTGCAAAGGTGGCGGACAGCCTTGGTTACGCGCTGACCAAGGAGCGCGTGCGGGTCCTGTCGGCCCCGCGCGGCACCGACGCCCGCGACTATTACGCGGCGCTCGGCTCGAACGAGGCGGACCTCTCGCTCGCGCAGACCTACGGTCGGGCGCTGGCGCAAATGGTCGGTGGCGACGCGCAGGGCGCCATCGCGACGTTCGAACGTCTGCGTGCGGAGTACCCGCAGGTCATGCAGTTCCACACCGCGCTCGGCCAGGCGCAGGCGGCTGCGGGCGAGACCAAGGCGGCGCTCGAGACGCTCGAGCGAGCCCGCAACCTGGCGCCGCGCAACGTGCCGGTCACCGTGAGGTACGGCGAAGCGCTGCTGCAGGCCGGCCGACCCAAGCGCGCCCACGAGGTGCTGCTCGACCTGTTCAACAACGTGCCGCCGACGCCGGAACAGATCCGCCTGACGGCCAAGGCAGCGAACGCGGCGGGCGACGTCGCCGACGCCTACAGTTACATGGCCGAATACCACCTGATGGCCGGCGACCTGCTGCTCGCGATCAACCAGCTCGAGCTCGCGCTGTCCGTGCCGAGCCTTACCGCACAGCAGCGTTCGAAGTTCGTGGCGCGCCTGCAGGAGCTGCGCGAGTGGCTGCCGAAGGAGCGCAACCGACCGAAGCCGCCCGCCGAACAGGCGCCGGGCGAGCGGCAGTAGGCCACGACCTCTGGGCGCGGCCTTCGCGATCGGTACAATCGCGCACTGTTTCGGCCTTCAGGCGGTCGCCTGGGCCAACCCGAGGGATTGTCAACGCATGTCCTTGCTGCAAGCTTGCCGCGGCCCGGCGCG
This sequence comes from Steroidobacteraceae bacterium, assembly GCA_036277615.1. Classification (GTDB taxonomy): domain Bacteria; phylum Pseudomonadota; class Gammaproteobacteria; order Steroidobacterales; family Steroidobacteraceae; genus RPQJ01. The sequence goes on from DASUMQ010000222.1 coordinate 12,224, forward strand.
GCTGAACCACCGCCGGCCTCGCGCGGGTCTCCTGATCGCGCTGTTCGCGATTGCGCTCGGCGGTTGCGCCTCGACCGCCGGTCGCACGAGCGCGGGGCCCGAGAGCGAGGCCGAGACGCGCGCGAAGAATCCTGACCCGATCGAGAAATTCAACCGCGGCGTCTACGGTTTCAACGACGTCCTCGATCGGCATGCGCTGCGTCCGGTCGCCGTCGCCTATCGCGACCACACGCCGCGGTGGCTGCAGAAAGGCGTCGGCAACTTCTTCACCAACCTGTTCTACCCGACCACGATCGCCAACCAGCTCCTGCAGGGCAAGTTCAAGGAAGGCGGCCAGGACGTCGCGCGCTTCGTGATCAATACGACGCTCGGCTGGGGTGGGATATTCGACGTCGCCGCGGGTGCCCAGCTGCCCGTGCACGACGAGGATTCCGGCCAGACGCTCGGCCGCTGGGGCGTGCCGCCGGGCCCGTACCTGATGCTGCCGTTCCTGGGTCCGGCCACCTTGCGCGACGCGCCGGCGCGAATCGCCGATGACTTCACCCAGCCGTTCCGCTGGTACGACGCGGGTAACGAACGCTGGTTTTCGCTCGGGCTCTACCTGACCGACAAGCGCGCGAGCCTGCTGTCGCTGGACCGCCTGGTCAACGAAGCCTACGACCCGTATGCGTTCGTGCGTGACGCGTACCTGCAGCGCCGCCGGTACGCCGTCTACGACGGCGACGTGCCGGAGGAGCAGCTCGAGGACGACAGCGACTGGGCGGAGGAAGCGCTGCGCGAGGACGAAGCGGCCATGGAGGAAGAGACCGGAGAATAGTGTCCAGTGTTCGGTGTCTAGCAGGTAGCAGGCGACCGACTTCGCCGGCGTGCGCGCTTCCTACTGAACACTAGACACTAACCAATAGACACTGAACGTCACTCGCCGTCGGTGAGCAGCTCGTCGAGATCGGAAATCCGGGCGACCGCCAGGATCTGCGCAGGGATGCTTTCGTAGTGAATCGACGACTTGCGCTTGCGCGCGGTCGCGAGCCATTCGACCAGCACGGCGAGTCCGGCGCTGTCGGCTTCCGTGACCTGCGACAGATCGATCGTACAGGGCTGGCCGTGGGGGATCAGCGCGAGCCCGGAAATGAGCGCCTGCGCGGCGCTGTCGTAGCAGATCGCCCCGCGGGCCTCGAGACGGCCCGGCGACGTCGCGCTGATCTGGAATGCGGGCATGCGCTGTGGGCTCGTCCGTGATCAGGGCTTCGCGGTCGAGGTCTTGCCCGCCGCCTTCAGGTTCGGGTCCGGCTTGCCCGAGGCATTCTGCGTCTCGAGCCGCTTGATGACCGCATCGATGCCCTCCTTGTCCGCCTGCGCGCCGAAGTCGGTGCGGTAGTTCTTGACGTAGGAGATGCCCTCGATCGTCACGTCCCATGCCTTCCAGCCTTGTGGCGTCGCGCGCAGGCTGTAGTTCACGGGCACCGGCGTGCCCTCGTGCGTGATCTCGGTGCGCACCGTCGCGGATCCGGACGCCAGGTCGCCCCGGAACGGCAGGATCTTCAGCTGGTTGGCCTGGAACTCCACGATCGCGTCGCCGTAATTGCGCATCAGCGACTGGTAGAACGCATCGACGAAGCGCTTGCGCTGGTCCTCGCTCGCCGTGCGCCAGTGCTTGCCGAGCACCAGGCGAGCGGCGTAGTCGACGTCGAAGTTCGGCAGCAGGTGCTTGTCGACGAGCGCGCGCAGCTTCTGCGGCTCTTTCTTGTAGGTGGCTCGATTGACGTCGAGGTCCCGCAACAGGTCCTGCGATACCTTCTGGATCAATTCCTGCGGTCCCGCCCCCGGCACCGCCGTCGCGGGCTTCGCCGTGGTCGTCTGGCCGACCGTGACGGCCAGCGGAGCGGCGCCGAGCAACGCGATCAGGGCCAGGGAACGGGAGATTGACTTGATGTGCATTCGCTACTCACTCCTGCGTGGCGGGGGCCGCATCCGGCGCGGGCGCGTCCGGTTGCTTGGTCGCCGTATTGAACAGGTACTTGCTGATCAGGTTCTCGAGCACGACCGCGTCCTGCACGAACGTGACCTGGTCGCCGTCCTTGAAAAATTCCTCCGAGCCGCCGGGCGAGAGTCCGATGTACTGGCCGCCGAGCAGGCCCGAGGTCAGGATGCTGGCGTCGCTGTCGTTCGGAATCTCGTCGTAGCGACCGTCGACGCGCAGCGTGACGACCGCCTTGTAGAGCTTCTGGTCGTACTGGATGTCCTCGACGCGGCCGATCGTCACGCCGGCCATCGACACCGGCGCGCCCGCCTTCAGGCCGCCGATGTTCTCGAAGTCCGCCCTGAGCCGGTACGACGTGCTCTTCAGCGTGAACTCGCGGTTCGTGATCTGCGTGACCAGGAACAGGATGGCCGCAAAGCCGAGCAGGACGAACAGGCCGGTGGAGATGTCGATGGTGCGCGATGGACGCATGTAGTCGCCTCGGAATCGGTCAGAGCATGAGAGCCGTGAGAAGGTAATCGAGAACCAGCGTGACGACGGCGGACACGACGACCGTTCGTGTCGTGGCGCGACCGACGCCTTCGGCCGTCGGCACGGCGTTGTAACCCTCGTAGACGGCGATCAAGCTGCAGGCGACTCCGAACGCTGCACCCTTGATCAGACCTTCGGCCACGTCGTCGAGTTCCACGGTGCCGCGGATCTGCGACCAGAAGCTGCCCTGGTCGATGCCGAAGAACTGCACGCCGATGAGCTGTGCACCGAACATGCCGATGGCGATGAACGTGGCCGTGAGCAGCGGCATCGCGATCACGCCGCCGAGAAAGCGCGGCACCACGACGCGACGCATCGGGTCGACCGCCATGATTTCCATGGCGGCGATCTGGTCCGTGGCTCGCATGAGGCCGATCTCGGCGGCGAGCGCGGTGCCTGCGCGGCCGGCGAAAAGCAACGCGGTGACGACGGGCCCCAATTCCTTGAGCAGGCTCAACGCCGCGGCCGTGCCGAGGTATTCCTCGGAGCCGACCCGGTTCAGCATCTCGTAGCCCTGCAGGCCCAGCACCATGCCGACGAACAGGCCGCAGGTCATGATGATCACGAGCGACAGCGCGCCGGTGTTGTAGACCTGCTCGATCACGGGTCGCACGCGCAGCAGCGAAGTCGGCGTCAGTGCCACGAGCTGCAGCCCGAACCGCGTGATCCTGCCGGCGCGCTCGAAGAAGTTCGACGCGGCCACGCCGAGTTCACGGATCAGCGAGGGCATCAGTCGAACACCCGGCCGCCAAGCAGCTGCGCGTGGTAATCGGGTGCCGGGTAATGGAACGGCACCGGGCCGTCTGCGAGACCTTCGACGAACTGGTGTACGACGGGCGATGGATGTTCCTGCAGTTCACGCGTCGTGCCGCTCGCCACCACCCGACCCTCCGACAGGATGTAGCTCGCGTCGGCGATCTGCGAGATTTCCCGCACGTCGTGCGTGACGACGATGCTGGTGACGCTGAGGGCGTCGTTGAGCGACTTGATCAGCCGCAGCACGACGCCCATCGAGATCGGGTCGAGCCCGGCGAACGGTTCGTCGTAGATCAGGATGTCGGGATCCATGGCGATGGCGCGTGCCAGCGCCACCCGGCGCGCCATGCCCCCGGACAACTCCTGCGGTGACAGGCTCGCCGCACCACGCAGGCCCACCGCGTGAAGCTTGCTGAGCACGATGGTCCGGATCAGCCGCTCGGGCAATCGCGTGTGCTCGCGCAGCGGGAACGCGACGTTCTCGAACACGTCGAGGTCCGTGAGCAGCGCTCCGTTCTGGAACAGCATTCCCATCCGGCGTCTCAACGCATAGACCTGCTTTCGGTTGAGTGTCGACAGGTCCTGGCCGTCGACCACGACCTGGCCGCGATCGGCCGTGATCTGGCCCGTGATCAGCCTCAGCAGGGTGGTCTTGCCCGTGCCGCTCGGCCCCATGATGGCCGTGATGGCGCCGCGGCAGATGTCGATGTCGAGGCCGCTGAAGACGGCCTTGCCGGAGTCCACGGTGTAGTGGACGTCCCGGAGGACGGCAATCGATTCGCGGCACGCGACCGGCGTGGCGCCGGGGGCGCTCGGGTTGGGCTGGCTCAAGGTATCCCGGGGCTTCCGGTTGGACGCAGGGGGACGCGGATATTAGCAGAAGTGGTTGTTTTCCCTCGGGCCGCCACCGGCAGCAGGGTTGGCGGTCGAGTTAAATAGGACTAAAATCGTCCCACTTGGATTCAAGCCCATGTTACGCATCAGCAAACTCACCGATTACGGCACGGTCGTCCTGGCCTGCCTGGCTGCCACCCCCGCCCAGCGCCTGACCGCGACCGAGGTCGCCGAACGGACCCGGCTCGGGCTGCCGACTGTCAGCAAGCTGCTGAAGAGCTTCCACCGGGCCGGGCTGCTGACTTCGACGCGCGGCGCCCGCGGCGGCTACCAGCTCGCGCGCCCGGCCGCGGCGATCAGCGCGGCCGCGATCATCGACGCGATCGAGGGACCCGTCGCGATCACCGAGTGCAGCGGCGAGCACAGCACCTGCGCCCACGAGGTCTCGTGCAGCACCGGCAGCGCCTGGCAACGGATCAACGGCGCGATCCGCCGGTCGCTCGACGAGATTTCGCTTGCGCAGCTGTCGGGCCAGGAGGCCGTCGCTGTCTGGCGGCCCCACCTCGCGCAGGCCATGCGCCCCGCGGTGCGGCCCGATCTGAGGAACAGGTAACCATCATGTCGAGCCCGCAGGCTGACCTCGACGCACTCGTCGCGCAGAAGTACCGGCACGGCTTCGTCACGGACGTCGAGTCCGACACGTTGCCGCCGGGCCTCGACGAGGACGTGGTCGCGATCATCTCGCGCAAGAAACGCGAGCCCGAGTTCATGCTGCAGTGGCGCCTGAAGGCGCTGCGGCACTGGCGCACGATGCGCGAACCGGACTGGGCGCACCTGCGGATCGCGCCGATCGATTACCAGTCGATTTCCTATTACTCCGCGCCGAAGGCGAAGAAGGACGGCCCCAAGAGCCTCGACGAGGTCGACCCGAAGCTGCTGCAGATGTACGAGAAGCTCGGCGTGCCGCTGCACGAGCGAGCGCGCCTCGCCGGCGTGGCCGTCGACGCAGTATTCGACAGCGTTTCGGTCGCGACCACGTTCAAGGACAAGCTCGCGAAGGCCGGCGTGATTTTCTGCTCGTTCTCGGACGCGGTGCAGAACCACCCCGAACTCGTCGAGCAGTACCTCGGCACGGTCGTGCCGTATACCGACAACTTCTTCGCGACGCTCAATTCGGCGGTGTTTTCCGACGGCTCGTTCGTCTACGTGCCGAAGGGCGTGCGCTGCCCGATGGAACTGTCGACGTACTTCCGCATCAACGCGGCCAACACCGGGCAGTTCGAGCGCACGCTGATCGTCGCCGACGAAGGCAGCCACGTGAGCTACCTCGAAGGCTGCACCGCGCCGATGCGCGACGAGAACCAGCTGCACGCGGCGGTCGTCGAGCTCGTGGCGCTGGCCGGCGCCACCATCAAGTATTCGACCGTGCAGAACTGGTACCCGGGCGACGAGAACGGCGTCGGCGGCATCTACAACTTCGTCACCAAGCGCGGCGAGTGTCGCGGCGCGAACTCGCGCATCAGCTGGACGCAGGTCGAGACGGGCTCGGCCATCACGTGGAAATACCCGAGCTGCGTCCTGACGGGCGACAACTCGGTCGGCGAGTTCTACTCGGTCGCCCTCGCGAACCATTACCAGCAGGCCGACACCGGCACGAAGATGATCCACATCGGCCGCAACACGCGTTCGACGATCGTCTCGAAGGGCATTTCCGCCGGGCATGGCCAGAACACGTACCGCGGCCTGGTGAAGGTGCTGCCCTCGGCCGAGGGTGCACGCAATCACACGCAGTGCGACTCGCTGCTGATGGGCGACCGGTGCGGCGCACACACGTTCCCGTACATGGAGATCAAGAACCCCTCGGCCGTGGTCGAGCACGAGGCGACCACTTCCAAGATCGGCGACGACCAGCTCTTCTACTGTCGCAGCCGCGGCGTGTCGGAAGAGGACGCCGTGAACATGATCGTCAACGGCTTCTGCAAGGCGGTGTTCAAGGAACTGCCGATGGAGTTTGCCGTGGAAGCCCAGAACCTGCTGTCGGTCAGCCTGGAAGGCTCCGTCGGCTGACCGATTCGAGAGACGTACAGACATGCTCAGCATCCGCGACCTCCACGCCCAGATCGGCGCCCGCAAGATCCTCAAGGGCCTGAACCTCGAGGTGAAGCCCGGCGAGGTGCACGCGATCATGGGGCCGAACGGCTCGGGCAAGAGCACGCTCGCGAACGTGCTGGCCGGACGCGCCGGCTACGACGTCACCAAGGGCAGCGCGACCTGGTTCGGCGAGGACCTGCTCGCGCTCGAGCCTGAGCAGCGCGCACGCCGGGGCGTGTTCCTCGCCTTCCAGTACCCGGTCGAGATCCCGGGCGTCAACAACGCCTACCTGCTCAAGGCCGCGCTCAACGCGCTCCGCCGGGAACGCGGGGAACCGGAAGTCGACGCGTTCGAGTTCCTGCAGCTGATCCGCGACAAGATGAAGCTGATGCAAATGGACGAGAGCTTCCTCAACCGCGGCGTCAACGAAGGCTTCTCGGGCGGCGAAAAGAAGCGCAACGAGATCCTGCAGATGGCCGTGCTCGAGCCCCGGCTCGCGCTGCTCGACGAAACGGACTCGGGCCTCGACATCGACGCGCTGCGCGTCGTCGCGAACGGCGTGAACAGCCTGCGCTCACCCGAGCGCGCGATCGTGCTGGTGACGCATTACCAGCGGCTGCTCGACTACATCGAGCCGGACTTCGTTCACGTGCTCTCGGACGGCCGCATCCTGCGGACCGGCGACCGCACGCTGGCCCTCGAACTCGAAAAGCGCGGCTACGACTGGGTGCGCCAGGAGGCGAGCGCGGCATGAACGCTCCGTCCCCCGCCGTCGCCCATTATCGCGAGGCGTACGAGCGCCTGCGGCCGTCGCTGCGCGGATCGCCCGCCCGACGCGCGGCGGCGTTTGCGCGTTTCAGCGAGCTCGGGTTCCCGGGCCCGCGCGAGGAGGCGTGGAAGTACACGAGCCTGCGTCGCCTGGAATCGCGTCGGTTCGCCCCGGAGCTCGAAGCCGTCTCGCTGACGAGCGTGCCGGCGCCCCTGCTCGCCGGGCACCTGGTGATCCTGAACGGTCGCATCGCTTCGACCGCTCCGGCGCGACTCGCGGGGTTCCGCGTGCGGACGCTCGAGTCGGGCGTCGCCCCGGACGACCTGGACGAGACCGCGCTCCGCGACATCACCGGCCTCGGCACCGAGCGCTTTGCCGCGCTCAATGCGGCGCTCGCGGCCGAGCCGTTGCTGCTCGAGATGCCGGCCGGCGCGACCTCCGAGGACGTATTACCACTGACGCTGCACACCGCGGGTGCCAACCCGACGCTGGCCAATCCCCGCATCGTCGTGCGGATGGGCGCAGGCAGTCGCGGCCGCCTGCTGATCGAGCACACCGACGACGGTGCGAGCGAACACTTCACCAATGCGGTGTTCGACGTCGAACTCGGCGCGGGCGCGGACCTGACCGTGTACCGCCTGCACCGACCCGGCGATCGCGCATTCCACATCGAGCGCATCGAGACCCGCGTGGCCGACGGCGCGCGCCTCGTCCTGCGGGACTCGCAGCTCGGCGGCTCCCTCTCGAGACTCGACCTCCACGTGAGCCTCGACGGTCGCGGGGCCAGCACCGAGGTGACGGGGGTATTTCTCGCCGACGGATCCCGCCACCTCGACACCCACGTGCTCGTCGAGCACCGCGCGATCGAGACGACCAGCCTGCAGGACTACCGTGGCATCGCGGCGAACAAGGGCCGCGGCGTGTTCAACGGCAAGTCGATCGTGCACGCGGGCGCACAGAAGTCGAATGCGCGGCAGGTCAACCGCAACCTGCTGCTGACCAAGGGTGCGGAGATCGACACCAAACCGGACCTCGAGATCTATGCCGACGACGTGCAGTGCAGCCATGGCACCACGACCGGCCAGCTCGATCCGGCTGCGCTGTTCTACCTGCGATCCCGCGGTCTGGACGAATCGGAGGCGCGCAGCGCGCTGACGCGCGCCTTTGCCGGCGCCGTGCTGTCCAAGGTCGACGTGCCGGCACTCGGCGATTTCGTGCACGGCATCCTCGACGACCGCCTGACCCGCCTGCTCGACGAGGTGACGTCATGAGCGCAGTCCCCGCTGCCCGCGCCACGACGGCGCCGCATGCCGCCTTCGACGTTGCCGCCATCCGTCGCGACTTCCCGGTGCTCCAGCGCACGGTGCACGGCAAGCCCCTCGCCTACCTCGACAACGCCGCCTCGAGCCAGCGGCCGCGCGCCGTGATCGAGGCGATGTCGCGTTATTACGAGACGACGCACGCGAACGTGCATCGCGGCGTGCACACGCTGAGCCAGGAAGCGACGGACCTGTTCGAAGGCGCACGCGAGAAGACCCGCCGGTTCATCAATGCGCGCTCGACGAAGGAGATCGTCTTCGTCCGCGGCACGACCGAGGCCGTGAACCTCGTGGCGCAGAGCTTCGGTCGCCCGCGCTTCGGCCCGGGGGACGAGATCCTGATCTCCTGGCTCGAGCACCACGCCAACATCGTGCCGTGGCAGCTGCTCTGCGAGCAGACCGGCGCCACGCTCAAGGTGGCCCCGATCACGCTGCGCGGCGAAGTCGACTACGACGCGTTCGCCGCGCTGCTGTCGCCGCGCACGAAACTCGTGGCGCTGGCCCATGTGTCCAACGCGCTCGGCACCGTCGTGCCCGTGCGGCGGTTCATCCAGGCGGCGAAGGCGCGCGGCGTGCCGGTACTGCTCGACGGCGCGCAGGCGGTGCCGCACCTCAAGGTCGACGTGCAGGCGCTCGACTGCGACTTCTACGCGTTCTCGTCGCACAAGATGTGCGGCCCGACCGGCATCGGCGTGCTGTATGGGCGCGAGGCGCTGCTGCGCGAAATGCCCCCGTGGCAGGGCGGCGGCGACATGATCCTCGCGGTCACGTTCGAGAAGACGCTCTACAACGACCTGCCCTACAAGTTCGAGGCGGGTACACCTGCGATCGCGGACGCGATCGGCCTCGGCGCGGCGATCGACTACCTCGAGTCGCTCGGCATGGAGCGCATCGCCGCGGCGGAGCACGAGCTGCTCGAGTACGCCACCGCCCGTGTGCAGGAAGTGCCCGGCGTCCGCCTCGTCGGGACCGCGCCCGAGAAGGCCGCGGTGGTCTCGTTCACGCTCGACCGCGTGCACCCGCACGACCTCGGCACCATCCTGGACCACGCGGGCGTCGCGATCCGCACCGGCCACCACTGCGCGATGCCGGTCATGGACTTCTTCAAGGTGCCGGCGACGGCGCGCGCCTCGTTCGCGTTCTACAACACCCGCGCCGAGGTCGACCAGCTCGTCGCGGCAATGCACACGGCACGGGAGATGCTGGGCTGATGGACCTCAAGGACCTCTACCGCGACGTCATCGTCGACCACAACCGGCACCCGCGGAACTTCCGCGAGATGCCGGATGCGGACCGGCACGCGGACGGATTCAATCCGCTCTGCGGCGACAGGCTGACGCTCTACGTCAAGCTCGACGGTGACCGCATCGCCGACGTCTCGTTCCACGGCAGCGGCTGCGCGATCTCCGTCGCCTCGGCCTCGCTGCTCACCGAAAGCGTCAAGGGCAAGAGCGTGCCGGAGGCCGAGCGGCTCTTCGGTCAGATGCACGAGCTGCTGACGAACGACGACGCGGCCGTGGATGTGCCGAGCCTGGGCAAGCTCGGCGCGCTCTCGGGCGTGCGCGAGTTCCCGGCCCGCGTCAAGTGCGCCAGCCTCTGCTGGCACACGCTGGACGCGGCGTTGCACAGCCAGGAACACGTCTCGACGGAATAACGATCCATGTACAGAGTCGACAACGAGCCCGTGACCTTCACGCGCGACGTGGACGCGATCATCGTTCCGGCGGGTCTCAACGTGAAGATGCGGCAGGGCCAGCAGGGCTACATCACCCAGGCGCTCGGCGGCAGCTTCACCGTGTACGTCGAGGGTAACCTGTTCCGCATCGCAGGCAAGGACGCCGACGCGCTCGGCAAGGAACCGGACGAAGTCCCGGAACTGCCACCGAACGCGAGCGACGACGACGTCCGCAAGCTGGTGTGGGAGCAGATGAAAGGCTGCTACGACCCGGAGATCCCGATCAACATCGTCGACCTCGGCCTCGTGTACGAGTGCGACGTCACGCAGGACGACGACGGCGGGCGCGTGGTCTCGGTCTCGATGACGCTGACTGCCCCCGGCTGCGGCATGGGTGACGTGTTGGTCGCCGACGTGCGCGAGAAGGTCGAGGTGATCCCGACCGTCAAGCGCGCGGACGTCGAGCTGGTCTTCGACCCGCCGTGGAACCAGTCGATGATGTCCGAGGCGGCGCGGCTGCAGACGGGCATGATGTAGCCATGCGCGAGGTGGCGATCGCGGCCGCCGTGACGGTGCGCACGGGCGCCCGGCCCGCATTCGGGCCGCAGAGACGCCGTGAACCCGTCCCTGGGGGGTCTGGGCTCGGCATCCATGCCTCGCACAGCCCTGCGACCCGAATCCGGTCCAGACGCCCGGCGCACCTCAGTCGCGCTGTCGCGTCGGCCGCTCTCGCGTTGTCGCG
>DASUMQ010000223.1:0-24911 GCA_036277615.1 Steroidobacteraceae bacterium
CCTGGTCGTCGCGACCACGCGGCCCGAGACGATGCTCGGTGACACGGCGGTGGCGGTGCACCCCGAGGACGAACGTTATCGCCACCTCGTCGGCCGCGAGGTGCGCCTGCCGCTGGCCGACCGGTCGATTCCGGTCATCGCCGACGAGTACTGCGACCCGGCCTTCGGCAGCGGCTGCGTCAAGATCACGCCCGCGCACGATTTCAACGACTACGAGATCGGCAAGCGTCACGGGCTCCCGATGATCAACGTGCTGACCGCGGACGCGGCGCTCAACGACGCAGTGCCCGAACGCTTCCGCGGCCTCGACCGCTTCGAGGCGCGCCGGCGCGTCGTGGCCGAACTCGAGCAACTCGGGCTGCTCGAGAAGATCGAGAAGCATCGGCTCAGCGTGCCGCGAGGCGATCGCTCCAACGCCGTGATCGAAGTGTTCGTGCGGCTGCACGAGAAGTCCCTGATCTACCGCGGCCAGCGGCTCGTCAACTGGGATCCGGTGCTGCACACGGCGCTGTCGGACCTCGAAGTCGTCTCCGAGCCCGAGGCCGGGCAGCTGTGGCACCTGCGTTATCCGCTCGCCGACGGCAGCGGCCACCTGGTCGTCGCGACCACCCGACCCGAGACCATGCTGGGCGACACGGCGGTGGCGGTGCACCCCGAGGACGAGCGTTATCGCCACCTCGTCGGGCGCGAGCTGAGCCTGCCGCTGACCGATCGGACGATCCCGATCATCGCCGATGAATACTGCGATCCCGCGTTCGGCAGCGGCTGCGTCAAGATCACGCCCGCGCACGACTTCAACGACTATGAGATCGGCAAGCGCCACGGGCTGCCGATGATCAACGTGCTGACCGCGGACGCGGCCCTCAACGACGAGGTGCCGCACGCCTATCGCGGGCTCGATCGTTTCGAGGCGCGCAAGCGCATCGTCGCCGACCTCGAGGCGCTCGGCCTGCTCGAGAAAGTCGAACCGCATGCGCTGCCGGTGCCGCGCGGCGACCGTTCCGGCGCCGTGCTCGAACCGTGGCTCACCGACCAGTGGTACGTGCGCATCGCGCCGCTCGCGGAACCGGCGATTGCCGCGGTCGAGGACGGCCGTATCCGCTTCGTGCCGGACAACTGGGCGAAGACGTACTTCCAGTGGATGCGCAACATCCAGGACTGGTGCATCAGCCGCCAGCTCTGGTGGGGACACCGCATTCCCGCGTGGTACGACGCCGACGGCAACGTCTACGTGGCGCGGTCGGAGGCCGACGCGCAGCGGCAGGCGACGGAGAAGCACGGCCGCGCGGTCACCCTGACCCGCGACGAGGACGTGCTCGACACCTGGTTCAGCTCCGCACTCTGGCCATTCTCGACGCTCGGCTGGCCGCGGCCGACCGCCGAGCTCGAGGAGTTCTACCCGACCTCCGTGCTCGTGACGGGGTTCGACATCATCTTCTTCTGGGTGGCCCGGATGATCATGATGGGCCTCGAGTTCACCGGCGACGTGCCGTTCCGCGAGGTCTACATCACCGGGCTGATCCGCGACGAGCACGGCAGCAAGATGTCGAAGTCGAAGGGCAACATCATCGACCCGCTCGACCTGATCGACGGCATCGACCTCGACTCGCTCATCGCCAAGCGCACGAGCGGCCTGATGCAGCCGCAGATGCGCGCGTCGATCGAGAAGGCCACGCGCAAGCAGTTTCCGCAAGGCATTCCCTCGTTCGGCACCGACGCACTGCGCTTCACGTTCGCCGCGCTCGCGACGATGGGCCGCGACATCCGCTTCGACCTCGGCCGCGTCGAGGGCTACCGCAACTTCTGCAACAAGCTCTGGAACGCCGCGCGCTACGTGCTGATGAACACGGAGGAGCACGCGGCGGACCTCGCGAACCGCGCATGCGAATTCTCCGTGGCCGACCGCTGGATCCGCGGCCGGCTCGGCGTGGCCGTCGCGGCCGTGCGCGACAACCTCGCCGGCTATCGCTTCGACCTCGCCTCGCAGGCGATGTACGAGTTCGTCTGGTACGAGTTCTGCGACTGGTACCTGGAGCTCTCGAAACCGGTGCTGCAGGGTGCCGATGCCGGCGATGCGCAGCGCCGCGGCACGCGCCGCACGCTGCTCGAGGTGCTCGAAGGCACGCTCAGGATGCTGCACCCGTTGATGCCGTTCATCACCGAGGAGATCTGGCAGAAGGTCGGCCCGCTCGCCGGGCGCACGGGGCCCACGATCATGCTGCAGCGATACCCCACCTCGAGTGAGTTCGCGGCGGACCCCGCGGCCGAGCGCGACATCGGCTCGCTGCAGGCCGTCGTGCTCGGCATCCGCCAGATCCGCGGCGAGCTCGACGTGCCGCACTCGCGCGCCACGCCGCTGTACGTGCGCACCGACAAGGCCGGCGATGCCGAGGCGATCCGTTCGCTGGCGTCGACGATCCGCCGCGTCGCGAACCTCGAGTCGATCGAGATCGTCGAGTCCGAGCGCGACCTGCCGCCGAGCGCGATCGCGATCAGCCACGGCCGCACCGTGCTCGCTCCGTTCGACCGGCTGGTCGACGACGTGGGCGCCGAACTCGCGCGGCTCGACAAACGCAAGGCGCGCACGCAGCAGGATCGCGACCGGTGCGCGGCGAAGCTCGCCAACGCGAACTTCGTCGCCAACGCGCCCGAGAGCGTCGTCGCGCAGGAACGCGAGCGCGTCGCGGAGTTCGACCGGCAGCTCGCGCAACTCGCCGAACAGCGGCGGCGCCTCGGCGCGCTGGCGCCGACCGCGACGGAGCGACTGACGTGAGCGCGCTGGCCGACACCTCGAGCACCGGCACCAGTGAGGTCGTGCTGCGAGCGTTGATCGAATCGGCGGTCGCCGGGCTCAACGAGATCATCCTCGGCAAGGAACGCCAGGTGCGGCTGGGCCTCGCCTGCCTGCTCGCGCGCGGCCACCTGCTGATCGAGGACATCCCGGGCGTCGGCAAGACGACGCTCGCGCACGCGCTCGCGCGCACGCTCGGGCTCAGCTACCAGCGGATCCAGTTCACGAGCGACCTGCTGCCGGCCGACATCATCGGCGTGTCCGTGTTCGAGGCCGACACCGGCCAGTTCCGCTTTCACCGCGGGCCGGTCTTCGCGCAGCTCGTGCTCGCCGACGAGGTCAATCGCGCGACACCGAAGGCGCAGAGCGCGCTGCTCGAGGCGATGGAGGAGCACCAGGTCACGGCCGACGGCCAGACGTATCCGCTCACCGAGCCGTTCTTCGTGATCGCGACGCAGAACCCCGTCTACCAGGTCGGCACGTTCCCGCTGCCCGAATCGCAGCTCGACCGCTTCCTGATGCGCATCGAGCTGGGTTATCCGGCGGCCGACCTCGAACGCCAACTGCTGCTCGGCCGCGACCGGCGCGACCTGCTCGCGTCCCTGCCCGCGGCACTCACGCCCCAGCAACTGCTGCGGCTCCAGGGCGAGGTGCCGAAGGTCCACGCATCGGACCCGCTGCTCGACTACGTGCAGGCCATCGCGCGCTACTCGCGCCAGGCGCAGGAATTCGAGGCGGGGCTGTCGCCGCGCGCGGTGATCTCGCTGCTGCGCGCCGCGCAGGCCTGGGCATTCATGGCGGGTCACGAAGGGGTGCTGCCGGAGGACGTGCAGGCGGTGCTGCCGGCCGTCGTCGGTCACCGGCTCGCGGCGCGCGACACCGCGCGGTTCCGCAACTCGGGCGAGATCGGCCAGTACGTGCTCGGCGCCGTCGCGGTGCCCTGATTCCGACCCAGGCATGGCCCGCCTGCTGCAGGACCTGCGCGCGCGGATCGATCGCCGCACTCGCCGCTGGATTTTCGAACGCCAGGGCCGCGACGTCGACCCGGTCGAGCTGCGTCGCAACCGCATCTACATCCTGCCGACGCGGCTCGGCATCGCCTACGCGGTAATGCTGTTCGCGATGCTGCTCGGTGGCATGAACTACAACAACAACGTCGGCCTCGCGCTCACGTTCCTGCTCGCGGGGCTCGGGCTCGTCGCCATGCACCACTGTCACGGCACGCTGTCGGGCTTGCGCTTGCGGCTGCTCGCGGCCGAGCCTGGGTTCGTAGGCGGGCGCGTGCGGTTTCGCTGGCTGCTCGAGAACCCGTCGGCGATGTCGCGCCCCGCCATCGAAGTGCGGCTAGAACGCATCGGTGGCGAGCGCGGACCGCCGGTCGAAGTTCCTGGCCTCGCCACGGCGTCGGCCGAGGTCTCGATCCGGGCGCGGCGGCGAGGACTCGTGCCGCTCGAACGGTTCGTCGTCTCGACGGCGCACCCGCTCGGGTTTTTTCGTGCGTGGGCCGTGATCCACCCGGAGCACGCCGCGATCGCGTGGCCGCGGCCGAGCGAGCGCGAGCTCGCGCCACCGCGCACGTCGACCGACACGGGCGGCGCGCAGGCGGCCACTGTCGGCGACGAAGACTTCGCCGGGCTCCGCCCGTTCCAGGCGGGGGATTCGCTGCACCGGGTGGCGTGGAAGGCGTATGCGCGCGGCCAGGGCCTGCACACCAAGCAGTACGCGGGCACCGACGTGGTGTCGCACGTGTTCGACTGGGACAGCCTCGCGGGACTGGGCAGCGAAGACCGGCTGGCGCAACTGTGCCGCTGGGTGCTGGATGCGCACGACCGCGGCGAGGCATTCGGGCTGCGCCTGCCGGGCACGACCATCGAGGTGAACCTGGGCATGTCGCATCGCGAACGTTGCCTGAACGCGCTTGCGCTCTTCGAGCCCACGGGACCGGGCCGTGCTTGAGTCGGCCACGCTGCGCCGGATGAGGCTCGCAGGTCCGCGCGGCGCACCTGCCGCGGCGCAACCGCCGGTGCACGGCCTCGTCTGGGTGCTCGGTGCGCTGGCGGTGGCGGTCGTGCCGCACGCGCCGCACCTGCCGTCGTGGGTGAGCCTGCTGGTGCTCGCGGTGGCCGCGTGGCGTTGGACCGCGACGCAGCGTGGCTGGCCGCTCGCGCCGCGCTGGCTGCGGATCGTGATCGTCGTGGTCGCCACGGTCGCGATCCTCGGGACCTATCGCACGCTGAACGGCATCGAAGCCGGCACTGCGTTGCTCGTGCTGATGGCCGCGGCGAAGCTGCTCGAGACCCGCAGCTCGCGCGATCTCACCGTGCTGGTGTTCATCGCCTGGTTCCTGCTCTACGCGGCGCTGCTGCGCAACCAGGGACTGCTGCAGCTGCCGTGGCTGATCGGCAGCGCGTTCCTCTCGACGGTGGCGCTGATGCGCGTGCACGCCGAGGCCACGGCCACGCCGGCGACCAACCTGGCACGACGCTCGATCGCGTTGCTCGCCCAGGCCGTGCCGGTCGCGATCGTGCTGTTCCTGTTGTTCCCGCGGCTGCCGGGCCCCTTCTGGGGCATCGACACGGGCAGCCAGGCCCGTACGGGACTGGACGACGAGATGACGCCGGGCGACGTCTCCGACCTGAGTGCCTCGGGCGACGTCGCCTTTCGCGTACGCTTCCGCGGCAGGACCCCGGCCGCGGAGCAACGGTACTGGCGCGGCCCGGTGCTGCACGAGTTCGACGGTCGCAGCTGGCGCCGCCCTCGGGCACAGATGTTCCCGGCGCAGGAAGTGCGGTACGCCGGTCCGCCGATCGAGTACCAGATCACGCTCGAGCCGCACTCGCGACGCTGGGTGCTCGCGCTCGACCTGCCGTCACGCTGGCCCGAGCGGGAGGTGTTCCAGAGCTACGACTTCACACTGCTCGCCGCACGATCGGTCGGCAGCGTGACTGCGTTCGAACTGACGTCGTATCCGCGCTTCGTCGCGGGCGTCGAGTTGCCCGCATCGATGCGACGCAAGGACCTCGCCCTGCCGGACGACGGCACCAACGCGCGCTCGCTGGCGCTCGGCCGCGAGCTCGCCGCACGCTTCGCGGGCGAACCGCGCCGGATCGTCGGCGAGATGCTGCGGCAGTTCCGCGCGGAGCCGTTCGAATACACGATGAGGCCGCCGCTGCTCGCCGACAACGCGGTCGACGAGTTCCTGTTCGAGACGCGCAGTGGTTTCTGCGAGCACTACGCGTCGGCCTTCACCGTGGTCATGCGCGCGGCCGGTGTGCCGGCGCGCGTCGTGACCGGTTACCAGGGCGGCGAGTTCAACCCGTACGGCGGCTACCTGATCGTGCGGCAGTCCGACGCGCATGCGTGGTCGGAGGTCTGGATCGAGGGTCGCGGCTGGATGCGCGTCGACCCGACCGCGGCCGTCGCACCGGAACGGATCCGGGGCGGACTGATCGACGCCGTGGGCGCGGACGAGCCGGTGCCGGGTCGACTGCGCGATGCGAGCCCCCTGCTGATGCAACTCGAACTGGGCTGGGACTCCGTCAACGACTTCTGGAACCAGCGGGTCGTGCGCTTCGACGCGCAGGCGCAATTCAACCTGCTGGAACGCCTGGGCATCGAGGAACCGGACTGGCGTGCGCTCGGCCTCGGGCTTGCCGCGAGTCTCGCCGCGTTCTTCGTCGCGCTGTCTGCGTACCTGTCCTGGCGTTACCGACCGCCGCCGCGCGACTGGCCGGCGCGGCTGCACGACGTGGTCGTGCGGCGACTGCGCACGCGCGGGCTCGTCCAGGGCTCCGCCGAAGGCCCGATCGCGTTCCTGCAGCGGGCGGAGCACACGTGCCCGGACCTCGCGCGGGCACTCGCCGAGATTCGCGTGCTGTATGCCGCGCAGCGCTACGGACCCTCGCCGCGGCCGGTGGGGTTGCAGCGGCTCAAGCACCTGGTCAACGCACTGCGCACGTAAATGGGGACACTCCTTTTTTCACGAAAGTGAAAATTGGAGTGTCCCCATTTACGGAGTGTCCCCATTTACCAGGAAGTGTCATCGTTTACGGGAAGTGAAGACGGTCAAAGGGGACACTCCTGATTTTCCCGTCTGGGAAATAGGAGTGTCCCCTTTTACCGGTATGCTTGAGTCTCCAGCCGCAGGGGAAACGGTACATGGCCGACATCGACCAGAAATTCGAAGCCGCCGCGCAGGAGATCCAGAAACTCACGCGGCGCCCGGACGACGAAGACATGCTGCGCCTGTACGCGCTCTACAAGCAGGGCACGGAGGGAGACGTCAAAGGCGAACGTCCGGGCGCATTCTCACTCAAGGACCGCGCCAAGTACGATGCGTGGGCGCGCGTGAAGGGCACCGACTCGACGAAGGCGCGCGAGCAGTACGTCAAGCTGGTCGAGCGGCTCAGGAAAACCTACGGCTGAGCCCGCGACGTGAGCGCCGCGATCGCCGCCATCCTCGCGGTGGCCTGCGCGGTGCTGGTCGCGCTGATCGTGCCGCCGCTGCTGCGCCGGCGACGCCGGCGGCAGGCGTTCGAGGCGTCCCTGCCACCGGCGATGCAGGCGGCGATCGCGCGCCACGTTCCGATCGTCACGACGCTGCCGGCACCCGAGCGACGCCGGCTCGAAGGACTCATCGTCGCGTTCCTGCGCGAGAAGCAGTTCGTCGGCTGCAACGGCCTCGAGATCACCGACGAAATCCGCGCGACGGTCGCGGCGCAGGCGTGCCTGCTGCTGCTCGGACGTCGACGCACGAGCCTCTACGACGAGCTGCAATCGATCCTCGTCTACCCAGGCGCGTTCCTGGTCGAGGACGAGGTCCACGACGAGGATGGCCTGGTCACCCGGCGTCGCCGCGAGCTTTCGGGCGAAGCGTGGGACGCCCACCGGATCATCCTGTCGTGGGAGGACGTCGCGGAGGCGGCGCAGCGACCCGCCGAAGGCTACAACGTCGTGGTGCACGAGTTCGCGCACTACCTCGACGCCGAAGGCCTCGGACTCGCCGACCCTTCGCGCGATGCCCCGGCCTGGCACGCCGACCTCATGGCCGAATACCGCGCGCTCTGCGACGCGGTAGAGCGCGGCGAGGACACCTGGCTCGATCCCTACGGCGCCGAGGATGAGACCGAGTTCTTCGCGGTCGTCACGGAGGAGTTCCTCGAGTGTCCCGCGGAACTCCGTGAGGCACACCCGCGGCTGTATTCGCTGATGGAGAGCTTTTACGGCATCGACCCGGCCGCCTGGTCGGGCCACCGCCGGGACGCGGCACCCCCGGCTGCGTAATTTCCGGTTCATCGCTGCGGAACACCAGAAGTGCGACGCCGGCAGCCTTCTGAAAGACTGCCGCGCCATTCCATCCGTGGGACCTCGTCATGCGGTTGTCGTTTTCGTCCAGCGGCGCCCTCGCGCGCGCCGGTCTCGCTTCCCTCGCGCTTGCGGCCGCGACGTCGGCCCAGGCCACCGAGGGCGGCGGTGGCGTCTACCCTTACGGTCTGAACACCGTGGCGAGCGGTGTGTTGCCGAAGCCCGGCAACTACCTCTACATGTACAACTCGGTCTACGGCGCCGACGTGACGACGACGGACGACGGCGCGCCGGCCCCGGTCGACTTCGACGTCGATGTCCGCGCGCACACGTTGCGCTACCTGCACTCGTTCAAGGACCTGGACGTATTGGGCGGCGGTGTGGGCGTCTTAGTCGCCCAGCCGTTCATCGTCGGACGAGCGGACGTCGGCCCGGCCGAAGGCGACATCGAGGCGTTCGGCGACACGACCGTCGGCGTGATGCTGGGCTGGCACCGGCCGCAGCTGCACTGGATGACGGGTGTCGACGTCACGCTGCCCACGGGTTCGTATTCCGAAGCACGTCTCGTCAATGCCGGCCGCAACCAGTGGGCCGGCACGTTCTACGGTTCGCTGACCGCCGCGGTCGGCGGACGCTTCGACGCCAACTTGCGGACCAACCTGACGGTCAACGGCACCAACGAGGCCACGGACTACCATTCCGGGCTCGAAGCGGGCGTCGAATGGTCGCTGAACTGCCGGCTCGGCAAGGGCTGGTCGGTGGGATTGAACGGTTACTCGACGCGACAACTCAGCGACGACGAGCTCGACGGCGAACCCGTGGCCGGCACCGGACGCAAGCTGCGCGTCGACGCCTTCGGGCCGCAGCTGATCTATCGCGGCGGGCGCTGGGGCGCGACCGGCAAGTGGCAGCACGAAAATGGCGCGCACAACAAGGCCGAAGGCGACAAGTACTGGCTGCAGTTGTTCGTCGGGCTCTGAAGCGGGCGTTTAACGCCGGCGCTATGCCGACGCCGATCGAACGGCGCGGAGTTCAGCCCGGCAACGTCGACACGCCCGCGCCGTCGCGCGCCGCGGGGCCCGTCCCGGCCGTCCAGCGTCGCCCGAACGCGATCAGCCCAAACGCGCCCACGTTCATCACCAGCGCATAGACGACGCTCGGCACCGCGAGCACCGGCGCCTGGAAGACCGTGGTGGCGACGAAGATACCCAGCGCGGCATTGTGCAACCCGCAATCTGCGGCGATCGCGATCGCGTCCCGGCGACCGACCGCGAACGCCCGTCCCAGCGCGATGCCCGCCGCCATCATGATCACGTTGAGCGTCGCCGCGGCCGGTCCGACCGTGGGCAGGTTCGCCAGCAGCGATTCGCGCTGCCCGACGAACGTCGCGATGACGATCGCGACGAACAGCCCGGTGGCGATCCGGCCGAGCGGTCGCTCGATGCGCGCGATCAGGCGCGGGCGCCACGCGCGCAGCAGCATCCCCGCGGCCACCGGGACCGTCGCGATCACGAAGACGCCGCGCACGACGCCGCCGACCGAAAACTGCGTCGGGCCGTCGTGCGCGAGGAACAACCCGACTCCGGCCTGCACGACGAGCGGCATGGTGACGAGGGCCGCGAGACTCGTGACGACGGTGAGCGTCACCGACAGCGCCGCGGACCCGCGCGCGAGGTGCGCAATCAGCGCCGAACTCGCGCCGCCCGGGCAGGCGGCGACGATCATGAGCCCGGCCGCCATTTCGGGCGGCAGGCGCCAGGCGAGCGCGAGCGCCCAGGCGGCCGCCGGCAACACCACGACCTGGCCCAGCAGCCCGGCGATCACCGCCTTCGGTTGCTGGAGCAGGCGAGTGAAATCGGCTGGCACGAGCGTGATGCCGACCGCAAACATGATGATCGCGAGCGCCGCCGGCAGCAGTGTGTGGATGACGTCGGGCATCAGAGCAGCACTCCAATCGAAAGCAAGGCGCCGTAGAGCAGTTGTGCAAGCGCCGTCCGTCCCAGCACCGCGTTGAGGTCGGGACCGTACATCCGGCGCATGGCGGCGACCGACTGCAGCAGCAGCGGCGCGGCGAGGCAGGCGAGCCACGCGCCCGCTTTTCCCGGCGAGGCGAGCGCGAGTGCCGGTGGCAGCGCGAGCGGTGCGAGCATCAGCGCGGCAAACAGCGCGCGCGACCGTGCCGGACCGAGCAACGAGGCCAGCGTGCGGCGTCCCGCGGCCGCGTCCGGCGCCAGGTCACGGTAGTTGTTGACGAGCAGCACCGCCGCCGCGATCGCACCCACCGCGACGCCGGTCGCGAACGACGCCAGCGACCACGCATGCGCCTGGAGGTAATACGTGCCGGTCACCGCGACGACACCGAAGAAGGTCAGCACGAACAGTTCGCCGGTAGCGCGGTACGAAACCGGGCGCGTGCCGCCCGAATAGGCCCACCCGGCCGCGATGGAACAAAGCCCGAGCGCGAGGATCGCCGGCCCGCCGCTCCACACGAGCGGGAGGCCGAGTACTAGCGCGGCGCCGAAAGCGATCGCGCCCGCCCGCCGCACCTCGGCCGGCGTGGCCCATCCCGCAGCCGTGATGCGCAGCGGCCCGACGCGATCCGCGCCGTCGTTGCCTTTCTCGTGATCGGCAACGTCGTTGAACAGGTTCGTGCCGGCCTGGATCAGCACGGCACAGCACAGCGTCAGCGCAAAGACTAGCGCGCGCACGGGTGCGCCGTCGCTCCACGCCAGGCACGCCCCCGCGACGACGGGCGTGACGGCCATCGCGAGCGTGCGTGGCCGCGAGGCGACCCACCAGCGCTGCCAGGGGCGGACCGGCGGCGCGATACCCGGGTATTGGTCGTGAGCGCGCGTGTGCATGCGGAGGCGAATCGTGCCGGATGCGTGCCGGCCAACCCATCGTGGGATGTCACCGGTGCGGGCGACGCGGACCCTGCGAAAACTACCGATCCGGATACGTAGCCGCGCCGACGCCCTACTGAGTTGCATGCGACTGACCTGCGGGCCAGCGTCGCCCCGGAGTGTTCGAACGCCGGGGACGCCAGCAAGAGCCATCCATGGCGGCTCGCACTCGCCGTCCGTGGCTCGTGACGCCCCGGCGCCGAACACTCCAGGTCGACACCGGCCCCGCACGGTGTCGACCGAAGTCGTCAGAGCGATGAATTCCGACGTTCGCTGCGAGCGGCGACCACGAGCAATGTGGCGCCCGCGAGGAACAGCACGATGATCGACAGGATCGAGAGCCGCGAATCGCCGGTGACCGCCGCCGTGACCCCGACGAGCGTCGGGCCGATGATGGCCGATGCCTTGCCCATCATGTTGTAGAAGCCGAAGAACTCCGACGACTTGTCGCGCGGCACGAGTCGCCCGTAGTAACTGCGGCTCAGCGACTGGATGCCGCCCTGCACCAGGCCGACGACGAACGCGAGCAGGTAGAAGTCTCCGGCGTCGTCGAGAAAGTACGCGTAGCAGGTCGCTGCCAGGTACACCGCGAGCGCGAGGAAGATGCCGTTGCGCGCGCCGATCCGGCCGCCGAGCCAGCCGAACCCGAGCGCCGCCGGGAACGCGACGAACTGCGTCAGCAGCAGCGCCTTGATCAGGTGCGACTGGTCGAAACCGAGCGACAGGCCGTAATCGACCGCCATCTTGATGACCGTGTTGACGCCGTCGATGTAGAGGATGTACGCCGCGAGGAACCACACGAGCGGCCGGTACCTGCGGATTTCCGCGACGGTGTGCCGCAACTCGAGCAGGCCCTCGCGCGTGGCGCGAAGCCAGCTCACCTTGTGCGCGGCGACGCCGAACGGTCGCTCGCGCACCCACAGCAGGCACGGCAGCGAGAACAGGAGCCACCACGCGCCCACGGTCACGAACGACCAGCGGACCGCGGCCGCGGCGTCGACCAGGCCGAACCACTCCGGCTTCTGCGTCATCACGACGTTGGCCGCGAACAGGAGCCCGCCGCCGAGGTAGCCGAGCGCATAACCGAACCCGGAGACGAGGTCGTACTCGTCGGGTTCCGCGACGTGCAGCAGCAACGAATCACTGAACACGATGCCGCCCCAGAAACCGAGCGACGCGAGCAGGAAGAGCGTGGCGGCGAGCAGCCACTGTCCCTGCGGCACCAGCGCGAGCGCGAGCGTCGCGACGGAGCCGAGCAGTGTGAACGCGAACAACTGGCGCAAGCGCGAGCTGCTGCGGTCGGCGATCGCGCCGAGCACCGGCGCGAGGACCGCGATCAGCAGGCTCGCGATGCCGCTCGTGAGGCCGAGGCGAAACGTGCTTTCGGTGGCGACGACGCCCGCGTTCCAGTATTGCTTGAAAAAGACCGGGAAGAACCCGGCCATCACCGTGCAGGCGAACGCGGAGTTCGCCCAGTCGTAGAACGCCCAGGCGACGACCGGACGCCGACGCAGCACGGCCTGACTGTGGCTCACGACCTCGCGCCTGTGCCGACGCCGCTCAGGCGGCGCTCGCCAGGTGCTCGCGCGTCTCGCGGAACGTGAGCTCCGGCCAGCGCTCGAGCGTCAGCTGCAGGTTCACGCGCGTCGGCGCGAGGTAGACGAGCGCGCCAGAGTGGTCCAGCGCGACATTGTCGTAGGCCTTGTCGCGAAACTCCTGCAGCTTCTTCGGATCCGGGCCGTACACCCAGCGGGCCGTGTAGACGTTCACGTTGTCCCAGCTCGCCTGCACCGAGTACTCGTCCTGCAGCCGGAACGCGACCACGTCGAACTGCAGCATGCCGACCGCGCCGAGGATCAGGTCGTTGTTGCGCAGCGGCCGGAACACCTGCGTGGCGCCCTCCTCGCAGAGCTGGTCGAGTCCCTTCTGCAGCGCCTTCATCCGCAGCGGGTCCCGCAGCACCACGCGGCGGAAGATTTCCGGCGCGAAATTCGGGATGCCGGTGAACATGATCTTCTCGCCTTCGGTCAGCGTGTCGCCGATGTTGATCGTGCCGTGGTTGTGCAGGCCGATGATGTCGCCCGCGAACGCCTCGTCGGTGTGCTGGCGATCCGCGGCGAGGAACGTGACCGCATCGCCCACGCGCACTTCCTTGCCGTGGCGCACGTGGAACATCCTCATGCCCTTGCGATAGCGCCCAGAGCAGATCCGCATGAACGCGATGCGGTCGCGGTGCCCCGGGTCCATGTTCGCCTGGATCTTGAACACGAAGCCCGACAGTGCCGCTTCGTGCGGGTCGACCGTGCGCGACGTCGTCTCGCGGGCGAGTGGCGCGGGCGCGTACTCGACGAACGCCGAGAGCAGCTCGGTGACGCCGAAGTTGTTGATCGCGGAGCCGAAGAACACAGGGGTCTGCCTGCCGGCAAGGTAGTGCTCGAGGTCGAACGCGTGCGAGGCGCCGCGGACGAGCGCGATTTCGTCGCGGTAGGCGTCGGCCATCGCGCCGAGAAACTCCGTGGCCTCGGCGCTCGCGAGCCCGTCGATGACCTCGTTCGTGCCGGCCTTGCCACGCTCACCGGCCTGGTACGCGTAGATGCGGTCCTCCAGCAGGTGGTAGATGCCGCGCAGCGAGCGCCCCATGCCGATCGGCCAGGTCACGGGCGCGCACTGGATCTTGAGGACGTGCTCGATCTCGTCCAGCAGCGCCGTCGGCTCGCGTCCCTCGCGGTCGAGCTTGTTGATGAAGGTCATGATCGGCGTGTCGCGCAACCGGCACACTTCCATGAGCTTGATCGTGCGTTCCTCGACGCCCTTGGCGCAGTCAATCACCATCAGCGCGGAGTCGACCGCCGTGAGCGTCCGATAGGTGTCCTCGGAGAAGTCCTCGTGACCGGGCGTGTCGAGCAGGTTCACCATGCGGCCGCCGTACGGGAACTGCATGACGCTCGAGGTCACGGAAATGCCGCGCTGCTGCTCGAGCCGCATCCAGTCGGAGGTGGCGTGACGGGTGGCCTTGCGGCCCTTGACCGTGCCGGCGAGCTGGATCGCGCCCCCGAACAGCAGCAGCTTTTCGGTGAGCGTGGTCTTGCCGGCGTCCGGGTGGGAAATGATGGCGAAGGTGCGGCGACGCGCCACTTCGTCGATGGCCTGACTCATCCGCCGGATTTTACCGGCAACGACAGCTTCAGCACGAGCGCATCCTCGCGCCCGTCGGCGGCCTGGTAATAACCGCGCCGGCGGCCGACCTCGACGAACCCGACGGACTGGTACAGCGCTATCGCACGCAGGTTCGAGGGCCGCACCTCCAGAAACACGTCCCGCATGCCCGCCTGGTTCGCGCGCTCGATCAGCAGCATCAGCATCTGCCGCCCGATGCCGCGTCCGCGCAATTTCGGGCCGACGCAGATGTTCAGGACGTGGGCCTCGCCCGCCCCCATCGCCACGATGCCGTAGGCGACGATCTCGCCGTCGCACTCCGCGACCCGGCACAGGTAGCCGACCCGCAGGCAGTCACGGAAGATCCCTTCACTCCACGGAAACTGGTACGAGGCGCGTTCGACTGCGCCCACGGCCGCGACGTCGAACGGCGACATCGCGCGAAAGCGCACGAGTCGCTGCGGGTGCGGCAGGTTCCGCTCGACCTCGGCGGTACTCATGCCGGGCCTGCGTCGGCGCGTTCACGCTCGCGCTGGAGGCGGGTGAACAATTGCTGCGCGTGCAACAGGTCCTGCCAGGCCTTGCGCTTTTCGCCGGGGCTGCGCAACAGGTAGGCCGGGTGGTAGGTGACGACCAGCGGCCAGCTTTTCGCGCCGAAAGAGTGAACCTTGCCGCGGAGCTTGGCGATCGGTGTCTCGGTCGCGAGCAGGTCCTGCGCCGCGATGCGGCCGACCGCGATCACCAGTGTCGGCGCGACGAGCTCGACCTGCCGCTCGAGGAAGCGGCGACAGCTAGCGGCCTCGGCCGGTCTGGGATCGCGATTGCCCGGCGGGCGACACTTGAGGACGTTCGCGATGAACACGTCCTCACGGCGCATGCCGAGCGCGCGGATCATCGCATTGAGCAGCTGCCCCGCGCGACCCACGAACGGTTCACCCTGGCGGTCTTCCTCCTGCCCCGGCGCCTCGCCGATGAACATCCAGCGTGCGCCAGGATTGCCGACGCCGAAGACCGTCTGCGTCCGTGTCTGGTGCAATTCGCAGCGCCGGCACGCGGCGACGGCCGCGCGCAGTTGCTCCCACCCATAGCTTCCGGTGTCGTCCACGCCCGGTGCGTCGGATGCGTGATCGACCACCTGCACCAGGGGCCGGTGGGATTCCGTGCGCGTCGGCTCGGCGTCCGGCGCCGCGTCCGCGACCTTCCCGGCTGCCTCACGAGGGACGTACACGTCCACGCCGAGTGCATGCAGGTACGCGACTTGCCGTGCGTCTGGCATCGGCCCGCGTCTCAGTCGCCGGTGTCGGCCGGTCGCGTCGACCCGCGACGGCCGCGGCGCAGCCTGCGAAAGGCCCAGAGCGCCGGGCCGGAGGATGCGTAGAGCGCAAACAGCGCAAACAGCATCTCCGGCGGACTCGAGCCCACGAGCACGAACCCGAGCGGCAGCAGCACGATGAAGGCCACCGGGATGCGCATCTTCGGGTCGAGGTCCTTGCCGCTCAGGTACGTGAAACGGCTCACCATGAGACTGCCCGCCACCATCGCGACCACGAACGCGAGGATCAGGGCGCGCAGGCCTTCACGCTGCAGGTCGGCGAGCGTCCAGACGAAGCCTGCGAGCAGCGCGGCACCGGACGGGCTCGGCAGGCCCTCGAAAAAGCGCTTGTCGGAGGTGGCGGCCCGCGAGTTGAAACGGGCGAGCCGGATCCCGGCGCAGGCGGCGTAAAAGAACGTCGCGAGCCAGCCGAGCCGGTACCAGACCTCGCCGTATTCGGCGATCCGGGCGACGCCCCACATGTACGCCACGACGGCCGGCGCAATGCCGAACGCGACCATGTCCGACAGGCTGTCGAACTCCTTGCCGAATTCGCTCTGCGTGTTGGTCCAGCGCGCGATGCGTCCGTCGAGCCCATCGCACACCATGGCAATGAAGATTGCGATGCCGGCGCGGTCGAAGTTGCCGTCGGTCGCGGCGACGATCGCGTAGAACCCCGAGAACATGACCGCAGTCGTGAACAGGTTCGGCAACAGGTAGACGCCGCGGCTGCGCGGACGGGAAGGCACCGCGTCCGTGTCGGGAGTTGGCATCGTCATGAATGGCGCGACCTGGCGTCGTGATCTGGGGCGCGTCCATCATAGGTACGCGCCGCGCGCGGCACAACGCAACCGGGCGCGCGTCGCGCGGGCAACCCGGCGCGCTCTGCTACCATACGCGCGCTTTTTTTGCCTCCCGGACGCGTGATGCGACTCTCCAGCTACCCGATCAACACCCTGCGTGACGTTCCTGCCGATGCGGAGGTCGTGAGCCACCGGCTCATGCTCCGCGCGAGCCTGATCCGGCGGCTCGCCGCGGGCCT
This sequence comes from Steroidobacteraceae bacterium, assembly GCA_036277615.1. Taxonomy (GTDB): domain Bacteria; phylum Pseudomonadota; class Gammaproteobacteria; order Steroidobacterales; family Steroidobacteraceae; genus RPQJ01. Next base: position 16,509 of record DASUMQ010000223.1, read on the forward strand.
GTACACGTGGCTGCCCCTTGGGCTGCGCGTGCTGCGCAAGGTCGAGCGGATCGTACGCGAGGAGATGGACCGGGCCGGCGCGCTCGAGGTGCTGATGCCGACCCTGCAGCCGGCCGAGCTGTGGGTAGAGTCCGGACGCTGGGACAAGTTCGGTCCCGAGCTGCTGCGGATCACGGACCGCAACGACCGGCCGTTCTGCTACGGCCCGACGCACGAGGAAGTCATCACCGACATCGCGCGCCGGGAGCTCAAGAGTTATCGCCAGTTGCCGGTCAATTTCTACCAGATCCAGACGAAGTTCCGCGACGAGATCCGGCCTCGATTCGGCGTGATGCGCGCGCGGGAGTTCACGATGAAGGACGCCTATTCGTTCCACCTCGACGAGGCGTCGCTGGAGCAAGGCTACCAGGCGATGTACCGCGCATATTCGCGGATCTTCGAGCGGATGCAGCTCAAGTTCCGGGCGGTGCGTGCGGATACCGGCAGCATCGGCGGCAGCGCCTCGCAGGAGTTTCACGTGCTCGCCGAGTCGGGCGAGGACGCGATCGTGTTCTCCGACGGCGACGATTACGCGGCCAACCTCGAGATGGCGGAAGCGGTCGCGCCGGCGAGCCCGCGGGGTGTGGCCACGGCCGAGTTGCGGAAGGTCGCGACACCGGACACGAAGACGATCGAGGCGCTCACGAAATTCCTCGGCGTCGACGCCGACCGCTGTCTCAAGACGCTGCTCGTGGCCGGCACCGACGACCAGGCGGTGGCGATGGTCGTCCGTGGCGACCACGATCTGAATGCCGTGAAGGCACAGAAACTGCCGGGCGTCGCGTCGCCGCTGCGGATGGCCACGCCCGCGCAGATTGCCGGCGCAACCGGCGCCGAGGCGGGCTACCTGGGCCCGGTCGGCCTGCGGTGCATGGTCTACGTCGACCGCGCCGCCGCCCGGCTCGCCGATTTCGTCTGCGGCGCGAACGAGCGCGACGCGCACTTCACCGGCGTCAACTGGGGGCGCGACCTGCCCGAGGGCGAGGTCGTCGACATCCGCAACGTGGTGCCGGGCGACCCGAGCCCCACGGGGGGCGGCACGCTGCACATCGCTCGCGGCATCGAGGTGGGCCACATCTTCCAGCTCGGCCGCAAGTACAGCGAAGCAATGGGCGCGACCGTGCTCGATGAACAGGGCAAGGCGGTGGCGACCTTCATGGGGTGCTATGGCATCGGTGTGACGCGCGTCGTGGCGGCCGCGATCGAACAGAACCACGATGAGCGCGGCATCGTCTGGCCGGAACCCATCGCCCCGTTCGACGTGTCGCTGATCCCGATCAACCTGCAGAAGTCCGAGCGCGTGCGCGAGACGGCCGAGCGGCTCTACGCCGAGTTGCAGGCCGCGGGTCTCGACGTCCTCTTCGACGACCGCGATGCGCGGCCCGGCGTGAAGTTCGCCGACGACGAACTCGTCGGCATTCCGCATCGCGTCGTCGTCGGCGACAAGGGCCTCGATCGCGGTGTGCTCGAATACAAGCGCCGTCGCGACGGGCACTCGGCCGAGGTGCCGGTCGCCGAGGTCGTCGCGTTCGTGCAGTCGATGCGGAGCGGAAGTGTCTAGTGGCTAGTGTCTAGTGGCTAGTGTCTAGTGTTCAGTGATGAATCGGGTGCACGCGCGCTGGATTGTCCTCGTCACGACGCTGGTGGCGTTGCCGTGGTCCATTGCCCGGGCGGATCGGCAGATGGACCCGGAACTGCGCGGGGTGATCGCGGCCGTGATCGAGCCGACCCGGTGTTTCGACGACAAGTACGAGCGCGCCGTCTGGTTCGCGACGATGGAGCCGCGGCTCACGCGCTACGTGGCCAACACGAAGGAGCGCCAGCAGATCCTCGACGCCGTGCACTGCGAGGCGCGCCGAGTCGGCATCCCGCCCGAACTCGTGCTCGCCGTGATGGACGTCGAGAGCCGCTTCGATCGATTCGCCGTGTCCTCGGCCGGTGCGATCGGCCTGATGCAGGTGATGCCCTTCTGGCCGCGCGAGCTCGGCATGACCAACGACCAGCTCGTGCGGATCGCCGACAACGTGCGCATGGGCACGACCATCCTCGGCTACTACCTGCGCAAGGAGCGCGGCAATTACCAGCGAGCACTGCAGCGCTACAACGGCAGCCTCGGCCGGCCGACGTATTCCGACACGGTGCTCGACCGGTTCGTCTCGCGCTGGCGCGTCGAGAACTGAGGGCTGAGGCCCTAGTCGGTCCGGAAGGCGCCAGGCCACGGCGCGACGCTGTCGGCTGGCAGGTCCTCGATGTCGACCGACGTGACGCTCGCCGCGGGCGGTCCCCGCCACAGCCATTGGCATAGCGCGTCGACGGCTTCGCGGGGACCACAGGCGAGCACCTCGACCCGACCGTCGGCGAGGTTGCGGGCGTAGCCCGTGACGCCCAGCGCCTGGGCACGCTGCCGTGCGCTCGCGCGATAGAACACGCCCTGTACGCGTCCCGCGACGAAACAGCGACGTGCGATCAAGGGGACGAGGGTTTGCCGGCGGATTCCGCCACGCGCCGGGCCTCGACGGCCTTCGCACGAGCCAGTTCGGCTTCGTCGCGCGCGGTGCGGTATTCGCCCTGGCGCAGGTGCGATTCCGCGTCCCGCAGCGCCTGTCGCGCCTCCGCCATCAGCGCGGGCGCGAGTGTCACGGCGCCCGCTTTTTCCGCCGCGCGCACGGCCTGGCGCGCGTTGCTCATCTCCTGCACGGGCGCGCCGGCACACCCGGTCACCGCGATCGCGCAGAGCATCAGCAGCAGCCAGGCAGCAAACGAACGCGTCCGACGCTGGGGGGTCGACAAAGCGGCATCCGGGCAACAGGCCTCGAATGACCGTAACAAGCGCACCCTGTACCGTCAAGGCTCGCCGCCCTAGAATCCGCGCGCCGCGCGCGGCTCCTGGTGCGCCGCGTCCCGTCCCCACCGAGCGGTGCCCGTACGATGACCGAGATCCTGGTGCTCTTCTACTCGCGCCACGGCACGACTGCGGAACTGGCGCGGCACATCGTGCGCGGGGTGGAATCGGTCCCGGGCGTAACGGCGCGACTTCGCACCGTGCCCCCGGTCTCACCCACGACGACCGCGAGCGAGCCTGCAGTGCCTGTCTCCGGGCCGCCCTACGCCACCCACCAGGACCTCGTCGAGTGCGCCGGCCTCGCGCTCGGCAGTCCGACGCGGTTCGGCAACATGGCGGCGCCGCTCAAGCACTTCCTCGACGGCACCAGTTCGCTCTGGATCAACGGCACGCTCGATCGCAAGCCCGCCGCCGTTTTCACGTCGACCTCCTCGATGCACGGCGGCCAGGAGTCGACGCTGCTGTCGATGATGCTGCCGCTCCTGCACCATGGGATGTACCTGGTCGGCCTGCCTTACACGGCACCCGCGCTCAACCGCACGCGCACCGGCGGCTCACCGTACGGCGCGAGCCACCTCGCGGCCGAAGGCACGAGCACGCCGCGCCTCAGCGAAGACGAGCGCGAGCTCGCGCAGCTGCTCGGCCGCCGGCTCGCGGAGCTGGCCGCCGCAGCGCGCACCGTGCGCGATGCCTGAACTCGCCGAACCGCGAACCGCGTTGGTGCCTGCAGAGCGCGCCCGCGCAACCGCGCTCGTCCTGCTCGTGGCTTTGGCGCTCGACGTCGTCCTCGTGCTGCTTCGGGCTGCGACGGGCGCCGTGTCAGTGGCGCTGCTGGCGCTGTTCCTGTTCGTGCCGCTCGCGCTGCCCCTGCCCGGACTGGTGCGACGTCGGCGCCGCACGTATGCCTGGGCAACGCTCTGCCTGACGCCGCACTTCGTCTACGCGCTGACGGAACTCATAGCGAGCCCGGCGCTGCGCCTGCACACCGGCGCGATGCTGTTGCTGAGCCTCGCGCTGATGGTCGCGCTCGTGGCGTACCTGCGGCTCGCGCGGCCGCAGCCCGCGTGAGCCGGCGGTGGCTAGTGGCTAGTGTCTAGTGGCCAGTAAGAAGCGGCGACGCCGCGCGCCGACGCGGTCGGCTTCCGGCTAGCCACCAGCCACTAGCCACTGGCCACTTTCTCCAGTTGTTCCCGCAAAAACGGGATCGTCAGTTTCCGCTGCGCGACGAGCGACGCATGATCGAGCCGCTCGAGCACGTCGAACAGCGAGTGCATGTCGCGCGGCAGGCGGTGCACGAGGTACAGCGCGGCCTCCTCCGACAGCTCGAGGCCCCGTGCCGCGGCGCGCAGCCGCAGTGCCTCGCAGAGTCCGGCCTCGTCGAGTTCGACCAGCTGGTGCACGGAGGCCGCGAGCAATCGCGAACGCACGTCGGCGAGCGTGAACTCGAGGCTCGCGGGCGGCGGCGTGCTCGCGACCACGAGCCGGCCGCCGGCGTCGTGCAGCAGCGTGAACAGCCGGAACACCGCGGCGTTCCAGTCTGCGCGGGCGGCCACGTGCTCGAGCCCGTCGAGGCAGACCAGGTGCAGCGCATCGCAACCCTCGAGCACCGAGCACGTCGTGATGGTCGCAAGATCGAAATACGCGGCCGTCTCGCCGCGCTCACCGGTGGCGGCACACGCCGCCTGCATCAGGTGGGTCTTGCCCGTCCCCGGCCTGCCCCAGACCCACACGACGCGCGGTCCGGCGGGATCGGCGAGCACTGCGCAGGCCTCGGCATTCGCGCCGGCGACGAACCCCGCGAACCGCGCCGAGTCACGCAGCCGGACCCGCAGCGGCAACTGCTCCATCGCCATCACCGCTGCGCCTGCGGGTCACGCGTCAACGCACGGGCACGCGCGACACCCGACGCACGACGCGAATAGATCAGCACGTAGTCGAGGCCGCTCACGCCGGTGGACACGACGACCAGCGCGCCGAGCGTCGTGACGATCCACGCGGCCGGCCACTGGTACGCGGCGGCCGAGACCACGACGAGACAGAACACGATCTGCGCGAGCGTGTTGAACTTGCTGACCGACGTGGGATTGCCCTGCACGGGCCCGAAGAGCACTCGATACGTCAAGGCGCCGAACGCGATCACGAGGTCGCGCAGCAGCACGAGTGCCGTGACGAGCCACGGCACGCGTCCCTCGAGGCTCAGGCACACGAACACCGTCACGAGCAGCACCTTGTCCGCGAGCGGATCGAGGTGCTTGCCGAGTTCGCTGGTCCAGCCGAAGCGCTTCGCAAGCGCACCGTCGAGCGCGTCCGTGAACGCCGCGATCGCAAACAGCGCCATCACCTCGGCGTAACGACCCTGCAGGATCCAGTGGGCCACCGGGTAGACCAGCAGGATCCGGACGACGCAGAGCAGGTTCGGCAGGAAACTCAGGCTCATGAAGACTGCCAGACGTAGTCCGCGGTGCCTGCGGCGCCGGCCGGCGCCTCCGACGCCGGGACCAGGCGTCCGTCGAGCGCGAGAATCCTGCGCAGCAGGTCGGCATCGCCACGCACGTCGAGCTCGAACTGGACCGAGTCTCGCTGGAACTGCCGGACTTCGACGTCGCGGACGAGACTCAGGTCCGCCAGGTATTCGGTGAGGGCCGCATAGTCGCGCACGCCCGCAAGCCCGCCGACGCGCAACTGCACCACGCTGACCGATCGCGTCGACGCCGGTGCGTATCGCGCCGCGAGCGCATCGGCCGCGACGTCGACGCCCTGCGCGGCGTCGCCCTGCCCGCGCGAGATCTGGCCCGCATGCGCATAGACCCATTCGTAACTGCCGCCCGCGCCGAGTCCGAGCAGTGCGGCGCGTTCAGCGCCGAGGCGCGCTCGTGCGGTCGCGGGATCGAGCGTCTCGGTGGGCCAGTTCACCGGCACGCCGCGCAACTGCGCCGCGCGCTCGACTTCGAGTCGCTCGGGTACGCGATCGGCGACCGTCACGGCGCGCGTGCCTCCCGCAACCGACGACGTGAACAGGAACACGGTGACCGCAGGGCGCTCCGACGGCCACGTCGGCAGGCCCGCCTGTTGCAGCAGCTGTTCCATGGCGCGCGCGTCGAAACCGACCTTGAGCATGCGATCGGCCGTGGTCGAGTATTGCTGCACGTAGCCCGACGGATCGGCCGCGGCCGCGAGTACGCGCGGCGTCGTCGCCGCCTCGGCGCGCCCCGACGCGCGCACGATTGCGACTTTGAGTGCCTCGCCGAACGCGGCCGTGCGGTCGCCCTCGGACGTGCCCGTGAGCGGCACCGTGGCCTGGAACGGGGTCACCTCCGCCGCGACGGCATGTGCGGGCAGCAGGCACGACAGGCAGCAGGCCACGAGCAGACCGTGCGCGATGCGGCGCGCCGGCCCGGGGCTTGCGACGTGGGTGCGCTTGGAAGTCATTGATCGATGAGGAGTCCGGCACGCGCGGCCGACGTGTAAAATACCACAGCCTCGAGCCGGACCTTGGGGCGCGCCCCCGCTCCAGAGAACGACCCACGATGGCCGAGACCCCGACCAGCACGACCTATCGCGACGCAGGCGTCGACATCGAAGCCGGCGACGCGCTGGTGGATCGAATCAAGCCCGCCGTCAGGCGTTCGATGCGCCGCGAGGTGCTCGGGGGAATCGGCGGATTCGGCGCGCTGGTCGAAGTCCCGCTCGATCGCTACCGCAAACCGGTGATGGTGTCCGGCACCGACGGCGTCGGCACGAAGCTGCGGCTGGCGATCGAGACCGGGCGGCACGACACGATCGGCATCGACCTCGTCGCGATGTGCGTCAACGACGTCGTCGTGCAGGGTGCGGAGCCGCTGTTCTTCCTCGACTACTATGCCACCGGCAAGCTCGACGTCGACACGGCCGAGCGCGTGATCAAGGGCATCGTCGAAGGTTGCCTGCAGGCGGGTTGCGCGCTCGTCGGCGGCGAGACGGCGGAGATGCCGGGCATGTACGAGGGCGAGGACTACGACCTCGCGGGGTTCTGCGTCGGCATCGTCGAAAAGGACGCGATCATCGACGGCACCCGGACGCGCGCCGGCGACGCGATCCTGGGCCTCGCCTCCTCGGGGGCGCACTCGAATGGCTACTCGCTGATTCGTCGATTGCTCGCATCGAGCGGCGCGGGCCCGGACACGCAGCTCGACGGCCAGCCGCTCTACGACCTGTTGCTCGAGCCGACCCGGATCTACGTCAAGTCGGTGCTCGAGTTGCTCGGTGAGCGTGTGCCCGTGCACGGCATCGCGCACATCACCGGCGGTGGTCCGACCGGCAACATCCCTCGCACGCTGCCGGCCGGCCTCGAAGCGGTCATCGACGCGAGGCTCTGGCCACGACCGGCCGTATTCGACTGGCTGCAGCGCGCCGGCAATGTCGCGCGCGAAGAGATGTACCGCACCTTCAACTGCGGTCTCGGCATGACCATCACCGTGCCCGCGCCGGACGCCGATCGGGCGTTGCAGATCCTGCGTGCTCGCGGCGAAAACGTGGCCGTGATCGGCGAAGTGCGCGCCGGGCACCGCGAGGTCGTCATCGTCGAATGACCACCGCGTCGCCTGCTGCCCTGCGCGTGGTGGTGCTCGTCTCCGGCCGTGGCAGCAACCTGAAGGCGATCGCGGCCCGCGCGGACGCAGGCCTGCTGCCGATCCGGCTCGAGGCCGTGGTCAGCGACCGCGCCGACGCGGGCGCGCTCACGTGGGCGTCGGAGCGGGGCATTGCGACCGCCGTACTGCCGCCGAACGGATTTCCCGACCGTGACGCGTACGGCCGTGCGCTCGGCGACCTGGTCGCGAACTTCGATCCCGGCCTGGTCGTGCTCGCAGGCTTCATGCGCATCCTGAGCGACGGGTTCGTCAACCGATTCGCAGGCCGCCTGTTGAACATCCATCCCTCGCTGTTGCCGCGCTACCCGGGCCTGCACACGCACCGTCGTGTACTCGAGGCCGGCGACCGCGAGCACGGCGCCAGCGTTCACTTCGTCACGCCAGAACTCGACGGCGGACCGGTGGTCATACAGGCGACGGTTCCGGTGCTGCCGGGTGACGACGAGGACAGCCTTGCCGCGCGCGTGCTCGTGCAGGAACACGTGATTTACCCTCGATGCGTGGAGTGGTTCGCCACGGGCCGGCTGGCACTCCGGGACGGCGTGCCCTGGCTCGACGGCGTCCCGCTCGATGCACCGGTCGTGCTCGACGGGGCGCACGGCTGATTCGCAGAGGCCTTTTCGAGGTCGCGACAGGAGAACGTTGCGTGATCAAAGCCCCGACCGGCATCGACGACGGACGCACGGCACGGCGACCGGTGCTGCGAAAAATCGTTGCGGCACTCGGAGTGTCGATGGTGCTCGCCGCGCCTGCCGCACGTGCGGAATCACCACTGCGGCCCTACACCGCGCGCTACCACGTCAGCTATCGCGGCCTGAGCGGCGGAGAGATCGAATCCTCGTTCCGTCACGGCCAGCAGCCCGGCCTGTGGCAGTACGAAACGCGCGTCTATCC
>DASUMQ010000224.1:0-5158 GCA_036277615.1 Steroidobacteraceae bacterium
AGTTCTCCCTGGGGACTCGATCCCCCTGAAGGGCCGTCACAGACTATGACGTTGATAGGCTGGGTGTGTACGTGCAGCAATGCATTGAGCTAACCAGTACTAATTGCCCGTGCGGCTTGACCATATAACCCCAACCGGTCTGGAACGAACTTCCGGCCGTTGGCGTGCCTGATGACATTCAGCGAATGTGTATCGCTCGAGAGACTGCGACACGCTCGCGTCATACCCCGATTCGAATTCCGCGCCCGCGCAATTGCGCGGTGCGTGAGCCGGTTTGCCTGGCGGCCATAGCGAGCGGGAACCACCCGATCCCATTCCGAACTCGGAAGTGAAAACGCTCTGCGCCGATGGTAGTTTGGTCTTCGACCATGCAAGAGTAGGTCACTGCCAGGCTCTCAAACAAAAGCCCCGCTGGAGCGATCCGGCGGGGCTTTTTCTTTTGCATGGCCCGGGCGGATGATCCGGCCATGGACAGGATCTTCATCACCGCGACCGACCTGCTGCTGGATTCTTTCCGCCTGGCCGCGCAGATCCACCGCAGCGGATTCCGGCCGGATTTCATCATCGGCATCTGGCGCGGCGGCACGCCGGTCGGCATCGCGATCCAGGAATACTTCGAGTACGTCGGCGTGCGCCCGGACCATATCGCCGTGCGCACCTCGGCCTACGTCGGCATCGGCCAGCGCTCGAAGACGATCCGGGTGCACGGCCTGCACTACATCGTCGACGAGGCGAATGCAGGCAACTCGCTGCTGGTCGTCGACGACGTGTTCGACTCGGGCCACAGCATCCAGGCCCTGCTCGCCGAGCTTGCCGACAAGATGCGGCTCAACATGCCCGGCCAGGTCAGGATCGCGACGCCCTGGTACAAACCAGGCAACAACAAGACGACCCTGGCGCCGGACTACTACCTGCACGAGACCGACGCGTGGCTCGTGTTCCCGCACGAGCTGAGCGGGCTCGGCTTCGACGAACTCAAGGCGGGCAAGACCGAGCTCGCGCCGATCCTCGACCTGCTCGCGCCCGGGCGCCCGTGACGTTTGCGACTACGGCCCGCTGCGACTCGCAGCGTCGGCCGAACGCGTGCGCTGCGTTAAGTTAAACGATTGAGTGCGTGGGGTGCTGCCGGCGGGCCCGGAACGTGCAAGTCGCTGCACGTCAGGGCACACTCGGGGCGGGGAACGTCGGGAGGGGACACACGATGCCGCCTGGGGTCCAGGCCGCGGCGACCGGGTTGCGCGCCGAGGCGTTGCTGCAGATCCTCGAGGTGACGCGCAAGCTCGCGGCGCCGTTCGACCTGCCTGCGGTGCTGGCCGAGATCGGCGAGGCCGCCCGCAGCGTGCTGCAGGCGGAACGCGCCACCGTGTGGCTTTACGAGGCGGAGCAGGGTGCGCTCGTCCTGACGGGGACGCCGCCCAACGTCGCGCCGGTCAAGGCCCAGCTCTCCCAGGGCATCCTCGGCCTCACGGCGCGATCGCGCCAGATCATCAACGTGCCTGACGTGCGCCGCGAACCGTTGTTCGACCCTGCCGTCGACCTCGACCTGAACAACGACGTCCGGTGCATGCTGTCCGTGCCGCTGGTCGAGCGCTCGCAGCTCGTCGGCGTCCTGCAGGTCGTGGATCGGGAGGGCTTCGCGGCGTTCACGACCGAGGACGAACGCATCGCGGAGACGCTCGCGACGCAGTGCGTCGTGTTCATCCAGCGGGAGCGGATGTCACGTTCGCTGCAGCAGGCCGAGAAGCTCGACCGCGAGATCAAGCTCGCCCGCGAGATCCAGATGAGCACGCTGCCGTCGGAGATGCCGCGGCTCGCGGACTACGACATGGCCGGCCAGTTCTGCCCGGCCGACCAGACCGGGGGCGACACGTTCGACCTCGTGCCGCTCGAAGGCGACCGGCTGTTCGTGCTGCTCGGCGACGCCTCCGGGCACGGCATCGGCCCGGCGCTGAGCGCCACGCAGATGACGGGCATGCTGCGCGTGGCGCTGCGGCTTGGCGCGGACCTCGACGCAATCTTCGCGCAGGTCAACAACCAGCTGGTCGAGGACCTGCCCGAGGAGCATTTCGTCACGGCATTCTTCGGCGTGCTCGACACCAACACCCATACCGTGGCGTATCACGCGGCAGGCCAGGGACCGTTGCTGCATTTCCAGGCCGCGACCGGCGAATGTCGCTGGCTCACGCCGACGACGTTCCCGATGGGATTCATGCGGTACCCGCAGGTCGACCCGCCGCAGCAGCTCCAGCTCGAGCCGGGCGACGTGCTCGGACTGATCTCGGACGGCGTGTTCGAATGCGAGAATCCCGATGGAGTGATGTTCGGTACCGAGGGCGTCGAGGCCGTGCTGCACGAACGTCACGACGGGTCGATGTCGGACGTGCTCGCGCGCGTGCTGCAGGCCGTGCACGTCTTTGCCGCCGGGCATCCGCAGGCCGACGACATCACCATCGTGCTGCTGGCACGACGCGGCGAGACCGCCGGACGCACGGTCGTGCAGCAGTACTTCCCGCGCAGCTTCGATTCGCTCGACGGCATCTTCCGCTTCATCGGCGATTTCCTCGCCGCACGGTCGCTCGACCAGGAACTGCACGGCCCGGCGTGTTTCATCGTCGAGGAGCTCTTCACGAATTTCGTGAAATACAACGAGGGCGGCCGGCACGACATATCGCTGAGCCTGGGGCACACCCCGGAGCAACTCACCGTGCGGATCACCGACTTCGACGTGGAGCCGTTCGACCCGACGCATGCGCCGGCGGTGGACGTCGACAAGCCGCTCGGCGAACGCCAGCCGGGCGGCCTCGGCCTGCACCTCGTGCGGCAGATGGCGGACACGCTGCAGTACGAGTACACCGAGCGGCGCAGCACGATCACGTTCACGAAGGCACTGGAACCCGGGTAACGACGGATGTTCGAGATACGGCTGAATGACCAGGGCGAGGTGGTGATGGGCGGCCGGCTCGACGCTGCGCAATGCGACAAGGCCCTGCAGTTCCTCGACTCGGTGCCGACGCCGCGCGTCGTCGACCTCGCCGCGCTCGAGTACATCTCGAGCGCAGGCCTCGGCGTGCTGCTCAAGACGCAGAAGCGCCTGATGGCGGGCGGGCAGGGCTTGCGGCTCGAGAACGCCAACAAGCACATCCGCGACATCTTCAAGTACGCGGGGTTCGACCGGATCTTCGAGATCGGACCCGGTGGGGCTTGAACCCCCCCCGGAAGTCACACCAACTTTCGGGTCCCACGCCGGTATTTATGGACGAAGACAGCGACGGGACACTGGTGAGGCGCTGCTGCAACGGCGAACGACGCGCGTTCGACTCGCTGGTGGTCCGTTACGAAAGACCGGTCTACAACGCGGCGCTGCGCATACTGCACGACCGCGAGGAAGCCCGGGACGTCGCCCAGACCGTGTTCCTGAAGGTGTACGAACACCTCGCGGAGTACGACTCGTCGCACAAGTTCTACAGCTGGATCTACCGGATCGCGCTCAATGAATCGATCAATGCCCTGCAACGACGTCGACCCCGTGCAGCTCTGGACCTCGAGATGCCGGACGGCGGGCCGGGGCCCGACGAGGCGATGCGCCACGTCCAGCTGTCGGGGGGTCTCGCCGCGTCCATTGCCGGTCTGCGAGACGAGTATCGAGTCGTGATCGTGCTGCGGCATTACCTGGGGTGCAGCTACGAGGACATGGCCTCGATCCTGGGTGTTCCCGAAAAGACGGTGAAGTCCCGCCTGTTCAGCGCACGGCAGCTGCTGAAGACGGCCATGGAATCGAAAGGGTGGGCGCCGGAATGACCGTCCGCGAGCACAGCCTCGAGCTGATCCACGCCGAGATCGACGGCGAGCTGACGGGGCCGCAGCGGGCCGAGCTCAACCGCCTGTTGCTGTCGGATCCGGTCGTCCGGGCGCTGCGCGACGAGCTTCGCCGCACCTGCGCGGCGATCGATGCGCTCGCCGACGAGGAACCGCCGGCCGGGCTGCACGAATCGATCGTCGCGTCGCTGCCGCCCGCCCCCGTCGTCAGCCTGGCGCCGCCCGCCTCCGGTAGGCCGGCGTTGCGCTATGCCGCCGCATTCGCGGGCGGGCTGCTGGTCAGCGCGCTGGCGTTCCAGCTCGGGGCGCGGCAGGACACCCTCTCGTCTCACCAGCTCACCGGCACGATCGCCAGCGTCACCGTGGACGCATCCCGGCTCGAGCTCCACCTCGACCAGGTGTCGGGCACGATCCACCTGCAAGGGACCCCACAGTCGCCGATCGTGGAGGCGAGTCTCGTGGCGAGCCGTCCCGTCCAAGTGATCGCTCGGTTGGATGACCAGGAGGTGCGCCTGACCGGCTTTGTTGCGGCGCAGCGAAAACCGGTCATTCTGAGCGGCGGCTTCGACCGGGTTGCCGCCGCCGGACCAGCGAAGGTGGAAATCAGCGTCGTGGATGGCGTCTCTGGCGACGTATTGCAGACCACCACGCTGCGTCCCACTGTGGCAGACTGAAAAATATATTCCGGGGGACGACCAACTTTTGATAACAAGTCCAGTAATACCTTACGTAGATCGATTCACACTGGCCCGGATAGACGGGCCTCACGACAGGGGAAGGGAAGACGATGGCCAATTCAGCAGGTAACGCTCGCAAGTTCTGGATCGCCGGCGGCGCGATTGCCGTCGTCGGTGTCGTGGGCATGATCGCGCTCGACTACCCGCCCGGCATGCAGGACACGGCAGGCACCATCGTCCCGGCCAAGCGGTTCCGCGCGGACAGCGGCGGCAGCACGATCCTGGGCGATGCGACGGTGACATCCGGCGGTACGGCGACCGCGGCCGATGCCGCCAACGCTGCCAATGCCGCCAACGCGGCCAACGCGTCGCGCGCCGCCAACGCAGCGAACGCGTCGAACGCGTCGAACGCGTCGAACGCGGCCAACGCAGCGAACGCAGCGAACGCGTCGAACGCGTCGAACGCGTCGAACGCGGCCAACGCAGCGAACGCAGCTAACGCGTCGAACGCGGCCAACGCAGCGAACGCAGCGAACGCAGCTAACGCGTCGAATGCGTCGAACGCGGCCAACGCAGCTAACGCGTCGAATGCGGCCAATGCGTCGCGCGCCGCCAACGCGGCCAACGCCGCGAATGCTGCCAACGCCGCGAATGCTGCCAACGCC
>DASUMQ010000225.1:0-3109 GCA_036277615.1 Steroidobacteraceae bacterium
GGCCGTGCCGGCCGAGGGCCGCAAGATCGTCGTGCACTGCGCGGCGGGGAGTCGCTCGATGCGGGCCGCACAACGGCTGGTCGAGGCAGGACATGCCTCGGTGATCAACCTCGACGGCGGCATCGCCGCGTGGAAAGGCGCGGGCCTGCCACTGATCCGCATCGATCCCGCAACCGGCCAGGTCATGGAGCCCGGCCGGACTTGAACTCAGTTGCATCGTCACAGGGAGAACCAAGATGAGTATCGATCGCATGGTCATGGCGTTCGCCGGCACGGTCACGCTGGTGAGCCTGTTGCTGGGCCTCTATGTCAACCCGAACTGGTACTGGCTCACCGCGTTCGTCGGCGCCAATCTGCTGCAGGCGTCGTTCACGGGCTTCTGCCCGCTGGCCATCATCCTGCGCAAGCTCGGCGTGCAGCCGGGTGCGGCGTTCTGACCGCTCCAGGAACTCCCAGATGACCCCAGCGCTGACCCTGCGGCTGCGTACGGTCGGTTTCACGGTCATGGCCGTCGCTGCGCTCACGGCCTGCGGCGATCGCGAGCCGCCCGCCACGGCGGCCGCCGTGAAGACGAGCGGGCTCGCCACCGTCGAAGTCGGCGCCGAGGCCGCAGCTTCCGAGACGCTGCTCGACGGCGTCGTCGAGGCCGTCCATCAGGCGGCGCTGTCCGCACAGACTGCCGGCCGCGTCGGTGAGGTGTACGTCGAGGTCGACGACAAGGTCATGCGCGGGCAACTGCTGGTGCGGCTGCGCGCCGCGGAGCAGGTCGCCGGGCTCGGCGAAGCGGAGGCCGCGCTCGCAGCCGCCAACGCTCGCGACGCGCAGGCCCGCGCACAACACGACCGCATCCGCGACATGTACGAGCGCAAGGTGGTCGCGCGCGCGACGTACGACGACGCGCTCGCAGCGCGCGATGCGGCGACGGCCGGACTGGCCGCCGCGAAGGCGGGACTCGCGGCCGCTCGCGAGGGCGTGAGCTACACCGAAGTGCGCGCACCGTACGACGGCGTCGTTACCGACAAGCGCGTGCAGCCGGGCGAGACGGTCGCGCCGGGCAGCCCGCTCGTGACCGTCGCGGCGCTGGACGCCACGCGCGTGGTCGTCGAGGTGCCGCAGGGTCTCGCGGCGGCGGTGCGTGCCAATCCGCAGGCGACCGTCTACGCGGGCGACGTCCGGATCGAAGCGTCGAAGGTCACGCTGTATCCGTCGGCACAACCGCAGTCGGGCACGTTCAGGGCTCACATCGACCTGCCGGCCGACGCCGCACCGCTCGCGCCGGGTACATTCGCCAAGGTCGCCATTGCGGGTGGCGAATCCAATCGGCTGTTCGTGCCGCGCGCGGCGGTCGTCGAACGCAGCGAATTGCGCGCCGTGTACGTCGTGGCAGACGGCCGCGTCGCGTTGCGGCAGGTCCGCCTCGGCCGTCCCATCGGCGACCGGATCGAAGTGATCGCGGGACTCGAGCGAGGCGAGCGCGTCGCACTGGATCCGTCGGCGGCGGGCCTCGTCGCTCGCCAGCCGCAGGTGGCCACTGGCGATGAGTGACCGTCTCGGCCTGAGCGGCCGCATCTCGAGGCTGTTCCTCCGCAATCAGCTCACGCCGCTGCTCGGCGTCACGGCGCTGCTGCTCGGCCTGTTCGCGGTGCTCGTGACCCCGCGCGAGGAAGAGCCGCAGATCAACGTGACCATGGCGAACGTGATCGTGCCGTTTCCGGGCGCGAGCGCGCAGCAGGTCGAGAGCATGGTCGCGACGCCGATGGAGAAGGTGCTCGCCGAAATCTCCGGCGTGAAGCACATCTACTCCGTCTCGCGGCCGGGCGTCGCCGTCTTGACGGTGCAGTTCGAGGTCGGGGAAGAGCGCACCTCGGCGATCGTCCGCCTGTGGAACGCAATCTACTCGAACCAGGACTGGCGGCCACCGGGCGTCGGCATCGGCCAGCCCCTGGTGAAGCCGAAGGGCATCGACGACGTGCCGGTCCTGAGCCTGACGCTCTGGACGCGCGACACGGCACGGGGCGCGTACGAGCTCAAGCAGGTCGCGCACGCGGTCGAATCGGAGCTGAAGCGCGTGCCCGGCACGCGCAACGTCTACACGATCGGCGGGCCGGACGAGACCGTACACGTGACGCTCGACACGCAGCGGCTCGCGGGCCACGGCCTGACGGTCGCCGAACTCGCGGGCGCGCTGCAGGCCGCGAACGTCGTCCAGCACGCCGGTACGCTGGTCACGACCGACGGGGTGGTGCCGCTGCAGGCGGGAGAGTTCCTCGCCTCGCGCGACGACGTCGCGCAGCTGATCGTGGCGATGCGCGACGGGCATCCGGTGTACCTGCAGGACGTCGCGACGGTCGAGTTCGGTGCGGACCAGCCCGAACAGTACGTCACGTTCGGCACGGGGCCTGCCGCCGCTGCCAAGGGCATCGATTTCTCGGGCACCTCGCCGGCCGTGACGCTCGCCGTGTCGAAGAAGCCGGGCGAAAACGCAATCGATGTGACGAACGCGGTGCTCGCCCGCGTCGAGCACCTGCGCGGCACCTACGTGCCCGACGGCGTGGAACTGACCGTCACGCGCAACTACGGCGAGACCGCCAACGACAAGGCGGTCAAACTGATCCAGAAACTGATGCTCGCGACCGCCTCGGTCGTGCTGCTGGTGTGGCTCACGGTCGGGTGGCGGGAGGCCGTCGTCGTCGGCGCCGCGGTCGTGATCACGCTCGCGGCGACGCTGTTCGCGTCCTGGGCTTATGGCTTCACGATCAACCGGGTGTCGCTGTTCGCGCTGATCTTCGCGATCGGCATCCTCGTCGACGACGCGATCGTCGTCGTCGAAAACATCCACCGGCACCTGGCGCTGCACCCGGGCGATGCCCTCGATGACCTGATCCCTCGCGCGGTGGACGAAGTCGGGGGCCCGACCATCCTGGCGACCTTCACGGTGATCGCGGCGCTGCTGCCGATGGCGTTCGTGAGCGGGCTGATGGGCCCGTACATGAGCCCGATCCCGATCAACGCGAGCATGGGGATGCTGATCTCGCTGGCGATCGCGCTGGCGTTCACGCCCTGGTTGTCGCAACGCCTGCTCGCGCACGGCCACGCGGCCCACGGCGCA
>DASUMQ010000226.1:0-2501 GCA_036277615.1 Steroidobacteraceae bacterium
TGGGAGTCCCGCTGGAGCGAAGTTTTGCGTTCCGCTACACGCTCAACGCCTACCTGTAGGCGGTCGATTGTCCTATCGCCGGTCACGGCTGCGCCGCACAGACTTCGCGACAAATCCTCAAGAGATCTGGGAACCGTTGCAATGAGAGTCCTGGTCACCGCGATCGCGGCTGTCGGGATACTTGGCGCCCCGACGCTTGCTGCCACGGACGCCTCAGGCGCTTCGAGCTACCTCGAGCGCGCGCAATCTGGAACCATCGGTGACGTCCATGTTTCGGCGGCCGCACTGTCCGCCGAGGAGAGCGCGGCCGTGTACGGTGCGCCACTGGCCGCGAAGATGATCCAGCCCGTCTGGATCGAGATCGAGAACAGGGAGAACGTCCCGTACTGGCTGCTGTTCCCGGGACTCGATCCGAACTTCTTTCCGGCCTCGGAGGCCGCGGAGGCGCTGGCCCGGGACGAGCCCGGCAAGAGGCTGGACGACCTTGATCGCCGCTTCAGGCAACTCGCGTTCCGCAACCCGGTGCCGCCGGGCGGGAAGGTCGCGGGCTTCGTCCTCACAAATCTCCAGGAGGGCGTCAAGCTCCTGCAGATCGATTTGCTCGCCACCCACCGCAGCCGCAGCTTCTCTTTTCTCGCCGGCGTCCCTGGTCTGCGCGCCGACTACCACGTCAGCAAGGTCTTTCGAAAAAACAAACCCAGTGCGCCCGAACGCGTCGTCGTCGATTACACGAACGATGCGGAATTCCGGGCGGCGCTGAACGCCCTGCCTTGCTGCGTGACGAATAAGGACGGCACCAAAAATGGCGATCCGCTCAACCTGGTCGTCATCGGTGGTCTCGAAGACGCCTTTCCCGCGTTGATACGACGCGGCTGGAGCCCGACGGAAACGACGTGGCGTGGATCGGTGATGCGGATGATGAAATCCGCCATGTCCCGGGAGCGTTACCCGTACGCGCCGATAAGCAATCTGTACCTCTACGGTCGATCGCAGGACGTTGCATTACAGAAGGCTCGCGACAACATTCACCAGCGCAACCATCTACGTCTCTGGCGCAGCCCGATGCACTACCACGGCAGGTTGGTATGGGTGGGGCAGATCAGTCGCGACATCGGCAGCCGCCTGACCATCCATTCCCCGACGTTTACGACACACAAGATCGATCCCGACGTGGATGAGGCCGCTCGAGCCTTGACTGAGGACCTCGTCTATTCGCAGGGCGTGCGAGCGATAGGTTTCGTCGGCGGGGTCGGCGCCGCACCCAAAGAAGCGCCGCGCGAGAACCTGACGACGGATCCGTATTTCACCGGCGGCCTGCGCACCGTGCTGCTGTTCGACAAGGAACCCACGTCCCTGAACGAAATCCAGTTTCTGCCGTGGGAATCTCTGGGTCACGGGTTCATCGAGGACGAACGACAATGACGTCGTACGTGGCCAGATGGCGCTTTGCCACTCGCCTCACGTGGCTCGTCTGCCTCTTGACCGCCCTCAGCGCTTGCGCGACGTGGCAGGCGCCAGTGGACACGAGCGAAGTGCCGTTGCGGGCCCGGGCCGTGACGGAAACAAAACGCGGTGTCGCCCTCAGCGCCTCGGTACTCGACTCGGAGGACAGCCTGCGCATGTTCGGCACCGACGTCACGGCTGCCGGCATACAGCCAGTCTGGATCGAGGTCCGGAACGACACGGACCAGGTGCTCTGGCTGCTGCGCTCAGGCACTGATCCCGACTATTTCTCGCCGCTGGAAGTGGCGTGGTCGGCGCACGTCAAGATGGCAGGCGAAACCAATGCGCGCATCGACGAGCACTTCGACCGACTGGCCTTTCCGAACCCGATTCCGGCGCACGGCGCGAGCAGCGGAATCTTGTTTACGAATCCCCAGCCCGTCACCAAGTTGCTCAATGTCGACCTGCTGGGGAACAAGATGATGTTGCCCTTTACGCTGTTCCTGCCGGTGCGCGGTGATGTCGCACAGGCCGTCGAGCAGATCCATCGATACACAGATTCGGAAATCACTCGCTACGATGATCTCGACGCGTTGCGCCGGGCGCTCGAAAGCCTGCCTTGTTGTGCCAGCACTGACGAGGGCGCCGCCGCGGGCGAGCCACTCAATGTCGTGCTCGTCGGTGACCTCGACGACATTGGTGCGGCGTTCGTCAGGCGAGGCTATCGCCGCAATCCGACAGGGGTGGGCACGGCCCAGCGCGTATTCGGGCGGCTGCCGGACCTGTCTCTACGCAAGCGCGCGCAAGCCGGTGCCCCGGCGAACTGGATCCGGCTCTGGCGGGCGCCGATCAACTATCGCGGCCAATTCGTGTTCGTGGCCCAGACGGGTCGGCCGGTCGGCGGTCGATTCCTTCCTGAGCACGCGCGCGACGTGCGGCTGCATCCCGACGTGGACGAAGTTCGTAACTTTCTGATCTCGGACTTCATGTACTCGGGCGGTCTCGAAAAACTAGCATTCGTCAGCGGAGGCGGCGCCGTTCATCCAGATCATCCGAGG
>DASUMQ010000227.1:0-5583 GCA_036277615.1 Steroidobacteraceae bacterium
TCCTCGGCGTGGTGCGTCGGCGTGCGCAGCGACTGCGCGATGTCGTTGGTGACCATGTCGCCGGCGATCGGGATCACCGCGGTGTGGCGGATCGCGCCGCCCGCGAACACGGCGATGTCGGTCGTGCCGCCGCCGATGTCGATCAGGCAGACGCCGAGTTCCTTCTCGTCGTCCGCGAGCACCGCGTAGCTCGAGGCGAGCTGCTCGAGCACGATGTCCTCGACCTCGAGCCCGCAGCGCTGCACGCACTTGACGATGTTCTGCGCGGCGCTCTCGGCGCCCGTGACGATGTGGACCTTCGCCTCGAGCCGGACGCCCGACATGCCGACCGGCTCGCGGATGCCGTCCTGCGCGTCGATGATGAATTCCTGCGGCAGGATGTGCAGGATCTTCTGGTCCGCCGGGATCGCCACGGCACGCGCCGCGTCGATCACGCGCTCGACGTCGCCCGGCATGACTTCCTTGTCGCGGATCGCGACGATACCGTGCGAATTGAGGCTGCGGACGTGACTGCCCGCGATGCCCGCGAACACCGAGTGGATCTGGCAGCCGGCCATCAGCTCGGCTTCCTCGACCGCGCGCTGGATCGACTGCACCGTCGAATCGATGTTGACGACCACGCCCCGCTTGAGGCCGCGCGACGGGTGCGACCCCACGCCGACGACCTCGATCACGCCCTCGTGGGCGAGCTCGCCGACGATCGCGACGACCTTCGAGGTGCCGATGTCGAGCCCGACGATCAGGTTTCGTTCCGGTTTCCTAGGCATCGGGTGTCGCATCCTCGTTCGGCGCGACGGCCAGAGCGCTGCGGGCATTCCAGCCCACGCTGAACCCGTTGGTGTAGCGCATGTCCACGTAGCTGATGTCGTTGACGCGCTTCGCCACCATCGGGCTCGCGAGTCGAATGAAGCGCTCGAGGCGCTCGTGCACTTCCTGGCGCCCGAGCCTGACCTGCAGGCCGTCGCCGAGTCGCAGTTCCCAGGCGCCGCGCTCGTCGAGGCGGACGCCGGTCAGGCGCAGGCCGGCCTCGAGCAGTCGGCCCTGCGCGTCGATGTAGAGTTGCGCGACGTCGGCTTCGCTGCCGTCGGGTCCTTCGAGCAACGGCAGTTCCGGCGGCACGAACCGCGCCTTGCGGATGAACAGTTCGCCGCGCGCGTTGAGCAGGCCCGTGTCGTTCCAGCGGGCCGCCGCGACCTGTTCGTTGACGACGACCCGGATCGCGTCCGGCCACACGCGCGTCACGACCGCGTTGTCGACCCAGGCGATGGCCTCGACGCGCTCGCGGATGCGCGCGAGGTCCACCGAGGCGAGGCCGCCGCGCGCCGCCTGCGCGACCGCCGTCTCGATCTCCGGGGGTGCCACGCGCTGGAACTGGCCTTCGAGCAGCACGCGTCGCACCGGACGGTCGATCGCGAAGATCAGCAGCAGCCCGACGACGATGCACGTCGCCGCGACCGCAGCCGAGGTGCCGATGGCGTGCCAGTCGACCCGCTCGTACCAGTGCGGCTCCGTGCGCGTGGCCTGGCGGCGCGGCTTCTTGCCGACGAAGGACAGCGAGATCACCGCGTCCCCTCCGTCGCGCCGCGCGCGTGGAAGCTGGTCTCGAGCACACGCCAGCAGAGGTCCTCGAAGTCGATGCCGCGCTGACGCGCCGCCTTGGGCACGAGCGAGTGGCTCGTCATCCCGGGCGCCGTGTTGACTTCGAGCAGCCAGGGCTTGCCGGCACGGTCGCGCATGAAGTCGACCCGGCCCCAGCCGCTGCACCCGACGGCGAAGAACGCGGCGAGCGCGAGCGTCTGCAGTTCCTGCTCGGCCGCGCCGGCGAGCCCGGGACAGAGGTACTGCGTGTCGTCCGCGACGTATTTCGCGTGGTAATCGTAGTACTCGCCCGCCGGCACGATCCGGATCGACGGCAACGCCTCCGACCCGAGCACGGCGACCGTGAACTCGTCGCCCTGGACCAGTTGCTCGACCAGCAGCGGCCCTTCGTACCGCGCCGCGAGATCGACCGCGGTCGCGAGGTCCGCGTCCTTGAAGCAGCGCGTGATGCCGACGCTCGAGCCTTCGCAGGCCGGCTTCACGATGACCGGCAGTCCGAGCTTGTGCGCGGCTGCGACCACGTCCTCGCCGCGCTGCAGGCTCACGTATCCGGGCGTGGGCAAGCCGACCGAGAGCCAGACCTGCTTGGTGCGGATCTTGTCCATCGACAGGGCCGACCCCAGCACGCCCGAACCGGTGTACGGGACGCCGAGCGCTTCGAGCAGGCCCTGCAGCACGCCATCCTCGCCGCCGCCACGGTTGCCGTGCAGGATGTTGAACACGCGATCGAAGCTGGGGCCACCGGTCGCCGTGAGGGCCTGCACCAGCGCCGGGATGCCGTCCACCGCGTGCGCGTCGACGCCGCGACCCTGCAGCGCCTCGAGCACGTTGCGGCCGGAATCGAGCGAAACCTCGCGCTCGGACGAGGTGCCGCCGAGCAGCACTGCGACGCGGCCGAAGTCGTTCGGGTTCGTCGTGAAGGGCCGGGAAGTCATGACCGTGAGCCTCGCGCCGCGACGGCGGCGGGCAGTGATCGTGGAAGCTCGTGCGACGCGCCGCCGATCTGGCCGGCGCCCATCGTCAGCACGACGTCGCCGTCGCGCACGATGCCGGCGAGTGCGTCCGGCATCTCGTCGAGCGACTTGAGCAGCACTGGCTCGACTTTGCCGCGCGTGCGGATCGCGCGGCAGAGCGCCTTGCCGTCGGCGCCCGGGATCGGCGCCTCGCCGGCGGGGTACACCTCGGCCACGACGAGCGCGTCGGAATCCGCGAGCACCTGCGCGAACTCGTCGAGCAGGTCCCGCGTGCGTGTGTACCGGTGCGGCTGGAACACGAGCACGATGCGACGACCCGGCCAGCCCTGGCGCGCCGCGTCGACCGTCGCCGCGATTTCGGTCGGGTGGTGCCCGTAATCGTCGACCAGCGTGACCTGACCGGTGCCGATGTCGACCTCGCCCAGCCACTGCAGGCGACGCTCGATGCCCTGGAAATTCGCGAGCGCGCGCTGGATCGCGGCATCGTCGATCTCGAGCTCGGTCGCGACCGTGATCGCGGCGAGCGCGTTCAACACGTTGTGCCGTCCGGGCAGGTTGAGCGTGACCGGCAGCGGCGGGGCGCCGTGGGGCCGCAGCACCGTGAACTCCGATCGCCCCGGCAGGCGCTCGACCTCGACGGCGCGCACGTCGGCGGCCTCGTCGAAGCCGTAGGTCACGTAGGGGCGCGCGATCCGCGGCAGCAGGCTGCGTGCATTGGCGTCGTCGTTGCAGATCACGGCGAGGCCGTAGAACGGCAGGTTGTGCAGGAAGTCCACGAAGCTCGTCTTGAGTTTCTCGAAGTCGCCGTCGTGCGTGCCGAGGTGGTCGGCATCGACGTTGGTCACGATCGCGACGATCGGCTGCAGGTGCGTGAACGAAGCGTCGCTCTCGTCGGCTTCGGCGACGAGGTATTCGCCCGCGCCGAGCCGCGCGTTGCTCGCCGCGCTCTTGAGGCGACCGCCGATCACGAACGTCGGGTCCGCGCCGCCCTCGGCGAGCACGCTCGCCACGAGGCTCGTGGTCGTGGTCTTGCCGTGCGTGCCGGCGACCGCGATCGAGTACCGGAAGCGCATCAGCTCGCCGAGCATCTCGGCGCGCTTGACCACCGGCAGGCGCTGCTCGAGCGCGTACGCGACCTCGGGGTTCTCGGCGTTGATCGCGCTCGAGACGACGACGACGTCGGCGCCGCGCACGTTGTCGGCCGCGTGCCCGATCGCGATCCGTGCGCCCAGCGATTCGAGGCGCCGCGTCACCTCGCCGTGCCGGAGGTCCGAGCCCTGCACGTCGTACCCCAGGTTGAGCAGCACCTCGGCGATACCGGACATGCCGCTGCCGCCGATGCCGACGAAGTGGATCCGGTGGATGCGGCGCATGCGGTCCTTCACGCCGCCTCCCCCGCCGCCTGCAGGCAGGCTTCCGCGAGCCGCACGTCGGCATCGACGATCGCGCTGCGGCGCGCGGCGTGGGCCATCTGCTCGAGCCGCGGACGACCCTGCTCGAGCAGTTCGCGCAACGTCGCGGCGAGCGAGATCGGCGTGAGCCCGGCTTCGGGCAGCAGTCGCGCGGCGCCCGCACGCACCGCGTACTCGGCGTTGCGGGTCTGGTGATCGTCGACCGCCGCGGGGAACGGCACGAGGATGGCTGGCACGCCGGCGGCGGCGAGTTCCGCCACCGTGAGCGCGCCGGAGCGACACACGGCCAGGTCCGCCCAGCCGTAGGCGCTCGCCATGTCGTCGATGAACGGCCGCACGTCGGCGTCGATGCCGCGCGCGCGGTACGCCTGTGCAGTTTCCTCGTAGTTGTGCCGGCCCGTCTGGTGCAGCACCTCGGGGCGCAACTCCATGGGCAGTTCGCCGAGGGCCGCCGGCAGCACCGCGTTCAACCGCGCCGCGCCCTGGCTGCCGCCGAACACGAGCAATCGCGCGTGGCCCTCGCGCCCGGGATAGCGGCGCTCGGGCGGCGGCACGGCGACAATTTCGGGGCGCACCGGGTTGCCGACGCGCTCGGCCTTGATGCCGCGGCCGAAGCTGCCCGGAAAACCCTCGAGCACGCGCGTCGCAAAGCGCGCGAGCACCCGGTTGGTCATGCCGGCGACCGCGTTCTGCTCGTGCACGACCAGCGGCCGCCGCAGCAGCCAAGCCGCGATGCCGCCGGGTCCCGAGGCGAACCCGCCCGCGCCCAGCACGACGCGCGGCTGGTGCTTGCGGATCGCACGCATCGCCTGGCTCAGCGCGATGAGCAGGCGCACCGGCGCCGCGAGCAGGGCCGCGAGCCCCTTGCCGCGCAAGCCGCTCACGCTGAGCCACTCGACCGGGATGCCCGCGGCGGGCACGAGCCGCGCTTCGATGCCGCGCTCGGTGCCGAGCCACACCACGTCGAAGCCGCGACGCTGGAGCACGCGCGCGGTCGCGAGCGCCGGGAACACGTGGCCGCCCGTTCCGCCCGCCATGACCAGTGCCACCTTGCGTGTCACGTGCGCCGGCCCTCGCGTGGCACGGCGCCCGCTCGGCCGCTCACCTGCGTGTCGTGGTGGATGCGCAGCAATACGCCGATCCAGCCGAGCGTGACCAGCATGCTGCTGCCGCCGTACGAGAGCAGCGGCAGCGTGAGACCCTTGGTCGGCAGCAACCCCATGTTGACGCCGATGTTCACGAACGCCTGCAGCCCGAGCCAGACGCCGATCGCCGCGGCGACGTACGACTGGAACGTCTGGCCGGCGCGCGCCGCCTCGCGCGAGACCTTGAGCGCCCGCGCGACGAGCAGCGCGAACAGCCCGATCACGACGACGACCCCCAACAGGCCGAACTCCTCGGCGAACACGGCGAACACGAAATCGGTGTGCGCTTCGGGCAGGTAGAAGAGCTTCTGCACGCTCGAACCGAGACCCACGCCGACCCACGCGCCGCGGCCGATCGCGATCAACGACTGGACGAGCTGGAACCCGCTGTCGAACGGGTCGCCCCAGGGGTTGAGGAAACCGGTGAGGCGTCGGAGCCGGTACGGTGAGATC
>DASUMQ010000228.1:0-2414 GCA_036277615.1 Steroidobacteraceae bacterium
CCAGACGGCGATCCCCTGGATCCCGAACACGACCTGCCACCCATCAGTTCTTGCCGATCCGAGGACCTTGAGCACGCCGAGACGATCGCGCAGGACGCCGACGAACTTGCGAAGCTCACCAGGATCGGTAGTCGCGCGCACTTCAGGCGTGAAGCGAGTGAGGAGGATCTCTGAATTCCAGCTCTCGGCGATCGATCGGACGATTCGGCCTCCCTCGAGACGGCCTTCCGCCTGCGCCGACGCTCCGAACACGAAGCAGCCGCCGACACCCAGCACGGCGACGACAGCTGCAGCAGCGAGAGTCGCCGGCAGCCACCGCATCCGTCGACCGCGGCCACGAGGCTCTCGAGGCGGATCCTCAGTTGCGCCCTGATACCCGTTCACAGCGTCACCGAGCCTGGCACCGGTTGCGCTTCACACGTTCCGGCATCGGTGCATGATTCCCGGAGCCGCGGGTCACGTCAATGCCGGCGAGGTAACCCCGTTCGTCGGCAGAACAGGCACGGCAGTGCTGACTTCTCGATGAGGGGCAACCTTTCTGAGGGTCGTGCCGGACCGGCAAATGACAACGGGCGCGCCCACCTGTCGTAAGCGCGCCCGTTGGTTTCGAACTTCTCCCTTCGAACTTCGAACTTTCCCTTACTCGTCGTCTCCGCGATACATGAAGTCCGCGTCGGTGAGGTCGTCCATCTCCCGCTGCGCTTCCAGCTCCTCGGGCGACGGCGGCGGCGGGGGCGGCGGCTCGTCCGGCGGAATCGTCACGTGCTTGTACCAGTCGAAGCCCGTGCCCGCCGGGATCAGACGTCCCATCGTCACGTTCTCCTTCAGGCCGCGCAGGTGATCGACCTTGCCGCTGATCGACGCCTCCGTCAGCACGCGCGTCGTCTCCTGGAACGATGCGGCCGAGATGAAGGAATCGGTCGAGAGCGACGCCTTCGTGATGCCGAGCAGCAGCGGCCGGCCCTTCGCCGGCATGCCGCCCTGCGAGAGCACGCGCTCGTTCTCTTCCTGGAAGCGGAACTTGTCCACCTGCTCCTCGATCAGGAACTCGGTGTCGCCCACCTCCTCGACCTTCACCCACCGCATCATCTGCCGGACGATGACCTCGATGTGCTTGTCGTTGATGCCGACGCCCTGGAGGCGGTAGACCTCCTGGATCTCGTTGACGAGATACGCCTGCAGCTCCTTCTCGCCCAGCACGGCGAGGATGTCGTGCGGGTTGCGCGGCCCGTCCATGAGCGGCTCGCCCGCGCGGACGCGGTCGCCTTCCTGGACGTTCACGTGCACGCCGCGCGGCAGCGAGTACTCGCGCACGTCCGCGCCGTCATCGGGGACGACGAGGATCTTGCGGAGTCCCTTGACGATGCCGCCGTGGCGGACCGTGCCGTCGATCTCGGAGATGACCGCGGTTTCGCGTGGCTTCCGGGCTTCGAACAGCTCGACCACGCGCGGCAGACCGCCGGTGATGTCCTTCGTCTTCGTCGTTTCGCGCGGGATCTTCGCGAGGACGTCGCCGGCCATCACCTCGTCGCCGTTGGCGATCATCAAGTGCGCGTTCGACGGCATGTGGTACTTGTGCAGCACCGTGCCGGTCTTGCTGACGATCTCGATCGCCGGCTGCTTCTTCTCATCCGGCGAGTCGACGATGATCAGCCGCGACAGGCCCGTGATCTCGTCCACTTCCTCGTGGACCGTCACCTTGTCGATGATGTCCTTGAAGCGCACCGTGCCGGCGGCTTCGGTGAGGATTGAGAACGTGTACGGATCCCACGAGTGACGCCAGTCCGCACCGTCAATTCGACCTCAAGTCGGATGCAAGATCCCGGCGCGTGGCGCGAATTGCAGGCCCAGCGCAGGATACGAGCATTGCAGCCGTGACAGAGCCCACCGAAAGGGTAATGGCGACCGCAATGGCGGTGCCCAGATCGAACCCCGGCGGAGCGACCAGCACCTTGGCCAGCATCCGCACTATTGCCAGACCGAGGATTGCACCAAGGGCCAGACCGCCGATCGAGGCGAAGGCAATTGGGCGGACAGTCGCATACGCCGCCCGCTGTGCTGATGCACCCAGCGCAAAACGAACTGCCAGTTCACGGTACTGCTTCACTAGGCTTCGCCCCACAACCGCGTACAACCCGAACGCCACCATTGCGAGCGAGATGATGCTGAATAGGCCGGCAGCGCTCGCGAGCATGGGCCGCTCTCCAGTAGCCTCGCCGACGACCTCCGAAACCGGCCGCAAGAAAACCAGTTCGGATCCTGGCAGTTCCCCGGCGACCATACGTTCAAAACGGCGCCGAGAGCCCACGAGATCCGACGTCCTCGATACGAAGAACACTGTGTCCAGGAATCGGTCACGCACATCCGGGGGGAGCGCAACGACGTGAGAGAAGGGCACGAAGGCCTCCGGACGA
>DASUMQ010000229.1:0-3454 GCA_036277615.1 Steroidobacteraceae bacterium
TGCATGGGTGGCGCGCCTGCTGCGGCTGCCCGCCCGCGGGTGAGCGACGCATCACGAAAGAGTGGTCGATCCTCCGCGCGAGCTCTCACCCGGCCGTTGGAGTCAGGTCTTCTCCGGTCCCGCTCTTCGCGCGCTACGCGACGCGGGGTCCGGGCGTGCCCGACGGGAGTGGCGGTGACAACGCGGCGATCAGAAAGTTGGAACTCAAACTAGAACCGACGCCGTTGTGACGCTTTTTTCTTGAGATCTAACCGGCCAATCGACGTGTAGAACGCGCTCGATCGGCGGCGCCGAGTCGGGGCAACGCTCGCGGCGATGGCCTTCGTGAAGAAGCGGCCGTGCTCGGTGTGCCGGCGCTGGTTTCAACCTGACCCGCGGATCGGGAACCGTCAGCGTGCGTGCGGTGAGGATCTCTGCCAGTCGTCACGACGACAACGCAAGCAGGCCAAGTGGCGCGCGGCGAACCCCGAATATTTCGTCGCGCGGCGAATGCAGGAACGAGCCGCGAGGACGGCGGTGCCCGATCCGCTGCGCATGCCGTCGGCGCTGGCGCGACTTCCCTGGGACGTCGCGCAATCCCAGTTCGGGGTGCAAGGGTCGGACTTCATAGCGCATCTGGCGAAAGTCCTCGCGCCGTCCGTGCAATCCCAGAGGCGGGCGGAAGCCCTGGATTCGTCATAGGAATTCGTCCGACTAAGACGCGGGGCCGCGAAATCCCAGTGCCGCTCCGAGGCAGAGTCGGCCCGATGTCGCGACCGCACGAATCGCCGATCTGGGCCGCGCTCGGTCCGTCCGGCCATCGCATCCACGCCGACGACGAGATCGACGTCGGCGACGGCAACGACTTCCTCGACACCGTCAGCGCGCGAGGGCTGTCGCCCGCGACGGTGCGCGCGTACGCCTACGACCTCGTCGCGCTGTACCGGTGGATGCACGACGCGAAGGTCGTGCTCCGCGAGCTCGATGCCGCTCGCTTGATCGAATTCGTGGTCTCGCAGCAGCGTGCCGGAGCTCAGCCGAAATCGATCAACCGCCGACTCACGACCTGCGAGCAACTCTACCGCTTCGCGACGGGATCGCCGCTCAGCCAGGCACGCCTCGCGACGGGTGGTCACTACGCCGGTCGCGGCCGCGAACACGCGCTGGGGCTACATCGACGCAAGCGCGTCGAGCGTCGCAAGCTCCGCGTGAAGGCGCCGCGCAAGCTGGTCGAGCCGCTGACGGTGGACCAAGTTTCGTTGCTCCTGCATCGACTCACGCGCTATCGCGACCTCGCGATCGTGCACCTCATGCTGCTCGCGGGTCTTCGCTCGGCAGAACTCCTGGCGCTGCGCATCGGAGATGTCGAATGGAACGCAGCGCGGGTGCGTGTGCGTGGCAAGGGCAATCGCGAGCGCATGCTGCCGCTCGCGGACGTGGTGACGCGCGTGCTCGCCGACTATCTGCGCCTCGAGCGGCCGAAGGACGCGCACAGCGAGAAGCTCTTCCTTGTGCTGCAGGGCCGGCGCCGCGGAGCGCCGATGACCGCCGAAGGCTTGCGCAGCTTGTTTCGCCATCGCCGCACGACTTCGCCGTCGCTGGCACAAGCGAATGCCCATCGGCTGCGTCACACCTTTGGCGCGGACATGGCCCGCGCTGGCGTGCGCCTGCCGATCCTGCAGCGGATGATGGGTCACGCCGACGGCAAGACGACGCTGCAGTACATCAATCTGTCGATGGACGACGTCGCGGCCGAGTACGCATATGCGATCGCGTCGATCGAGAAGCGCTACGAGCGTAAGCCGTGAGAAGGCGACCAACCACGACCTGGGAGCTCGCCCTGCCGTTTCTCGCGACGCCGGAGGGTCAGCGCGCCGAACCCCTGGTACGGCGCTTCCACCGGTGGCTCGACTGCCGATCGCTCACGGTGATGGCGGCGACCCCCGAGGACATCGAGAGCTTTTTCGCGAAACCGTTTCGCAAGCTCATCGATCTGCGAACGGTGCAGGTCTACAAGCGCGGGCTCATCGGCTACCTCAAGTGGCTCGATCGACAGGGATACCTCGGCTTCGATCCGAAGAGCCTCGGGCTACGGCACCGTCGGCCGCTACCCGAGCTTGCCGAGACATTTCTTCGCTCACTCGAGCCGACCCACCGACCAAGCACGTGCCGCGGTCATCGCACGAGCCTCCAGCACTTTCACGAGTGGCTCGACGATGGGCGGCTTTCGCTCTCGCGCTTGAACCGGCAGCGAATCGAGCAGTGGCTGCTTTCGCTCTCCGATCGAGGACTGCATCCGTCGACGCGGGTCCACATGATCCAACACGCAAGAGCATACCTGCGCTGGCTCGACGAGCGCGGCCAGCTCCGCATCGACCCCGAGCTGCTCATCCGAGGCAGCGACCTACCGAAGCTTCCGACGTACCTGCCGCGACCGCTTCCTCCCGACATCGACCGAACGCTGCAAGACCGCCTGGCCAGGTCCCTCAACCCTCTCTGGCACGGCCTGCTGCTCATGAGGCACACCGGCCTGCGGGTCGGCGAGCTGCGCGCGCTCGAATTCGAGTGCGTCCGCACGGACACGCTTGGGAACCGCTTCCTCAAGGTGCCTCTCGGCAAGCTCAACAGCGAACGCCTCGTCCCGATCGGAGCGCAGACGCTCGCGCTGATCGAGTCGATGCAGATCTCAGCGCGTCCGAAACGGGTCTGGCTGCTCGAGACCGCGAGCGACGAGAAAGTCGACTACGTCGCTCTGCGGGACGCGCTGCGGTGCGCCTGCGAGGGCCTGTCCACGACCGAGCCCATCACATCGCACCGACTGCGGCATACGTACGCGACGTCGATGCTGGAGGCGGGCATGAGCCTCCTCGGCGTGATGAAGCTGCTGGGACACCGCGATTTCCGCATGACCCTCCGCTACACCGCCATCACCCAGGAGACCGTCGGAAGGGAATACGCGGAGGCGCTGACGAAGCTGTCGCAAAGGTACGCATCGCTGCAGTCTGGCGAGCGGTCGAAGGAGGTCGATCCCGTCAAGATGCTGGCGGACCTTGTCGCGTGGACCAATCACCAGCTCGCCCACGAGCCCGGTCACGAACGCATTGCACGCGCCCTGTCCAAGAGCCTGAGCCGCGCGCGGGAGACGCTGCTGACGCGCGGGACGTCGCGAGGACCGCAGGAGGATTGACCGGTTAATTGACGCGATCCTGGAGGGAGCGCCGTTCTCCTTCGCGAGATCCGCGGCCGCGCGGCATGGGACGCGCAGCGTGCGCGCTGGCATTGCGCGTGTTCATGCGCGGGCGGGTCACGCGGGGCTGATCGCAGGACGCCACCGCGAGGCTGCCAGGGCGGTTCCGTGGGGTCTCGAAACCACGTGGTAACGGTCGGGCATGGAAACGTGGGTGGTGGTTGGTGGTGGCGCGGCGTGAGGAGGCGCACCGGCGGCTGGGCTTCGGGACCTTCTACGAATACGTCC
>DASUMQ010000230.1:0-3750 GCA_036277615.1 Steroidobacteraceae bacterium
TTGCCGAGGCGCACGCCTCACTCGGGCTCGTGCGACTCACCGAGGGCGATGCCGTGGCGGCCGAGCACGCATTCGAGCGTGCCATCGAGCTGAACGCGGGGTATTCCATGGCGCACGTATGGCTCGGCCTCGCGTTGCTGGTGCAGGGCCGGTTCGCGGAGGCCACCGAACGGAACCTGCGCGTGTACCGTCTCGATCCGCTCGCACCGATCGTCGTCACGAACGCGGGGTTCGATGCCCTGCGGTTCGGACGCGACCAGGAGGCGCGCGAGCGTTTCCTCGCCGCGCTCGAACTCGACCCGCAGTTCCCCGTGCCGTGCTCGGGCATGACCCGGCTCGAGGCGACGCGCGGCCGCGTGCGCGAGGCGCTGCGCTGGGTCGACTGTGCGATCAAGATCGCCCCGGGTCGCGCGTTCTATCGCGCCCGCCGCGCACTGCTGCTGCTGCAGCTCGGCCGGCCCGACGAGGCCGCCGCGGCGGTGGATGAAGCGCGCGCGCGCGCCGCTGACAACCAGTTCGACGTCGAGCTGGTCGTCGCGCTGCACATGGCGCGCAACGAGCGCGAGGCACTGCTGCGCATCGCCGGGGGCGCCGCCGGCACCGCGATCGGTCACGCGCAGCGCGCCTACGCAAACGTGGCGCTGGGTCGACCCGACGAGGCGCTCGCGTGCTACGAGGCGGCCACGCTCAGTCCGTGCCGCGACGTCGACGAGATCCTGAACGATGAATGGGTGTGGCGCCTGCCACACTCGATCACCTTGGCACACCTGCGACTCGTGAGCGGGGACGAGGCGCGGGGTCGCGAGGACCTGCGGAGCTTCGTCGAGCGCGCGGAAGGGTATTTCGCGCAGGGCATCGTCAGCGGCGACGTGCGGTACTGGACCGCGACGGCGTGCCTGCTGCTGAACCGGATCGAGGAAGGCATCGCACACCTCGAGACGGCCATCGCCGGCGGTTGGCGGCACGGCTGGTGGGCGCGACTCGACTGGAACCTGCGACCCTGGCTCGAGGACGCACGCATTGCGGCCCTGGTCACGCGCGCCGAGACGATCGAGGGTGACGCGCCTTCGCACGCCGGCCGCTCCGCGCTGACCTCGGCCGGGTGACGGGTCCGACGCGCGTGACGTACGTTATGTCACGCTGCGATTGACGCGCGTCACGAAACGACTAGCCTGCGCTTGACGGGACGGGCCGCGGTCCCTTCGGACCGCAAGAACAACAAGGGAAGGCGGCGCGTGGCGGCCGGCGCGACGGTCGCGGCGCAACCATGCCGCGGAGGACCGACATGCAGCGGGACGACGTCACTGACCGATCGGCACTGGCCTCACGACTGCTCGTTGCGACCGTCGCGGGCGGCCTCGTCGTCGCGATGTTTTCCGAGGCGTTCGCGGCGCGACGTGGCAACACGCCGGCCGTGGTGCCGCTCGGGTCGTTCATCGACCAGCTCGGTGCGTACGACACGACGCGCTGGATGAAGGCGGACCGGTGGACCAATGGTTCGCCGTTCGACAACGCCTGGCGTGCCGACCACGTCCTCCACGACGCCGCGTCCGGCGCAATGACCCTCAAGCTCAGCAACCGCGCCTTTCTCGGCCAGCCGTACAGTTCGGGCGAATACCGCACGAAGGGTTTCCACGGCTACGGCTGCTACGAAGCCCGGTTCAAGCCGATCCGGCAGCCCGGGGTGGTCACCTCTTTTTTCACGTTCGCGGGCCCCTACGACAACGGCGGCAACGGCAAGCACAACGAGATCGACATCGAGTTCCTCGGGTTCGACACGACGCGCGTCCAGTTCAACTTCTGGACCAACGACGACGGCTACGCCTCGCGCAACGAGCGCGTCGTGCAGCTGGGCTTCGATGCCGCCTCGGGCTATCACAATTACGGGTTCCGCTGGTTCGAGGGTGGACTCGAGTGGTACGTGGACGGCCAGCGCATCGACCAGTTCTACGACACGATGCTGGTGAAGACGCCGAAGCCGACCGACTCGTACCAGAAGATCATGATGAATGCCTGGCCGGTCGACGCAACGGCGTCGGGCTGGGCGGGCGTGTTCCAGTACGAGGGCGTGCGCCTCGCGCCGTATGAATGGGTGCGCTACGACGCGCGGACAGCGTGCGGGTTCACCTTTGCGGGCGAGCAACCCCAGATCGGCGCGCAGTAAGCGCGCGAGGCCGCCCTCAGCGGCTAGCGCCGGCGTGACGACCGTTGCCGTCGGCGACGCGCTTCGCGCGGTCGGTCCCGCCCTTGCGCGATTTCGACCCGGCGAGCCGCGCGGCCCTCGCCTCGGGCAGTTCCAGGCGGTGACGCAGGTTGTTCTTGAGTTCCGCGAACATCAACCCGACCGGGATGCCGGGGTCGGCGAGCCACTGGTAGATGATGCCCGCCATCGATGCGGCGTACTGTTCGGCGACCCGCAGGGGCTCGACGTCCGCGGCGACGGTGCCGGCCTGCTGGCCCGCGCGGATCCACGCCGCCACGTCGCGGCGCTGCGCCTTGTGCACCTTCGCGATGTTCGACTGGTACTCGGCGCTGCGGTCGATGCCGAGGAACCATAGCAGGTACATCACGGTGAGTTCGTCGGGGCGGTCGCGCATGAACTTCTCGACCGCGTCGGTGGCAGCGCAGAGGGCTTCGACGCCGGTGCGGGTGCCGACGGCCTTCTGCATGCGCTTGAGCCAGTCACGGCTCGCGACCTCGAGCACGTTCGCGAACAGGCCGCCCTTGGACCCGAACCGGTGCGTGGCAAGGCCGCGGCTATAGCCGGCGAGCTCGCCCACGGCCTGCAGCGTGGTGCCCTGCACGCCGCGTTCGACGAGCAGGCGGATCGCCGCCTCCGTGAGCTTGCGGTCCGAGAGTGCCGTGCGTTCGGCCTGCTTGCGGCGCGCCCGCGTGGCGGGGCCGTCCGTCGTCGCTTTGTTCATTTCGTCCATCATAACTGACTTGCTGGTTGCCAACAAGTGAGGCCCGTCCCCCGCCGGGTGCGCGGCGATTCTACGCGCCGGGCCCGAGCGTCTCCAGGAACCTGCCGCGGTAGAAGATCAGCGGGTCGCCGGCGCGCTCGCGACACTCGAGCACGCGGCCGACGATGATCACGTGGTCGCCGCCCTCGAGCACCTCGTGCGTCTCGCAGTCGAAGCACGCGTGGAAATCCTCGAGCAGCGGTGACCCGCCGCGTCCCGGCTCGCACTGCAGGCCCGCGAAGCGATCGCAGTCACGGGTCGCGAACTGGCGCGCCAGCGCGGCCTGCCCCGAATGCAGTACGTGCACGGCGAAATGAGTGGCATTGCGGAAGACGTCGTAGTTGGTCGAGGACCTGGCAATGCTCCAGAGCACGAGCGGCGGGTCGAGCGACAGTGACGAGAAGCTGTTCGCAGTCATGCCGATCCAGCGCCCCTCCTGCGTCGTGGTCGTGATCACGGTGACGCCGGTGGGGTAGTGCCCGAACGCGCGTCGCAGTTCGTTGCTCATGCGCCCCCTGCGGTGCTCAGAGCCTGGCGCGCACGCGCGGCAGCACGTGCTTCGCCATGTACTCGATCCGTCGCTGTCCGGAGGCCACGGGCTCGCCGGGCAGCTGGGCCCAGAAATGCACGTCCTGGATCTGGGGATACGTCGCGAGCAGCTCGGTCAGCTTCGTGACGGCCGTGTCCGCGTCCCACAATTCGTACAGACCCATCTGCAGCGCCGTGGCCGCGTCGGGAAAACGGGGCGTCGTGTCCGGCGGCCCGAACGCGCCCCACTCGATGTACT
>DASUMQ010000231.1:0-11714 GCA_036277615.1 Steroidobacteraceae bacterium
TGATGCGGGTTCTCGCCGTAGCGCAGGTCGAGGCGCTTGCGGAACTGCATCGGCAGCAGGTCGGGAAACACGCTCTGCGCCGCGCCGTTGCCGTTCGTCCGAGACGCCTGCAACAGGTACGAGGCGACCATCGCGTCGTACTGAGCAGTGTGCGTGAACGCCTTGGTCGCGAGCCGCTGCCGGGTCGCCGCGCCGACGCCGCCGTTGTCGCGGTCCATCTCGGCCAGCACCGCGCCGTAATCGAGCGGGTCGACCACGACCGCGACGCGCTCGTGATTCTTGGCCGAGGCGCGCACCATCGCGGGACCGCCGATGTCGATGTTCTCGACCGCGTCCTCGAACGTGCAGCCAGGCTTCGCGATCGTCGCGGCGAACGGATACAGGTTCACGACGACGAGGTCGATCGGCTCGATGCCGTGTGCCTTCATGACGGCATCGTCGAGCCCGCGCCGGCCTAGCAGGCCGCCGTGGATCTTCGGGTGCAGCGTCTTGACGCGCCCGTCCATGATCTCGGGAAAGCCCGTCACACTCGAGACGTCGACGGCCTCGATGCCGTCGGCGCGCAGCATCTTCGCGGTGCCGCCCGTCGAGAGGATCGTCACGCCGCGCCGGGCGAGTTCGTGGGCGAAATCGAGCAGGCCTTCTTTGTTCGAAACTGAGATCAGTGCACGCCGGATCGGTGGATTCACGAGGGATCAGCCTTCGATGCCGTACACACGGAGCTTCTTGCGCAGCGTGCCGCGGTTGATGCCGAGGATGTCGGCTGCACGGCTCTGGTTCCCGGCCGAATAGTCGAGCACCGCGCGAAACAGCGGCTCCTCCACCTCGCGCAGCACGAGGTCGTACAGGTGCCCGGGTGCGTGCCCGTTCAGGCTCGTGAAGTAGTCGTCGAGTGCCTGCTCGGTGAGCGAGCGCAGCGGCACGCTGCGCGTCGAACCGTTGTGGTGGCCGTTGGAGGGCTTCGGCTCGCGCCGGGTCCGGGTGCTCTTCTTGTTACGCGCCGCCATGCCGTGGACCGCCTCTCGTTGATTCTTCGCGACTTGCGCCGACGCGCGTCAGGCCGCGTCGGCAGCCCGTGCGTCCAGCGCATCGAAATATTCCCGCACCTGCGCGAGTTGCGCGCCTGGCGCAACCACCTGCATGACGGCCTGGCGGAACACCTGCGCGTGCGGGCGTCCTGAGCAGTACCAGCCAATGTGCTTGCGCGCGATCCTGACGCCAGACTCAGCGCCGTAAAATTCGTACAAATCGCGCAGGTGCCCGAGCATGATATCACGCACCTCGCCGTGCGTCGGCGGCGTGGCGACGATTCCCTCCAGAAGGGAAGCGATCTCGCGAAAGATCCACGGCCTGCCTTGCGCGGCACGACCGATCATGACGCCGTCCGCGCCCGTCGCGTGCAGCACGGCCACGGCTTTCGCGGGCGAGTCGATGTCGCCGTTCGCGAACACTGGAATGCTCACGGCCTGCTTCACTGCAGCAATCGTTTCGTATTCCGCCGCGCCGTTGAAACGACACGCTCGCGTGCGGCCGTGCACGGCCAGCGCGCGGATGCCGGCAGCCTCCGCGATGCGGGCGATCGCGAGCGCATTGCGCTGGTCCGGCGCCCAGCCCGTGCGGATCTTGAGCGTCACGGGCACCGCGACCGCGCGTACCGTCGCCTCGAGGATGGACGCGACGTTCTGCTCGTCGCGCAGCAACGCCGAGCCCGCGTCCTTGCTGCAGACTTTTTTCGCGGGGCACCCCATGTTGACGTCGACGACCTGCGCGCCGGCATCGACGGTGCGGCGCGCCGCATCGGCCATCGTGTCCGCGTCGCCGCCGGCAATCTGCACGACGCGAGGTTCGGGTTCGTCGGTGTGGTCGCGTCGTCGTAGCGACTCGGCGGTGTCCCAGAGACGCGGGTCCGCGGCGATCATCTCGCCCGCCGCGAGCGCGGCACCCAGGCGCCGGCACAAGCGGCGAAACGGCAGGTCGGTCACGCCGGCCATCGGTGCGAGCAGCGCACGACCCTCGAGCCGGTACGGACCGATGACGATCGCGGCGCGGCCGGGCGCGGGCCCGCCCGGTGCGAGGACCGACGCCATCACTGCGGCGCCGAACCGTCGGGTGGGGTCGACTGGGCGCAACGAGTCGCGCCCGACTCCTCGCGCATGCAGACGTCGAGCCGGTAGCCCACCGCGTCCGTGCCCGCTTCGACCACGTCGAGCTTCGCCTCGGTGGTATCGCCGGGGGTCAGCAGGCGCGAGGCCTGGGCCGGATCCTTGAGGTACTCGCGCGGTTCGAAGTCGCGACGCGCGATCGTGCCGCCGAAGCGATCCTCGAGTTCGAGCCGCAGGAGCGGCAGGGGCTGCGCGAAGTCCGCCCCGTTGCGCAGGCTCGCGCGCACGCTCATCGTGCCGGCGACCGTGGACACCGACTCGCTCGCGCCCCATTGGCGCAGTTCGAACGCGGCGAGGTCCCAGTTCGGCGCGAGCGGCCGACCCAGTCGCGCGTACGCCGCCCGCACGACCGGACCGAGCCTGACGTCGCGCGCGAGGTCAGCGCGATAGTGATGCGTCACCTGTGCGACCAGGACCACCGCGAGCAGTAACGCGCCGAGGCCCCACGCGACGGCCGCGCGACGACGGGGCACCACGGCGTCATCGTCGCCAACCCCCTCGAGCACGTCGTCGGCCGGAAACTCGCGTTGGCGCAATCGGAATGGCAGGTTCGGCGCCGGCGGCGCCTCCGCGGGCGCGATCACGGGCCGTACGGTCGCCGCGTCGGCCGGCGGCTCGGCGCCGCCGTCGTCGGGCGCGGCCGGCGCGGTGGCGGACGCATGACGCAGCGCCTCGAAGCGATCGGTCGCCTCGAGGTCGGCCGGCGGCGGCTCGCCGTCGGCCAGTGGCACCGCATCGTCCACGGGTTCGCCGTCGCGCACGATTTCGCGCAGGTCGTCGTCCAGCTCGGGCAGGCCTTCGATCACGATGCGCTCGCCTTCGAGCGTGATGTCCTCGATCGCCTCGGGTTCGTGCACGAGCATGACCGGCGCGCCGGACGCAGGGTGGGGCGAACCCGAGTCCGCGACGTCGTGGTCGCCGTGTTCGTCCTCGTTCGCGGACGCTGCCACGGCCGCGGAGGCGTCGTTCGCTCTTCGCGCGGGGCGACTGCGCTCGGACCCGTCGCCTGCGACGGGCGGATAGCGCTTCTGCCAGTCGCGCGCATCGACGAAGACCTGCTCGATGTCGTCTGCGGAGAAGTGAAACTCGGTGACGACACCGGGTTCGCTGCCGCGGTGCTCGCGCAGCACCTGGCCGTCCTCCGACCGGTCGACCGCGTCAGTGACGCCCGGTTCGTCGAACGCCGCGAGCGACGGCTCCATCAACAGGCGCGCGGGCGCGGAGCCCGGCTCGGCATCGTCGGGCACGGTATCGGTGAGGCGCTGCAATGCATCGAAGGCGCTGCCGCAGCGTCCGCAGCGCACGGTACCGTGCGCGGCACGCAGCACGGCCGCCGTCACGCGAAACCGCGTCAGGCATTCCGGGCACTGGGAATACATCGGACGATGATAGATCGTTGGGAAAGCAGGTCGGTAGGTCGATCCGTCCGGTCGAGGTCGCTGCGGGCTCGCCGCTAGTCGCGCCGCCGGCCCGTCAGCAAGCCCCAATCCTCGCGCGCGCAGGTCAAGTCGATATCAAACCACGGCCGGTAAGCCGCTGTCACGGCGTCCGCCTGCTCGAGCAGCAGCCCGCACAGGGCGATGCGCCCGCGCGGCCGCACCCGCTCCGCGAGCGCGGGGGCGAGCTGGGCCAGGGGTCCTGCAAGAATGTTGGCGATCAGCACGTCCGCGACCGAACCGCCGCAGTCGCGGTCGTCCGTGACCTCCAACCGGTCGGCCACGTCGTTGCGCTCGGCGTTCTCGCGCGTCGCGAGCAGTGCCTGCGGGTCGATATCCATCGCCACGGCCTGGCGGGCCCCCAGTTTCAGCGCGGCGATCGCGAGAATGCCCGAGCCGCAGCCGTAGTCGATCACCCGACCCGCCTCGAGGAGCCAGGAGTCGGCCCCTGAGTCCAGCCATTCGAGACAGAGCGCCGTCGTGGCGTGCGTGCCGGTACCGAACGCAAGACCCGGGTCGAGTTCGACCAGTACAGGCTCGCCCGACGGGGCATCGTGCGCGCTCGTCCGAGCCGAGGCTTCGTCAGCGGGTGGCCGCTGTCCGCCCGGACACACCCACAGCCGGCGTCCGAAGCGCATCGGCCGGAAGTCCTTGAGCCATTCGCGCTCCCACGCGCGATCGGCCACGGCTTCGACGTGCGACTTCTCGGCGATCAGCAGCGGATCGAGGCCCGCTGTCGCGCCGAGCGCGGTGCGGATGCCCGCGACGTCGGCGTCGGCCGGGAACACCGCGCTCACGATGACGGTCGGCCACAGCGGCATCGCACCGGGCGCGGGTTCGAGCACCGGGTCGTCCGCCGCGTCGAGCAGCGTGACTGAAAGCGCGCCGAGCGAGAACAGCGCTTCCTCGTACGGCTCGGGCTTGCGCGCGCCTAGGTCGATCGTCAATTGGAGGAAAGGCATGGCCGGAGAGAGGATAGGGGATAGGGGATAGTGTGGGAGCGCGCTGCGCGCCTGCCGCGCGGCAACGCCGCGTCCGTCACTATCCCCGATCCCCTATCCCCTTTACTCCTACTTCAGTCCGAGCCGTCGCTCGAGGTAGTGGATGTCCGTGCCACCGGCCCGGAACGCCGCATGCTGGAAGATTTCCTGGTGCAGCGGCACGTTCGTCTTGATGCCTTCCACGACGATCTCGTTCAACGCGTTGCGCATGCGCGCGATCGCCGTGTCGCGGTCCTCGCCGTGCGCGATGACCTTCGCGACCAGCGAGTCGTAGTGCGGGGGCACGGAGTAGCCGGTGTAGAGATGACTGTCGAGGCGGATGCCCGGGCCGCCCGGTGCATGCCAGAGCTTCACCAGGCCGGGCGACGGCGTGAATTTCTTCGGATCCTCGGCGTTGACGCGGCACTCGATCGCGTGGCCGCGGATCTGCACGTCGTCCTGGGTCCACGGCAGCCGCTCGCCGGCCGCGAGCCGGAGTTGCGCCTTGACGAGGTCGATGCCCGTCACGAGTTCGGTGACCGGGTGCTCGACCTGGATGCGGGTGTTCATCTCGATGAAGAAGAACTCGTCGTCCTGGAACAGGAACTCGAGCGTGCCCGCGCTGCGGTACCCGATCTCCGCACAGGCCGCGGCGACGCGCTCGCTCATTGCGCGGCGCTGCTTCGGCGCGAGGCCCGGCGCGGGCGCCTCCTCGATGATCTTCTGGTGCCGGCGCTGCATCGAGCAATCACGTTCGCCGAGGCAGATCACGTTGCCGTAATGGTCGGCGAGCACCTGGAACTCGATGTGGCGCGGCTTCTCCAGGAATTTCTCCATGTAGACCTGGTCGTTGCCGAACGCCGCCTGCGCCTCGGCGCGTGTGACGCCCACGGCGTGGACCAGTGTCGCGTCGCTGTGCACCACGCGCATGCCGCGTCCACCACCGCCGCCCGAGGCCTTGATGATCACCGGGTAGCCGATGTCGTTCGCGATGCGGAACAGCTCGTCGGGTTCGTTGCCGAGCGGCCCATCGGAGCCCGGCACGCACGGCACGCCCGCAGCCTTCATCGCCTTGATCGCCGAGACCTTGTCGCCCATCAGCCGGATCGTCTCCGGCCGCGGACCGATGAACTTGAAGCCGCTCTTCTCGACGCGTTCGGCGAAGTCGGCGTTTTCGGAGAGGAAGCCGTAGCCGGGGTGGATCGCGACGGAATCGGTGACCTCGGCCGCGCTGATGATCGCCGGCATGTTGAGGTAGCTGTCGCGCGAGGGGGGCGGGCCGATGCAGACGGTCTCGTCGGCGAGCAGCACGTGCTTGAGCGTGCGGTCCGCGGTCGAGTGCACGGCGACCGTCCGGATGCCGAGCTCGCGGCAGGCGCGCAGGATGCGCAGCGCAATCTCGCCGCGATTGGCGATGACGACCTTTTCGAGCATCGTGGTGTGTCCGTGCCGGCGGGTGACTGACGAGGTGCGGTCGGGCGGGTTACGACCGGGTGCGGGCGCGGGCCGTCATTCGATCACGAACAGCGGTTGGCCGAATTCGACCGGGTCGCCGTTCTTGACGAGCACGGAGACGATCTTGCCGGCCTTGTCCGATTCGATCTGGTTCATCATCTTCATCGCCTCGATGATGCAGAGCACGTCGCCCGGCTTCACCTCACTGCCGATGTCGACGAAGGACTTCGCGCCCGGCGCGGGGGCCGAATAAAACGTCCCGACCATCGGCGCGGTCACTACCTGGTCGGGGTTCTGGGCCGCGGCCGCGGGGGCGGCAGCGACGGGCGCCGGCGAGGCGGCCGGAGGAGGAGCCTGGGCATGCTGGGGCTGCGCGTAATGCATCATGTGCGCCGGCATCATGTGCATCGCACCGGCAGCGCCGGTCGGGTGCCGGCTGATCCGCACGGACTCCTCGCCTTCCTTGATCTCGATCTCGGCGACGCCGGTTTCGTCGAGCAGCTCGATCAGTTTCTTGACCTTGCGGATGTCCATCGTCTCGCAACCTTCGGTGATATTCAGTTGGGCAGCAGCTGCGAGCCGGGCTGGCCGGTGAGGTGCTGGCAGGCCGCGCGGAGCGCGAGTTCGTAGCCGACCGCGCCGAGGCCCGTGATGGTGCCCACGGCGATGTCGGAGAAATAGGAGTGGTGCCGGAACGGCTCGCGTGCGTACACGTTGCTCAGGTGCACCTCGATGAACGGAATCTTCACCGCGAGCAGCGCGTCGCGCAGCGCGACGCTGGTGTGCGTCAAGCCGGCGGGATTGAACAGGATGAACGCCACGTGGCTGGTCGGCGCCTGGTGAATGCAGTCGATCAGGTCGGCCTCGGAATTGCTCTGCAGCGCGGTGAGCTTGTGCCCGGCGTCGGCGGCGAGCTTGGCCGCGCGCTCGTGGATCTGCTCGAGCGTGACCTGTCCGTAGAGCCCCGGCTCGCGACGGCCGAGCAGGTTCAGGTTGGGCCCGTTCAAGAGCAGGATGTGCGCCATGGCGGCCGGTCGGGGGACGTGGGGCGCGCAGTCTACCCAGATATGTCGCCAACTGGCGACAGAATCTTTGTAGGATCGCCGCTTTTACCGGCGTTTCCGGCGTTATCCGGCGCTTTTCCCCGCCGACTTATGCTGCAGTGCGGGCAAGCCGTTCTCGATCATCTCGCGCGCCTCGGCCGGGCTTTGCTCGCCGGCGTTGACGGCCGCGACCTCGTCGAGGATCAGCTCCGCCTCGGCCCGGTGCAGCTCGCCGATCTGCGCGAAGACGACGCGGCCGCGGTTGTCGGTGAAGATCGTGAACGGAAACCCGATCGCGTCCACGCCGAACGCCGCCGCCGCATCGAGCGCGTCCTGTTCGCCGATCAGCAGCGGGTAGCCGATCTGCATTTCGTCGGCATAGGCCAGCACCTTGTCGCGGAAATCGACCGCGATGCCGACGACCTCGACGCCGTCGTCGGCGCGTTCGCGGGCAATCTGCTGCAGCAGCGGGATCTCGCGCCGACAGGGGGCGCACCACGTCGCCCAGAAGTTGACGACCAGCGACTTGCCCTGCCAGTCCTGCAACGATCGCAGTTGCCCCTCGCGGTCGAGGAGCTGGAACGCGGGAACGGTATCGGCGAGACGCCGCGCGGGTTGGTCGGGGGACGCCGCCGCCGCGGGCGCGGCCGGCACCGCAGGCGTGGTGGCGCGCAGGCCGAAGAACCAGTACGCCGCGGCGCCGGCGAGACCTGCTCCAACGACCAGTGCCGCAAGTCCGGCGCGGTTCATCATCGCGCCGCATCCGCGACGCCGAAGGCCGCGAGCACGTGCGGCGCGAAGTCGTCGGCGCGTTTGAAGCCGACCACGCGGTACTCGGGTCGCTCGGCGCCGTCGGCGCCGAAGAACAGGATCGACGGCGGACCGAGGATGCCGAACCGTTGCATCAGCGCCTGGTCGAGGTCGTCATTGGCCGTGACGTCCGCCTGCAGCAGCACCGCGTCGCCCAGGGCTTTCCGCACCGCCGGTTCGGTGAAGGTGTACTTCTCCATTTCCTTGCAGGAAACGCACCAGTCCGCATAGAAGTCGAACATCAGCGGTTTGCCGGCAGCCGTCGCGGCCGCGAGCTCGCGTTCGAAATCGGCGACGCTCTTGATGCGCCGGAACTCGACGGCGTCGCGATGCGTTGCTGCACCGGTCGCCGGGTGCGTTGCACCGAAACCCGCGAGCGGCTGCAACGGGTCGCTGCGGCCGGCAAGCGCACCGACCAGCATGACCACGCCGTAGACCAGCACGAGCGCACCCACGCTGCGCCGGACGGCGCCGAAGCCCCCCTCCGGCTGAAGCCCGCCGCGCACCAGGAGCACGAAGCCGCAGACGAAGGCGAGCGCGGCCCACAATCCGAGCGTGACGGGGC
This sequence comes from Steroidobacteraceae bacterium, assembly GCA_036277615.1. Lineage (GTDB taxonomy): Bacteria > Pseudomonadota > Gammaproteobacteria > Steroidobacterales > Steroidobacteraceae > RPQJ01. The sequence goes on from DASUMQ010000231.1 coordinate 8,452, forward strand.
CGGGCAGGATCCGGCTCAGCATCCAGATCGCGACGCCCAGCAGCAGCACGCCGAAGATCTGCTTGACCGTGTCCATCCACGCGCCCGCCCGCGGCAGCAATTCCCCCGCCGAGGCGCCGACGAGCAGCAGCGGCGCACCCATGCCCAGGCTCAGCGCAAACAACGCGGCCCCGCCGCGGAACACATCACCGCTCTGGCTGATCACCGCCAGTGAGGCGACGAGCGGCGGCGCGACGCACGCAGTCACGATCAGCGCGGAGAGCGCACCGATGATGGCCGTGCCGGGCAACGTGCCCTGCTTCTGCCGGCCGCTGAGGCGCGTGACCCGGTCCTGCAGCCACGCGGGCACCTGCAGGTTGTAGAACCCGAACATGCCGAGCGCGAGCCATACGAACAACGCCGCGAACAGCACGATGATCCAAGGCTTCTGGAACACGGCCTGCGCCTGCTGGCCGGCCGCGGCAAACGCCGCACCCGCGACGGTGTAGGTGAGGGCCATGCCTAGCACGTACGCAAGCGAAAGCGCGAACGCGCGCCCACGCGCCACCGGCTGCCCCTGGCCCGCGCCGACGATGATGCCTGACAGGATCGGGATCATCGGCAGCACGCACGGCGTAAAGGCGAGCAGCAGTCCGAAACCGAAGAAGGTAGCCAGCACCGCGAACAGGTTGCCGTGACGGATCTTCGTCGCAAGCGCGTCCTGCTCGGACTGCACGCGAGGCACCGGGCCCGCGCCGGCGGCGAGACTCGCGCCCGCCGCACCCGCGGTCGCCCCGAGCTTGACGCTGATCGTCTTCCGGATCGGCGGATAGCAGAGTCCCTCGTCCGCGCAGCCCTGGTACGTGACCTCCAGCGGAATCTCGGTCACGTCGGCCGCAGCCGACACCGGCAGGTCGGCGACCATCTCCCCGTGGAAGACCACCTGTTCGCCGAAATACTCGTCGACCTGTGTCTCGCCGCCCGGGATCGCCAGTTGACCCAGCCGCACCTGTGCCGAGGTCGAACCGGCCTTGGTCTTGTCGCGGTAGATGTAATAGTCGTCGGCAACGTCCCAGCGCAGGCGCACGAGGTCGCGCGCCGGGCTCGTGGCGGACAGCACGAACGCCTGGTCGGGCGGCAGGAAATCCGCGTCGGATTTCGCGCCGCTGCCCATGCCGAGCAGCCCGCGAAGGTCGAAGCCCTTGCCGGTCGAACCTGGAGGCGCTGGCTGCTCGACCGGGGTGGTCGCTCGCGCGGCCGCGACCTGGCTGGCCCGGGTGGCGCCGCCGACGCCTTCCGGCCATTTGACCTGCGTCACCCACGTCTGGGGCGGATAGCAGAGGCCCGCATCCGCGCAGCCCTGCAGTTTCAACCTGAACTCCAGGTCGCGAGCGGGCCCGGCGAAAGACACCGGCACGCCGACGACCACGGTGTCGCGGTAGACGACCTGCTTGCCGAAGAACTCGTCCTCGTGGTCCACGCCCACCGGCAGGGCGGGCTTGCCGAAACTCACGCCCGGCGTGGTGGGTTCGAAGCCCAGCTTGTCCCGGTACAGGTAGTAGTCGGGCGCGATCCGGAAGCGCACGACCAGGCGACCGGACTCGACCGTCGTCTCGACCTGGTACGCGGAGCGCACGGGCAGGAAGTCCTCGGCGCGGGCGGGCAGGCTCAGCGCGGCGAGCAACGCGAGGATCGGATAGGTCCAGGACAGCAGGCTCCGTCGGGCCTGCGCGGTCGGGATCGGTCGCATGGGCGGTCAGGTGATCAGCGTGGTTGTCGGGAAACGGGTGTCCGGGCGCGGCCGTCAGGGTTCGTCCGCAGGCGCACCGCCGCGCGGGTCCGCGAGCCAGTCGAGGTAGGGATGATGCCCATCCTCGATCCCGATCGCGACCACCTCCGGAAGCTGGTAAGGGTGCTGTGCGACGAGCGTGTCGCGCAATGCGGGAAACCGTGCCGCGGTCGTCTTGATCACCAGGAGCACCTCGTCGTCCGCCTGTACCGCACCTTTCCAGACGTACATGGACCGCACGCCCGGAACGACGTTCACACAGGCCGCGTGGCCGCCCTCGAGCAGCGCGCGAGCCAGTTCGCCGGCGACTTGCGCGTCGGGGCAGGTACTCAACACCACCAGAAACCGCTTATGTGTCAATGAGTTGCTCCCACGCAACCAGTGCCTGTTGCGTCGCCGCTGCCGCGACGACTGCAACGCCAGGGCGACTCTGGGACGGCACCCGCACGAATGAAAAGAGTGCCGGGACGGCCTCGCCCCCTTGAAATGGCCACGGCGCTGCCTATTATTAGCAGCCGCATCGGGAGAGTGCTAACGGCACGCTTCCCGAACTTCCCAAACAGGCTGAGACAAACAAACGGAGTTTGCAGCAATGGCAGACAAGTTGAAGATTCGTCCGCTCCACGACCGCGTGATCATCCAGCGGCTGGATGCCGAGACCCGGTCCCCGGGCGGCATCGTGATTCCCGACAGCGCCGCCGAGAAGCCGATCCGCGGCAAGGTCGTCGCGGTCGGCAAGGGCAAGATCCTCGAGAACGGCACCGTGCGCGCGCTCGACGTCAAGGTCGGCGACCACATCCTCTTCGGCAAGTACAGCGGCACCGAAGTGAAGGTGGACGGCGAGGAATACCTCGTCATGCGCGAAGAAGACGTGATGGCGGTCCTCGAGAAGTAATCGGATTCCGGAGAACACAGACATGGCAGCAAAAGACGTTCGTTTCAGCGACGACGCCCGCACGCGGATGCTCCGCGGCGTCAACATCCTGGCCAACGCGGTCAAGGTCACGTTGGGCCCGAAGGGCCGCAACGCGGTGCTCGAGAAGAGCTTCGGCGCCCCCACCGTCACCAAGGACGGCGTGTCGGTCGCGAAGGAAATCGAGCTCAAGGACAAGTTCGAGAACATGGGCGCGCAGATGGTGAAGGAAGTTGCTTCCAACACCTCCGACGAGGCCGGTGACGGCACGACGACCGCCACGGTGCTCGCCCAGGCGATCGTGCGCGAGGGCCTGAAGGCCGTCGCCGCCGGCGCCAACCCGATGGACATCAAGCGCGGCATCGACAAGGCCGTCACGGTGGCCACCGAGGAACTGAAGCGGCTCTCCAAGCCGTGCAAGGACCAGAAGGCGATCGCGCAGGTTGGCACGATCTCGGCCAACAGCGACGAGTCGATCGGCCGCACGATCGCCGACGCGATGGAGAAGGTCGGCAAGGAAGGCGTGATCACGGTCGAGGAAGGCTCGGGCCTGCAGAACGAACTCGACGTCGTCGAGGGCAT
>DASUMQ010000232.1:0-6214 GCA_036277615.1 Steroidobacteraceae bacterium
GGCGAGGAGCGACGCGCACGCGAACGTGCAGCACGGAGCGAGGCGTTGCTCCGCGACCAGATGAAGGGCCTGCAGGAGCTGATCGAGACGCAGCGCACGCAGCACGCCGAAGCACTCGAACGAATGCGCGCGCTCGAGCGCGAGGACGCCGCGCGCCGCGAAGCCGAGCTGCGCGCCTCGCTCGTGCAGCGCGAGACGGAATTGCACCGGGTTGCCGACGAACGCCACGCCCTCGCCGCACGAACGCGCGAACTCGCAGAGCGGGAATCGAACCTGTCCCGGGTCGTCGAGGAGCAGGCCGCGAACCTCGCCGCCGCCGCGTGCCGCGAGCTCGAGGAGCAGATGCGCGCGCAGCAGGCGCAGATTGCGCAGTTCCAGGCGATGGAGCTGCAACTGCGGAAGGATCGCGAGGCGCTCGAGCAACGCCAGCAGCAACTCGAACTCGACGTGCAGCGCCGGCTCGACGAGGAACGCGGCCGGATCGCCGAGACCGTGCGCACGGCCGAGACGGAGCGGGGCAAGCTGCGCGAGGCCGAACTGCAGAAGAGGCTCGACGACACCCTCGCAAAGCTCAACGACACGCAGCGGCGGCTGGAACAGGGCTCACAGCAGTTGCAGGGTGAGGTGCTGGAACTGATTCTCGAGGAAGAACTCGCCGCCGCCTTCCCGCTCGACGCGCTCAGCGAGGTCCGGAAGGGCGTCCGCGGCGCGGATGCCTGCCAGCGCGTGATGACGCGTTCGGGCCAGGAGGCCGGACTCATCCTGTGGGAGGCGAAGCGCGCGCAGAAGTGGAGCGCCCAGTGGCCCGCGAAGCTCCGCGAAGACATGCGCGAGGCGGGCGCCGAGGTCGGCGTGATCGTCACGACCTGTTTCCCGAGCGACTGGCCGGACGGGCAGCCGTTCGGCCTCTACGAAGACGTGTGGGTCACCGGCGCCACGCCTGCCGTCCCGCTCGCAAGCGCGCTGCGCACCGGCCTGCTCGAAGCGTTCAAGGCGCGCGTCGTTGCAGCGAACCGCGGCGAGAAGATGGAAGCGGTCTACGACTACCTGACGTCACCGCAGTTCGCGCACAAGCTCCGGGCCGTGTACGACGCGTTCAGGAAAATGCGCGAGGAACTCGACACCGAGCGCACCACGACGCAGCAGCGCTGGCGGCGGCGCGAGAAGCAGATCCTGCTCGCGACGAACCAGCTCGTCGCGATCGCCGGCGACCTGCAGGGGCTCGCGCAGCAGGACCTGCCGCAGCTCGAGCTCGAACCGAAGGCGCTCGAGGACGACGAACCCGAACTCGAACGGGAAGAATTGGAGCGCTGATCGACGGTGGCCGGTCGGATCAGTCCGTCGTGGCCGGCGGCCGGTCGATGCGGCCCCGACCGCGACGGCGATACATGTAAATTCTTCGTCGCGCGGCCGCATCGCGGCGCAGCTCCCGTACTGCCAAGCCCAGCACGGCCGCGGCGACCAGCAGCACAGCGACGCCCGCGCCGAGCACGAGCATCGTCTCCAGGCTGGGCAGGCGCAAGCCGGCGAACGGGCTCGTTCCCTGTGCGCAGGTCAGCGCCGAGAACGCGAGACCGAGCCAGGCGGCGTACAGACCGTGTAATCGCGACCGGGCGGGCCGTACGCCCTGCGGGTTGGGTGTTCCATCCATGGAATATGTCGAACAGGATTGATACGTGACGCGATCGCGTCCCATACCGAAAGACAGCCGCGCCGCCGGATAGTTCGCGCTCAGCACCCGCGGCAGCGCGCCACGCGCCGCGGCGGGCAGGCGGGCGAGGCCAGGGCTTCGCTCAGGAGGAGCGCACGACAGGTTCTGCGGCCGCCGCGTCGGGCGCGCCAGCGGCGGTCCGGCCGAAAACGCGCTGGCGCCACAGGTTCAGGTCGTCGAACCACACGTAGAACATCGGCACGATCAGCAGCGAGACGACCGACGAGAAAGCGAGCCCGCCCATGATCGCGCGCGCCATCGGGTAATAGGCGGGACTGCCTTCGCCCGCCCCACCGACCTGCGCGTCGCCGACCGCGAGCGGCAGCATGCCGAGCAGCGTCGTGAGCGTGGTCATCATGATCGGTCGCAGCCGGTCGCGCCCGGCCTGGATGATCGCGTCGCGACGCGGCAGCCCGGCGTGCCGCAAGTCGATCACGTGGGCGATCAGCACGATGCCGATGTTCACCACGACGCCGATCAGCACCATGAAGCCGATCATCGCCATCATCGTGATGGTCGTGCCCGTCAGCGTCAGGAACCAGATCGAACCGACGATCGCGAACACGATCGAGGTGATGATCGAAAGCGGGTAGAGCGCCGATTCGAACAGCGAGGCCATCACGAGGAAGATCAGCACGACCGCGAGCAGCATGTTCTGTGCCATGGTCTGCATGGCCTTGTCGTTTTCCTCGAAACCGCGCCCGAACTTCCACGTGTATCCCGGCGGCAGCGGATAGGCGTTCATGACCGGCTCGACGCGCTCGCGCGCCTCGTCCATGGTCGTGCCTTCGGCCAGGTTCGCGTTGATGACGACGCTCGTGAGCCGGTTGAGCCGCCGGATCTCGCGATCGCTCGGCTGCACGACGAAGTCGGCGACCGCCCCGAGCTCGATGCGCGACCCGTCGGGCAGCATGACCGGAATGCGGGCGAGGTCCTCGACCGACTGCCGGTCGGACTCGCGGAAGGCGAGCCGCATGGTCAGCTCCCGCTCGGACGTGCGCAGCTCCGGCAGCCGGTCGCCGCGCATCGCGCCCGCGACCGTCATCGCGACGTCCTGCGTCGTCAGGCCGATCTGCGAGGCGCGGTCGCGGTTCACGACGACCTGCACTTCCTGTTCGCCCGTGCCGGCCTCGGACCGCACGGCCTCCAGTCCCTTGACGGACGACAACCGGTGCGCGACCTCGCGCGAGATCTCCGCGAGCCGCTCGGTGGATTCGCCGGAAAGCTGGAGGCTGAACGACGTGGCGCCGCCCGCACCGCCCTCGAACGCGAAGCTCGGCTTGCCGATGATGATCTCGGGCATGTCCTCGAGCACTCGTTCCATGACCTCGGCGGCGGGCACCTTCGCCTCGTCCTTCGGCGTCAGGTAGAGGCGGGTGTGCGCCTCGTCGTTGAGCCAGACCGAGTAATACGTCTCGACGTCGAACCGCTCCTTGTTGGCCTCGATGTACGCCTCGATCCGCCGCACGGCCTCCTCGACGCGGGCCATCGGGTGCGAGCCCTCGATGTGGTAGGACAGGAACAGGAACCGGCTCGCTTCCTGCGGGAAGGGGTCGACCTTCGCGAGCTTGAGGGCGAACAGCGGGACGGGCGAGAGCACGATCAGCAGCGTGACGAGTCCCATGGTCTTGCGGTGCGACATCGCCCAGTCGAGCGCACGCGCGTAGCGGTCCTGCAGACGGCCGAACCAGGAGCTCCCCGAGATCTCGGGCGGCGGCGACATGCGGGCCGCCAGCATCGGCAGCAGCGTCTGCGCGATCACGAGCGAGGCGAGCATCGCGACGACGATCGGCACCGCGACGTGGACCAGGAAGATCGACATCTGGTTCTTCTCGCCGAACACGAGCGGCAGGAAGACGATGATCATCGAGAAGGTGCCGGCGAGCGTCGCGAGCCCGACTTCCTTGACGCCGGCGAGCGTCGACTCGAGCGACTTGCCCGGGTGCAGCTGGCGGTGCCGGAAGATGCTCTCGGTGATCACGACCGAGTTGTCGACCAGCATGCCGATGGCAAGCAGCATGCCCATCATGGTCAGGATGTTGAGCGTGAAGCCGAGGAAGTACATCGCCCCGAGCGTCACGAGCAGCGACGCCGGCACGGCGAGGCTCACGATCAGCGTGGTCGGCAGGTGCCGCAGGAAGAAGAGCAGCATGAAGAAGCTGAGCACCGCCCCGATCAGGCCCGCCTTGCGGAGCTCCTTCAGCGATTCGCGGATGCTGTCGGCCTGGTTGCCGACCACGAGGATCTGGATGCCCTGCAGCTGCGGCAGGCCCTTGGCCTCGTTGACCGCCTCGATGACGCGGTCGGCCACCTCGACGACGTTCGCCTGCGTCGACTTGAACACGTCGATGCCGACCGCCGGGCGGCCGTCCATGCGGCGTCCGATGTTCAGTTCGGGCGCGACCAGTTCGACCTCGGCGACGTCGCCCAGTCGGACGCCAGGCATCACGAGCAGGTCGCGGACGTCATCGAGGTTGTGGAACTCGCCGATCGGCCGCACCGTGAACCGCGAATTGTTCTCGGTGATCTCGCCCGCGCTCACCGAGAAGTTGCTCGCCTCGAGCAGGTTGCGCAGGTCCACCACGTTGACGCTGTAGGCGGCGAGGCGCGTCGGGTCGACCAGGATGCGCACCTCGCGCGGCTGCACGCCCTGCAGTTCGACGCGCGCGACGCCCTCGATGCGCTCGATCGGCCGCTGCAGGAACTTCTCGAGCGTCTCGTACTGGTCCGTGAGGTCCTGGTCCGAGGCGATGCGGATCACGGCGACCGGCTGGTCGCCCGCGCTGAACGCGAACATCAGCATGCGGTCCGCGCCGACCGGCAGCTGCGGCCGGATCGAGTCGAGCTTCGTGCGCACCTCGAACGCGGCGGCGTCGGCGTCGCGATCCCAGTTGAACTGGATGTCGAACTGCGCCTGGTCGGATTGCGCGCTCGCGTCGATTTCCTCGATGCCCGAGAGCGTGGCGAGCGCCTCCTCGACGGGGCGGACGACCAGTTCCTCCATCTCCTCGGGCGTCGAGCCCGCGTACGGGATGATGATGCGCATGCCCGGGAACGTGATGTCGGGCATGGCCTCGAGTCGCAGCAACCGGCTCGAGATCAGGCCGACGGCCAGCACGGCGAGCGCCACCATCACCGTGGTGACGGGGCGGTGCAACGCGACGTTGGTGTGCAGCATGGGGACTCCCCGCGTGTCCGCTCAGCCCAGCGCCGGTTCGGCCGACGCGCCGCCCGGGAGCCCGGGCCTGGGCTCGGCCCTGACGAACTGCTTGCGGTCCATGACCGAGTAGACGACCGGGATCACCAGCAGCGTCAGGAACGTGGTGAGCAGCACGCCGCCGATCACCGTGATCGCCATTGGCGCGCGCACCTCGGCGCCTTCGCCGATGCCGAGCGCCATCGGCAGCAGGCCGAGGATGGTCGTGAGCTTGGTGATCAGGATCGGGCGCAGCCGCAGGCGGCCCGCCTCGACGATCGCGTCGTGCTTCTCGAGCCCGCGCTCGCGGGCCTGGTTCACCGCGTCGATCAGCACGATCGACTGGTTCACGACGATGCCCGCGAGCATGATCAGGCCGATGTAGGCGACCACGTTGACCGTGGTGCCGGTGAGCCAGAGCGCCCAGACCGCGCCGATCAGCGCGAGCGGGATCGTGAGCAGGATCACGAACGGGTGAATCAGCGACTCGAACTGCGAGGCCATCACGAAGTAGACGAGGAAGATCGCGGCGATCAGCACGAACTGCAGCGACTGGAACGACGCCGTCATTTCCTCGCTCTGGCCCGACAGGAATGCGGTCGTGCCCACCGGCAACTCGACGCGGTCGACGATGCCGTGCAGTGCCTCGACGGCACTGCCGAGGTCACCGCGGGCGAGGTTCGCCGAGATCACCGCGACGCGCTCCTGGCCCGCGCGACGCACCTCGGCCGGCCCGACGGCGAGCTGGACGTCGGCCACGGCGGAGAGCGGCACCGGGAACGCGCTGCCCGGGTTCACGATCAGGTTGCGCACCTCCTCGATCGAGGCGGCGCGCGAGTCGACGCTGCGCACCAGCACGTCGATCTGCTTGTCGCGCAGCTTGTAGCGCGTGGCGACTTCGCCGCGGACGCTGTTGACGACGCGGTCGGCGATGTCGCGGACGACCAGCCCGAGCTGCGAGGCACGCTCCTGGTCGAACACGATCTGGATCTCGGGGTTGCCGGCCTCGACCGTGGTCTTCACGTCGGCGAACCGGCCGTCGCGCAGCATCTCGGCGCGCACGCGCTCGGCCGCCTCGCCCAGCCGGTCCAGGTCGTAGCCCGCGACGACCACCTCGAGCGGCGTCGCCATGCTGAAGAGTGCCGGCCGGCTGAAGCGGTACTGCAGCCCCGGCAGGTTCTCGAGTTCCTTGCGCATGCCCGCCATCGCGGCTTCCTCGTCCGCGCGGTCCGAGCCCTTCACCAGCGTGATGCTCAAGCGGCCGGTGTTCTCGCCGGCGTCGACGGGATTGGCGTCCAGGCGGTTGC